>DASSGK010000184.1:0-30822 GCA_035693505.1 Vicinamibacterales bacterium
CCAGTCATCGGTGAGCTCGTCGGTCAGCCGTTTCGTGTCGCCGCGTGCCGCACCGGTTGCACGATCGAGCGGCTGCATCCACACGTCGAAATTGAGCTCCGCGGCGGCAAACGTCAGGCTCTTCGCGTCGCCAGTCCAGCGACCTTGCTGATGCAAGCCGGGGCCGAGCGTCAGGCGGCCGGCTGCGCCGCCGCCAATCAGCGGGATCTCCCACAAGTTGACCGCCTCGCCGAGGAACGCGCTGAACAGAATTCGATCCTCGCCCCCGGCTCGCCGCCAGTCGAGCGGCGCCGGGAAGACCTGCGGGGGAGCAGGGCGCATCAACTTCTGCTTGCCGAGGCGTGCGAACACTTCACTTCGCTGCGGAGCGCCGTCGCCGACGGGAAGGATCCACCAGTCCAGTTGTGGGCCCCCCGAAGGGGCCGCGTCCTTGCGGCCGAGCACGAGCAGCCTGTCGCCGTCGGGAGACCAGACGGGGTTGGTGGCCGTCGCCATCTCTGGATGGATCGCGCGCGGAACGCCGCCTCCCGCGTTGATCACGAAGACGCCTGTCGTGCCCGGATTCGAATTCTCTTCCCCGCCGACTGCATACGCGACCCATCGTCCGTCGGGAGAAAACCTGGGATGGCGGCCGCGCGCGGCGAGCAGGACAGGCGTGCCGCCCAGCGCGGGGACAATGTAGATGCCGCCGCGATCCTTCTCGGATCGAAACGCGATCGTCGCATCGTCGGGTGAGAACGCCGGTTCGCTTTCGTCGGCGGGATCCTGGGTGAGACGCAGCGGCTCACGGCCGCCGATCTGCTGCACCCAGATATCGAGGTTGTCGCCCTTTGCCCGATCGGAGGCAAAGGCCAGGAGCTTGCCGTCGCGCGAGATCGCCGGAGCGGCGGTGAGTCCGGCATCCGCCGTCACCATGAACAGTGCCCGATCGTCAGTCGGGCTCGCAGGCACCGCGGCCGGCACGAACCGCCCGGCAACGAACGCGAGAACCGCAGTCGCGGCGCACGCCGCCGCGATCGCCACCCATGGAAATCGGCGTGCGCGGCCGCTCGACGGTTCTTGATGGAGTGGTGCGGCTTCAGGCGATTCGTCGTCTTTCACCAGATCGTCGAGCAGCTGTTTCACATCCGACATGTGCTGCCAGCGGTCGTCCGGGTTCTTGCGCAGGCACTTTGCGACCAGCCGCGCCAGCAGCCGCGGCGCGACGTTCGGATCGATGGGCGGAGGCTCGTCGTGGAGGATCGACGCGAGCGTGGCGACGGCATTCTCTTTGTGGAACGCCTGCCTCCTGGTCAACATCTCGTAGAGGACACAGCCGAACGCGAAAATATCCGATCGCGAATCGACCGGTTTGCCTTCGGACTGCTCGGGCGACATATATGAGAGGGTGCCCGCGGTGCCGGCCGGGCTCCCTAACGAAGTGACAGTTGCGGCAAATGCGCTGGGAGTTGCCTGCACGGCAAGCCCGAAGTCGAGCACCTTCACCAGGCCTCTCGGCGTCACCATGATGTTGCCGGGCTTGAGATCGCGGTGCACGAGCCCCGCGTCGTGTGCGACGGCCAGCGCACCGGCGATTTGCGCGGCGTATTCGAGGACCTTGCGCAGGGGCAGGCGCGACGATCGGATGACGTCGCTCAGCGTCTGCCCGGCGATCCGCTCCATCACGATGAAGTCGATGTCGCCGTCGCGGCCGGCTTCGTGCACCGTCACGATGTTCGGATGATTGAGCGCCGACGCGGCCTGTGCCTCACGCACGAATCGCTGGCGGTCTTCTCCGTCCGGGCGATCGGCGAGCATCACCTTGATGGCCACCGCGCGGCCGAGTCGATCGTCGGTCGCTTCGTACACGGCTCCCATCGCTCCCGCACCAAGCTGAGACGTGACGATGTAGTGGCCGATGGTGCGTCCAGGCGAGAGCAACAGCAGATCCTGCGGCGCAGGTTAGTGGAACGACACGAGTCGGTCAACCACGGACGACGAACGTTCGCCACGCAGACGACCGCGAGCGCAGTCCGTCGCGAATCGTCGACGCCCTCCACCTGCCGCGTATGCCTCCAAGGTCGCCGACGGTGAGCGTGGGCCCGACCGATCCGTATCGGACGTGCCTCCCCGCCGACGGCACGGAGATCTCGAACTGGTAGCCTGCCGCCGCCGCAACGGGCTCGACGGTCATCTCCAGCATCGGTGGACCACCGCGATGACTCGATCGAATGATGGACGTTCGCGGGACCGGAACCTCGATGAAGGGATCGACGCGCAGGGCGCTGGCGTCGCCCGGGCGCACGCCCTTTCGGGGGGTAGGAAGCGCGAGCCGCCCGATGTTCATGCGCCAGATACCGCGGCCGTAAGTCGCGGCCGTCAGGGTCCGATCCCGGTGGTGGTACGCGAGGTCCGACACCACGACGCTCGGCAGGTTGCCGTTGATGTGGACCCAATAGTGATCGATGAATGCCCACACGCCGAGGTCGGAGGCAACGAACAGCCGGTAGGGAGGGTGCGTCTCGAACGCAGCGGAGAAGTATGCGACGTTCGGCAGAGCCCCGGCGTCGAGATCTTCCCAGGTGGCCCCGCTGTTCCGCGACAGGAACACATGGCCGTACGGCATGTATTCCCCCGTGCTGAGTCGAACGCCGGCGTTCTCGACGCCAGTGGACGCCACCGTCACGATCACTCCCTTGGCCGATGTGGGATGCGCCCGGATGGACGTGATCGCCCGCGCGGGAATGTCGGGGCCCGCGAGGTTCTCGCACCACGTGACACCGCTGTCGCCGCTGCGGAAGATGCCGCCTTTCGTCGTGCCCACGTACAGCACACGCGGGTCCCGATCCGAGATCTCGATCGCCGAGATGGGCGATCCATCGAACGTATGCGTCGGTTCATTCCAGGAGCGTCGCCGGGTATCCCAGGACCAGAGTCTTCCCGTACCCGCCCAGAGCCTCCGGGCTCCCTTCCGCGTGGCCGGATCGATCGCGAGCACTGTGAACGAGCGCTGGAAACGCTCGCCGTCGGGCATCTGGTCGGGGCCGGGACTGATGTATTGCCAGCCCGCCAGATCCTTCCACGGCTGTCCACGGACATGCCGGCGGATGTCGAAGCCGCTCGACGATGCGAACGAGGTTTCGGTGTCGTCCGGGTCGAACGCGGTCCACGCGCCGTCGCCGCCGATCGCCGACACGAAGTCGCCGTCGTTCGTGCCGTCGACGCCCGCGATCAACGTGCCGTTGTCTTGTGTGCCTCCACCGAAGATTTTTCCATTGGATGGCGCGATATCGAGGTCGTAGAACATCGTCGTCACCATCCTGTGGCTGCGCTCCTGCCACGTGCGGCCGCCGTCACGGCTGATCGAGACGCCGCCGTCGTTGCCGGACAGGATCAGCTCGTCGTCGGGCCAGAGCAGCGCGTGATGATCGTCGTGGACGTAGTTCCGCGCACCGTGTTTCTTCGAAGTGATGGTCCGCC
This sequence comes from Vicinamibacterales bacterium, assembly GCA_035693505.1. Taxonomy (GTDB): domain Bacteria; phylum Acidobacteriota; class Vicinamibacteria; order Vicinamibacterales; family CAVVIG01; genus CAVQFC01. Next base: position 3,460 of record DASSGK010000184.1, read on the forward strand.
AGTTGCGGCCGCCATTGTCGGTGCGGTGCAGCTTCATGCCGCCCCAGATGACGCTGTCGGGACGATGGGGATGGACGGCGATGGTGTTGTTGTAGTCCATCTGCCGCTCCGTCGGGAACCGGCCGCTGAGGATCTCCTTCCACGATCGGCCGCCGTTGGTGCTGCGAAACACGCCGAGCACGTGCGCCGATCGGCTGGCAGCGAGCGCATAGACGACGTCGGGATCGGAGGGCGCGAGCGCGAGGCTGATCCTCCGGAAGAATTCGCCGCGCGGCAATCCCCGCTTCAGGTGCTCCCAGGTTTTTCCACGATCGGGTGTGCGCCAGATGCCGTTCAGCGTGCCGTCGGGCTCGATGGCCGTGAGGAGCGTCTTCCCATCCGGGTGGAACACGACCGAGTGGCAGTTGTAGCTGCGTTCGCCCCATCCGTCGCACATGGCGACCGCCCACTCCATGCGTTTCAGGTCCGCGAAGTAGAGACCAGCCGGCATGCTTTCGTCGAGATACACGCTTCCGAACGCGAGCCGTCCGTGAGTACCAGCGGCGATGCATCCGATGCGGCGCGGCTGTCCCTGCATACCAGTGTCAGGAGACGCGGCACCGAACAGGCCTTGCCACGTGAGCCCGCAGTCCAAGGAGATATACAGACCGCTCCCGGGATACGTGTCAGCCGACATATTGGCTTCGCCGGTCGCGGCGATGAGCGTCCACATGCCGTCCCATTTCACCCAGGCGATCGCGCCGATGCTCTGAGGCGCGAAGCGGCTCCACGCCTGACTCCAGGACGCGCCGGCGTCGCTCGTGCTCCACACGCCTCCGGCCGCAGATCCGGCGATCCAGTACTCCGGGTTCTCGGGGTGGATCGCGAGCGCGGTCACACGGCCGGCAATGTTGTAGGGCCCCAGGCAGTCCCAGTGATGCTCCGGCGGAAGCTCGACGTCGACGCGCGTGGCGCCTGCCCAGAACCGCTCGAGCTCCACGGGCGAGGCATCACGCATTGGAAACGCCACGTGCTGGTTGAAGAAGCTCCGATCCTTGCCGGCCCCGCGCGCCGGCACCGCCGGATGCTTGCGTGTCCTCATGAACGATCCTTGAAACAAAAAGTGTGAAGTTGATCGATCAACAGCGCGCTATCGGCACTGAAGTTGCCGCTTCGCCGACCCGATGCTGCGACGCTTCCACATCGCGATCTCGCGCGTGTCACTCAGGGGCATGACACAAGCGGACTGCAGCCGACGCACCTCGTTCGCGCATCACTTCGACCTGAGATGACAGCCGTGACCGGACGCAGCATGTCATCCAGCATGCCGACTATTGTTCGCCCCAATCGAGGATTCCATGAACCTTCTCGTCGACGCACCGTCTCGAGTCCGAACAGGGACGCGGGTCGCTCTCGTTGTACTCCTCACTGGTGCGAGCCTCCAAGCAGCATCGCGGCGCACCGGACACGATCTTGGCACGCTTGGAGGAACGGCGAGCGACGCCCCGTCGATCAGCAACAACGGTGTGATCGTTGGCGATAGCCGCCTGTCGGGAGACTCGAGCTCTCACGGGTTCCGATGGACCAGCACGCATGGGATGGTCGACCTGGGTACTCTGGGCGGTGACTCCAGCACTGCGACCGCGGTGAGCGACGATGGCCGATTCGTCGCCGGCTCCAGCGCTACTGCCGCCGGAGGACAGCACGCGTTCAGATGGAGCCCGCGCGACGGCATGATCGACCTCACACCGTACACATTGGAGTCGAGCCGTGCTATCGCGGTTGCCGACAATGGGACCGTCGCAGGCAACAGCTACGACCCCTGGACGGGGATCAACCGGGGCTGGGTGTGGACCGAGCGCAACGGCCTGATCGATCTTGGCACGCTCGGCGGATACACGACGACGATCAGGGCCATCACTCGTTCGGGCTCCATTGTCGCGGGTGAGTCTACGCTTGCCGGGGAGATGCAGGTTCATGCATTCGTGTGGACCCGGAGTCGAGGCATGATCGACCTTGGCACCCTTGGCGGACGTTATAGCTACACCGGCGCCATCAGCGACAGCGGCACCGTTGTCGGATGGAGCGGGCTTGCCACCGGCAACCTGGAGCACGCGTTCGTCTGGACCGAAGCTGACGGCTTACTGGACCTCAGCCCGCATAACAGCGAGTCGACGCATGCCACGGCGATCAATCGCCACGGCGTCGTCACCGGCGTCCGTTATGTTGCGACCGCCGACCCTCGTGTGTCCGTGTCGCAAGCCTGTGTGTGGACGTCCATCGGCAGAACACTCGACATCGGCACACTTGGTGGTCCATTCAGCTGGCCGTTCGGGATCGGCAACGACGGCAGAGTCGTCGGGATGAGCCAGATCGCGAATGGTTCGACACACGCGTTTGCCTGGAGTCGAACGCACGGACTGGTCGATTTGTCGGCACCTGAAAGTTCGTACGGAATCGCACAGTCGATCACCGCGAACGGAGAGTGGGCGGTCGGCGTGGATGGCGGTCACGCGGCACTGTGGCGGCTCGACGACGCGATGGTGGCGCGCCCGCCGGTCGTGAAGGAACCAAAGCGCTGAAAGAGGTCGTGGGCCGGCGGCTCAACTCACCGCGCCGGCCAACACCGCGCCCACGTCTCGCCGGTCGCCGACGTGATCGGCCAGCAGGATCGCGTGCTGGCCGGGCGCGACGAGCCCGCGCGATTTGGCCCATTCGATCCCGTAGAGCAACGAGCGCTCCGTCGTGACTGACTCGGAGTACACCGCTGCGATCACGCCCCAGCAGAGACTCAGCCGCCGCGCCATCTGCTCGGTCGGCGGCAGCGCCAGGATCGGCGCTCCCGGTCTGCGGTTGGCGAGGGCGCGAGCCGCACGACCGGACGCGGCGGATACGACGATCAGCGCGGCATCGAGCTGGCGGGTCATCCGTGACGCGGCGTCGACGCACGCTTCCATCGTCGAGTCGATGAGCCCGGACAGCGGTGCGGCGGCATCCCGCCGCTGGCCGCCTGCGCTTTTCAGGTAGGTTTCCGCCTCCGAGCAGATGTGCCGCATCGTCGTCACTGCTTCGACGGGGTAGTCGCCGATCGCGCTCTCGCCTGAGAGCATGACCGCGTCGGTGCCGTCGAGCACGGCGTTGAACACATCGCTCGCCTCGGCCCGTGTCGGCCGGCTCGAATGCTCCATGCTGTTGAGCATCTGCGTGGCTGTGATCACCGGCCGGTGCGCCTGGTTGCACGCGGTGATGATTCGCTTCTGTATTGCCGGGACCCGCTGCACGTCCACTTCCACGCCCAGATCGCCGCGCGCGACCATTACCGCATCGGTCACGGCCACGATCGCGTCGAGCTGCAGCACTGCTTGCGGCTTCTCGATCTTGACCACGATCTCCGCGGTGCACTTTCGCGACTGGAGCTCGCGCCGGAGCCCTTCGACATCCCGGGCCTGCCGGACGAACGACAGCGCCACGAAATCGATCTCGTCTGCGTGCTGTGCCGTCCAGTCGAGATCGTGCAGATCCTTGTCGGTCAGCGAGCTCACAGCCAGATCGGTACCCGGCAGGTTCAGCCCCTGCCGCGAGCGGACGTGACCAGGAAGCGTCACGCGCATGCGTGCGCGGCCGGGCGCGCTCTCGATCACCGTCATCGCGACGGTTCCGTCCGCAAAGAGCACCGTGTCGCCGATCCCGAGATCGTTTGGCAGATCGCGATAGGAGCAGGCCAGTTCGCGCGCGTTCGCGGGAGTTCCGGTGACGATGGTGAATTCGTCGTGCAGATGGCAGTCCAGCACGTCGCCGGCGACTGCCTCCAGCCGCATCTTCGGACCGCAGAGGTCCTGCAGCACCGCGACGTGACGGTCCATCTCGCGGCTGACCCGGCGGATGTCGGCGAGAACGGCGCTGTGCTCGTCGTGCGTGCCGTGCGAGAAGTTGAGCCGGAACACGTTCACGCCGGCGGCGATGAGTTGGCGCAGCACCGCGGGCTCTCGCGATGCCGGGCCGATGGTGGCGACGATCTTCGTCCGGTTCGTCATGGGCGCTGCGCCTCGGTTTCTTCGCTGGATGCCGGCGTTGCTGGGTCTTCTATCAACAAAGGTTGGGAGGCTGGCCGGTGGAGGCGAGCACGCTGCTCCACAACGCTCCCCCGGGATCGATCGTCTTGCGCGCCGAGACCGCGAGACGGATCGGCACGTGCGTGAACTGATGGTTCCAGAATCCCACCACCATGTCGGTCCGCCCGCTCATCGCGGCGTGCGCCGCGTTGTGTCCGAGCAATAGACAGAACGCCGAGTCGTGTGCCGTCGCCGGCGCGCTCCTGATCGCGTAGCTCGGATCGATGTACTTCAGGCTGATGGGTGTGCCCGATTCCTTGAAGCACCGCGTGATGGCATCGCGCAGGAACACACCGATGTCGCCATGCTTGACGTTGCCCGACGCATCGCGTTCGTCGCGCCGGGCCACGAGATCCTGACCGGCGCCCTCGGCGACAACCACGACCGCATGGCCGCGGCGTTCGAGCCGTTCGCGCAATGCGGTCACGAGGCGGTCGAGGGTAAAAGGGACCTCCGGGATCAGGCAGAAGTTCACCTGGCCGTCGACGAGCACCGAGTAGGCGGCGATGAAGCCCGAGTCGCGTCCCATCAGCTTCACGAGGCCGACGCCGTTGAACGCTCCCTCGGCCTCGATGTTCGCCGCGTACGTGGCCCGCCAGGCCTCGGTCACCGCGGTTTCGAAGCCGAAGGTCTTCTGTACGAACGAGACGTCGTTGTCGATGGTCTTCGGCACGCCGATGACGCTGATCGGCTCGCCTTGTCTCGCGACCTCGGCGCTGATCGCGTGCGCCCCGCGCAGCGTGCCGTCGCCGCCGATCGCGAAGAGGACGCGAACGCCAAGACGCCGGAGACAGTCGACCATCGCCGCCGGATCCTGCGGGCCGCGCGACGAGCCGAGAATCGAGCCGCCCGTGTGGTGGATTCGATTGACCGCGTCGGGTGTGAGCGCCACCGGTTCCGCGCCGAGGCCGGCGACGAGGCCTTCGAAGCCGAACCGGAACCCGAGAATTCGCTGGACGCCGTAGTGATGGTGGAGGCTCAGCACGATCGCGCGAATCACGTCGTTCAGTCCCGGGCACAGTCCGCCGCAGGTCACGATCCCGCATGAAAGCCCCGAGGGGTCGAAGAACAGCTGTTCCCGCGGACCGGCGCACTCCATCGCCGGGCACTCGACGCCGGCTTTCCGAAACGCCCTCAGATCGTCGAGGGTCGACGGATAGAGGACGCGCTCGTCGTCGCTCACGAATCGAGTGCCCGCCATCGGTGACGGGATGCGGCAATCGCCGAGCCGCGCGATCGTGAAATCGAGGCCGTCGCCGGCGGGCTCAGTCACGCTCACGCGTGCACCATCGCCGTGCCCGCCGAGCGAAGTTCGACGGCCGCGCGTTTCACTCGATCGGCCATGGCCTGTTCGGCGGCGGCCAGATACGAGCGCGGATCGTAGGCCTTCTTGTCGCCGACCTCGCCGTCCACTCTCAGCACGCCGTCGTAGTGCTGGAAGCAGTGATGGGCGACGGCGCGCGTGAACGCGTACTGCATGTCGGTGTCGACGTTCATCTTCACGACGCCGTACTCGAGCGCCTCGTGGATGTCGCGCAGCTCGGAACCGGATCCGCCATGAAACACGAAATAGAACTGCGCCGCGCCGCCGCAGGCCTGGGTCACCGCGTCCTGGCAGTCCTTCAGGATCGATGGCTTGAGTTTCACGTGCCCGGGCTTGTACACGCCGTGCACGTTGCCGAATGTCGCCGCGAGCAGGTACGGCGGACCTGGAATCGCGTTGAGGCGCCGTGCGACCTCGAGGGTGTCTTCAGGCGTGGTGTACAACTTGGCGGCGGCGCTCGCGCGGACGCCGTCCTCCTCGCCGCCGACCACGCCGGCTTCGATCTCGAGGATCAGATCGCTGCGATTGAGTCGCTCGCGGAGCTTCACGGCGATATCGAGGTTGTCTTTCAGCGGCAGCGCGCTACCGTCGAACATGTGGCTCGAGAATAGATTCGGCAGCCCGGTTTTCCGCCTGCGCTCGGTCTCCTCGACGAGCGGCATCACGAACGCGTCGAGCTTGTCGGCCTGGCAATGATCGGTGTGCAGCGCCACATGAATCGGATAGCGATCGGCCACACGGTGGACGTGTTCGGCGATCGAGATCGCGCCGAGCGCCATGTCCTTGACGGCGGTGCCTGACGCGAAGGCACCGCCGCCGGTCGAGACCTGGATGATGCCGTCGCTTCCGCTTTCGGCCAGACCCCTGAGTACGGCGTTGGCGGTGGTCGGCGACGTCACATTGACGGCGGGGTAGGCAAACTTTCCCGCCCGAGCGCGGTCGAGCATCGTGCGATAGGCCGCGTAGTCTGCGACGGGCATCACTGTCTCCAATCCGCCGCATCCGGGCGGCGATCGCGCTGATCGGCCGAAGCGAGGCCGAGCGCGAGCACGACGACGGACCGCGGCTGCACGAGGTAGCGGCTTTCGGTGAAGACAGCCGCCTGTTCAATGGGGGAGATGTCGTCGGGCGACGGGAGTGCCGTGTCGAGACAGCGCCGCCAGCGCTGCTCGCCGGTCGCCGCCGGCACTTCGAACGCCAGCGCTTCCCAATACGCGTTGAAGATGCCGTGCAGCAGGAAGGAGCCGCGCGGGCTCTCCAGCGTAATGGCCAGCGAGTGCGACTGCTCGCTCCAGTCGGGGCGGTTGAGGTCGACGCCGCTCCACCGGATGCGCGCGTGATGGAGCAGCTGACTGAGGCTCATCCTCGCGCTGGCGGGGGAGGGATCGCGCCGCCGCCGGTACGCGTTGAGCAGCGTCACGAATCGCCGGATGCCGGCGTGGCGCTCGACCAATCGCCAGTCGAACCAGCTGATCTCGTTGTCGTGGCAATACGCGTTGTTGTTGCCCTGCTGAGTGCGCCGCACCTCGTCGCCCATCAGGAGCATCGGCGTGCCGGCGGAGAGGAGCTCGAGCGCGAAAAAATTCTTGATCTGGCGGTTCCGCAGCGCCTCGACCTCCGCGTCGTCGGTCGCCCCTTCCACGCCGCAGTTCCAGCTTCTGTTGTCGTCGGCGCCGTCGCGACTGTTCTCGCCGTTCGCGTCGTTGTGCTTGCGGTCGTACGACACGAGGTCGTTCAGCGTGAAACCGTCGTGGCAGGTGACGAAATTCACGCTGTGCTCGGCTTCCCGCTGCTTGTGACCGTAGATGTCCGGACTGCCGAGAAGCCGCCGCGCGAGGCGCGGGACGGTGCCGGAGTCGCCCTTCAGGAAACTCCTGATGTCGTCACGAAAGCGGCCGTTCCACTCCTGCCAGGCGTCGCCGACGAAGCTGCCCACCTGATAGAGGCCGGCGGCATCCCAGGCCTCGGCGATCAGTTTCGTTCCAGACAACAGCGGATCGGATTCGATGTCCCAGAGAATCGGCGGGCTCGGGACGGGATGTCCGGTCTCATCCCGCGACAGAATCGACGCGAGGTCGAAGCGGAAGCCGTCGATGTGCATCTCGGTGACCCAGTAGCGCAGGCTGTCGAGGATCAGGCGCCGCACGATAGACTGGTTGGCGTTCAGCGTGTTCCCGCACCCCGTGTAGTCCGCATACCGTGAGCGGTCCTTCTGAAGGATGTAGTAGACCTCGTTCGCCAGACCGCGATAGCAGAGCGTCGGGCCGTCCTCACCGCCCTCCGTGGTGTGATTGAAGACCACGTCGAGGATCACCTCGATTCGCGCGCGGTGAAACGCCTTGACCATGTCGCGGAACTCGTCGACCACAGCAAGCGGACTGCTCCGCGAGCTGTAGGCGTGGTGCGGCGCAAAGAACGAGATCGGCTGATAGCCCCAGTAGTTCACGCCGTTTGGGGCGTGGTGCGGATCGAACTGGAACACCGGCATCAGTTCGACCGCGGTCACGCCGAGCTCCTGAAGGTACGGAATCTTCTCGATCAATCCCGCGTAGGTCCCACGCTTGTCGGCCGCGATGCCGGAAGTCGGGTGCCGGGTGAAGCCGGCCACGTGCAGCTCGTAGATGATGGTTTCGGCAAATGGCCGCCGAATGACCGCGTCTCCTTCCCAGTCGTACCCCGCGGGTTTCGCGACGACGCTCTTCATTGCGTACGCGGCGTTGTCGCCGGGCCGGCTTGCCGCGACGCGCGTGTAGCGGCTGGGTACCGCGAGTGCGCGTCCGTACGGATCGAGCAGCACCTTGGTGCGATCGAACCGGAGCCCCTGATCGGGCGCAAACGGCCCGCTCGCGCGAAATCCATAGAGTTGGCCGGGCGCGAGTTCCGGTACGAACGCATGCCAGTAGTGATAGGTGCGATGTCGCGCGGGGTCGAGCGCGATGACGCGTGCCGGCGTATCGGCATCCACATCGTCGAAGAGCAGCAGCTCAATCAGTTCGGCGCGCCTGGCGAAGACGCTGAAGTTCACGCCTCCGCCGCAGACCGTGGCGCCGAGCGGAGCGCTTCGTCCCGGCGAGACGTCGTGCGCCGTGGCGCGATCAGGACTGCCGGCCACTGCTTCGCACCCGGCCAGCCGGCTCGATGTTCCAGATGTGCCGGCAGTAGTCCCTGATGGATCGATCGGAGGAGAAGCGCCCCACTCTCGCGCAGTTCAGGATCGACATGCGGGTCCACTCGCGGCGATCGGCCCAGGCGTCGCTGACGCGCGCCTGCGCATCGACGTACGCCTGATAGTCGGCCAGCAGCATGTAGTCGTCGTGCTCGAGCAGCGAGTGAAGCAGCGGCTGGAACAGGTCCCGATCGCCGTTCGAGAAGAGCCCGCTGCCGATCGCATCGAGCGCTTCACGCAGCTCCTGATTCGACTCGTAGACGTCGCGAGGCCGGTAGCCCTGCGCCTTGCGCTGCGCCACGTCCTCGGCCGTGAGGCCGAACAGGAAGAAGTTCTCGTGGCCGACGGCGTCGCGAATCTCGACGTTGGCGCCGTCGAGTGTTCCGATGGTCAGCGCGCCGTTCATCGCGAATTTCATGTTGCCCGTGCCCGAGGCCTCCTTGCCTGCGGTGGAGATCTGTTCCGAGAGGTCGGCGGCGGGGTAGACGTGCTGGCCGCTCTTCACGTCGAATCCGGGCAGGAACACCACCCTGAGACTGCTCGAGACGTGAGCGTCGCGATTGACCACGTCGGCGATGCCGTTGATCAGCCGGATGATCAACTTCGCCATTCGGTACGCGGGCGCGGCCTTGCCGCCGAAAATCACGGTGCGCGCCGCCGTTGCCGTGCCTGCATTTCGTTTCAGGCGGTTGTAGAGCGTGACCAGATACAAGGCATTCAGGTGCTGCCGCTTGTACTCGTGGAGCCGTTTCACCTGGATGTCGAACAGCGATTCGGGATCGATCGCGACGCCCGTCCGTTCCGCGATCAGCGCGGCGAGCATTCGCTTGTTCGCCGCCTTCACATCCTGCCACTCACTCTGGAAGCCGCTGTCATTCGCCAGCGGCTCGATGCGCACCAGCTCGTCTTCGAGATCGGCGATCCACGCGTCGCCGATGTGACGGGTGATGAGCGCGCTCAATCCGGGATTGCACAGCGCCATCCAGCGGCGAGGCGTGACGCCGTTGGTCACGTTGAAGAATTTCCCCGGCGCGACCATGTGCATGTCGCGCAGCACGGTCTGCTTCAGCAGCTCGGTGTGCAGCGCCGCGACGCCGTTGATCGCGTGACTGCCGGCGGAGGCGAGGTGCGCCATCCTTACGTACCGATCGCCCGTCTCGTCGATGAGCGACACGCGCCGCACGAGTTGCTCGTCGCCCGGATGCCGGCGCCGCACATCGTCCAGAAACCGCCGGTTGATCTCCAGGATGATTTCGAGATGGCGAGGCAGGTACGTCTCGAACATGGCTATCGGCCACTTTTCGAGCGCTTCCGCGAGCAGCGTGTGGTTGGTATACGCGCACGTGGCCTGGGTAATCCGCCAGGCCTCGTCCCATTCCATGGCGTGCTCGTCCACCAGCAGCCGCATCAATTCCGCGATGGCAATCGACGGGTGGGTGTCGTTGAGCTGCGCGGCCCAGTACGAATCGAACTCGTCGAGCCGTTTGCCGCGGCTCACGTGCAGCCGCACCATGTCCTGCAGCGAGCACGAGACGAAGAAGTACTGCTGCGCCAGCCGCAGCCGCTTGCCGACCTCGGGCTCGTCGTTCGGATACAACACCTTGGAGATCGTTTCGGAGACCATCTTCCGCTCGACCGCGCCGTAGTAGTCGCCGACGTTGAAGGCGTCGAAGTCGAACGATTCGATGGCCTCGGCTTTCCACAGCCGCAGGAGGTTGGTCGTGGGCCCGCGGTAGCCAGGCACCGGCGTGTCGTACGCGACGCCCTGCACGACGTGATCGGGCAGCCATCGAACACGCGAGACGCCGCGTTCGTCGCGGTGCGTTTCGGTGCGCCCTCCGAACTGGACGGCGTAGGTCGTCTCCGGACGGACGATCTCCCACGGGTTGCCGAAGCGCAGCCACTTGTCGGTCAGTTCCACCTGCCAGCCGTCGCGGATGTCCTGATCGAAGATGCCGAACTCGTAGCGGATGCCGTAGCCGATCGCCGGAACGTTGAGCGTCGCCATCGAGTCCATGTAGCAGGCGGCAAGGCGGCCGAGCCCACCGTTTCCCAGGCCGGGCTCTTCTTCGTGCTCCACGAGCGTCGCGAGATCCTGGCCGACGCTGGACACCGCGTCTCTCGCTGCCTCCCACAGCCCGAGATTGACGAGGCTGTTACCCAGGTGCGGCCCTGTCAGGAACTCGGCCGACAAATACGCAACGACCTTCGCGGGATTGGGCCCAGCGATCGACTCCACCGTCGCCATGTAGTTGGCGAGCATGACGTCGCGAACGGTATACGCGAGCGCCATGTACCAGTCGTTGCGGGTGGCATACTGCGGCAGCTTCGCCTGCTGGCATCGAAGCTTGCCGAGCAGGGCATCGGCGATCGTCCTGGGTCCCGCGGCCGTCCGCGCGCTGGTTCCACCACGCTTGCCGGCTGCTTTGCCCGGACGAGACTGAAGCCTGGTTTTCATGCGTCACCGTCGACGGCGGGCGGGCCGGTCTTCGTGGCCGGAAGGCTCCGGCCGGTCGGAGGATCCCCCAACAGCCGGTGCCCGCTCTACCGTGTCATCTGCACCGGCGCCGCTGGTTGCGCCGGTTTCTGCCGGTTCGGCCCGCGCTCAGGCGTGCGTTCGCGGCAGCGAAGGCAGGCGATGCAAGCGAGGTTCCCTGATCGGTTAGCGGCGCCGCGACATGTTTGACATCGAATCGCGGTCCCGCGATACTGCGCGCAGCGCGCTGACAGGGCGCCACCAACCCGCGGCAAGGGAACATTCCCACCTGTTCGCTCTGAGTCGTGTGCGCGTGCACCTTCTTTCAGCCTGACGTCAGCGGGGTACAGGCGATGTCGTGAAAGGAGGTCGCCGTTGACTGCGACGAAATCTCTCCCTGCACGTCCGTCTCTCGAGTCCCTTCGAAAACAGGCCAAGAAGCTCGCGCGCGACATCGCCGGTAGTGATGCCGATGCGATCGCCCGTGCGCACGCGCAGCTGCCGGGCGCGGCTCTGCCGCTGACTCAGCGCAACGCGCAGCTCGTGATCGCACGCGAGTACGGCTGCGCAGGCTGGCAGGACCTGATCGCCGAGGTGAGCAGACGCCTGGGCACCGATCTGGAGTGGGCTGCGGCGCAGGCTCGTCGCGCCATTCACGACAACCTCGTCGAGCGACTGCAACAGCTGCTGACTGAATACCCGGCGCTGGTCTCGTGGAAAGGCGAGCATGGTCACGGCCTGCTGGGAGCGGCGACGAGCTCTTTCGGCGACAGCTTCGATGAGTCGCGCGAGAAGAACTACACCCGGGCGGCGTGCGCAGAGCTGCTGATCGACGCGGGCGCGGTGGCGACGCCGTCGATCTGCGAAGGGCTCATCGAGTCGCGCACCCGCGGCCTGTTGCAGCTGTTTCAGCGGAAAGGCCTGCTCCCCCGGACGCTGAGGTTCATCGTGGCGCTTGGCGACCTCGATGCTGTGCATGCGGCGCTCGACGACCGCGGACACGATCTGTCCGCTATCAACGACGCGTTCATGTGCGCCTGCCGCTTCGAGCACGAGGCCGTCGCATCGCTCCTGCTGGAACGAGCGATCGCACTCGATCCCGAGCTCGGGAAACACATCGAAGGAAGCACGACCCGCTTGGCGTTCATCCAGTACCTGATGAAGGAACGATCGCTCACCTTCACAAACGCCGCACCGGCGGGACCGTGGCAGGCCTTTCTGATGGAACAGGTCATGCGCGCGCTCCAGAGCGGTGACATGACCGCGTTCGTTCGAGGGTTCCATGAGGAGCCGTGGCTTCTGGGCGAGGCCTGTGTCGGATTTCAGATCGGCCTCATCGAGCGCGCAACCCTGCGCGACCGCGAAGCCTTCATCGTCGGCTTGCTCGATTTCGATCCGGCGATCCTGAGATGCCAGCCGCCGCCGCCTTCGCAAGCGATCGAGATCGCGGTCACCTACGCGCACACACACCTCGTTCCTGTCCTCACGCGCATCTGGCCGCTGCCGGACGATCTGCCGCACGCGGCCGCCATGGGCAACCTGTCGCGTGTGAAGCACTGGTTCGACGCGTCGGGCGTTCCCTCGCTGGGCGATCTCGGCCATCACTATCCGCACGAGGATCAGCCAGCCAGGGCGCATCTGCGGTGGAATCCGCCCACGGCGCAGCAGGTCCTCGACGTGGCGTTCGCCTTCGCGGTGATCAACCGTCACTTCGAGGTGGCCGACTTCCTCCTCGCGCACGGTGCGAACATCAACACCGACTGGGGCTCGCACGAACCGGCGAGCATCCTGCACGAGCTGGTCTTTCACGGCAACTACGAGTCGATGCAATTCCTCATCGATCGCGGCATCGACCTGACCATCACGGACTACCGCTGGAACAGCACGGCGCAGGGCTGGGCACGCTACGCTGCGAAGGACGAGAAGATGGCCCGGTGGCTGGAGGACGCACGCACGGCGCGAGCACGCGGTGTCAGTGGGTGACGCCGTTCGCGCGAAGATCGATCGCCGGGTTACGGTCGAAAAAGTTGTTCGGCCGCAGCTTGAAGGACTGCCACATCATCGGCGTCACTGGCAGATCCTCGGCGCGGGTCAGGTGGTGCATGCCCAGGTTGACCCAGACGACGAGATCCTCGTTGCGGATGGCCCGATCGCGCGCCGCCCAGACCGCCAGGCCGTCGTCGCCGTGGCTGCCGAGCATGTACTGTCCACCCGCGTAGCGTTCGTCCGCGCGGTACGGCGTGACCCAGATGTCGTGCCGAAGGAACGCGGCTCGCCGGGCCGGCCAGTCGTCGGGATCCAGCATCGGCGCCGCGTGGCTGAATGCGAGCACCTCGAATGATGACGGGTTGCCGACGCCGTTGGCGCGGTGCTCGTTGATCACGCGCAGGCGAACGGGATCGTGCAGCGAATCCAGCGTGGCCGCCTGCTCTGTTTCCGCGATCTGTCGCTCGACGACGTACAGGCTGCGGCGGGCGGAATCAGCCGGCAGGCGAGCGGGCCGGTACACATCGCGGTTGACGCTGTTGCCCGGGCCATCGATGTCGAGATCGAGCCGGAAGTTGAAGTAGTGATCGTGGTTGACCGCGACCAGGTTCGGCGCGACGAGGGCGCCGTACCGCGTGTCGTCTGCCGCGCTCGGGTCGCTCATCTTTCGCGCGGACACGCCTTTGAGCGCGTCGATTCCCGTTGCGCCGACGCGCACGTCGATTTCGGCGGCGTCGTTGAAGATCCAGTCGAAGAGATAGTCGTAGTTGCCGATGGCGGCGGCCATGCGGACGACGAGCTCGACGTTCGGCCGGCCTTCATAGGTCTGGTTGATCGCTTCGAAGTGACGCCAGATCGGCTCGCCGCCGCCTCGCTCGAAGACGCACAAGGCGTTGGGCGTTGTGAACGCCTCTCCATGGTCGGTCGAAAACTGGGCTGGCAGAAAGCTGGCGGTCTCAGGGCAATCGATACCGGGTTTCAATTGGGACGCGAGCAGCCCCGCCCCGTACTCGCCGGTGTCGAAATACGTTCGTGACTGCCATCCGTAAGCGGCGTCCATGTACGGCACGAACATCTCGGACAGGTAGCCCTGGTACAAGATGGAACGCCACGTCTCTCCGTCACGCCACCGAGCGAGCGAGATCGTCGTGCCGACGCGCGGGTCGACGCGGACGTGAAAGCGCCAGTTACCCCAGGAGATTTCGTGGCCATCGATGCGCACGTTCGTGCCGAGCGGCTGCGCGAACGCGACGGGTTTGCGCGGCTCCCGGGCGGTCTTCACCGATGCGGCGTCGTAGTTGAGGTCGCCATCCGCAATCGGCACCACGCCATCGTCGGTCACGCTGAGGACGGCCGACCGCCGCAGATCGACCAGCGCGTAGAGGCGCTCGATGGGCCAGCCGAACACGTTCGTGGTCGAGCGGCGGGTGTCGAAGCAGCCCACTTTGACCAGGCGCTGACCCTCCTGCGACGGGCTGCCGTAGTAACCCGCCGAGAACGGCGCGCAGAACACCTTCGTCAGGTCGGTGATGCCGCGCTTCTGCAATCCTGCTTTGAACTCGGCGTTCGACAAGACGACTTTGATCGATTCGATTTCCGACAGCGTGATCGACGGCTCGACACCATGCCGTTCGATTGCTGACGTGATCTGCCGTGCTGCGAGATCGATCAGCAGCTCGTAGAAGCTGCCGGTCGTCAATGCTTCGATGCGCGCGCGCCTGACCACCGGTTGGCCGGGCTGCCATGCGAGCACGTCGCTCTTCCGCGGCTCCTCGAGCGCGACGGATGGAAAGGCCGCGCCGGCGAAGCGCGGGTCGCTCTTCGCCACCTGGACCGCGAGTCCGATTTCAGCGGCGGTCAGTGGATCGAGTGGATGTTGCGCGGCGGATGAGCGATTGCCCGGCGGTGACGGACGGCCACCGCCGGTTGCGGCCGGCTCGGGCGAGCGTTGGCAGGCGATCATCAGCATGATGATCGCCGTGACGGAGATCGTTCGTAGCACGGCCTCGATCCCTTTAGAAACGCGCTCGAGCGCGCCGAACGTCCCGAATCCTAGCGTGCTAGGCGACCGTCGGCAACTTGGCGCCGAGCACCTCGATCCGATCGATGACCGGCGGCGAGGCAAGCAGGTGCGGCGCCTGCGCCATCAACGCCTGCGCAATCGGTCCATTCAGATGCGCCTGCCTCCCGGCTTCGTCGGCGAAGGCGTCGAAGACGCCGAACGTGGACGGCCCCATGCGGAGCGCGAACCAGACCGGTGTCGTGGGCTCCTGCCGGGCGAGCTCGAGGCCCTGGTTGAGAAAGGCGGCGACGTCCGCTTCCTTTCCGGGTTTGGCTTCCAGACGAACGAACAGGCTCAGTTTCGGCATTTTCTCATTCCTCCCGGCTGCACGGCACAACGCCGGCGCCGGTACTGACATTACAGGCCGGACCCCCGGGAGGCTATTGGCAGGATTGCCACTCTTGATAGTGTTATTGCCACACGCACAAAAAAGGCCGGCCGTGGTCGTGCGCGCTGCGTTACACTCGCCCGCGACTCCGCCACGGAGGTTGGCGCCAACGGTCCAGTCGCTTCATGAAGAGAGCGCCGCATGTTGATCAAGAGAACGAGCCTTTCGCAGACGATTGACCTCGTCAACGCCGCGCATTTCGACGGTCGCGCCCTCACAGCGGTGGAACGCGCGGAGGCCGCACGGTGGATCGCCGCGCGCCAGGGGCTTCCCCGATCCTACGCAGGAACCTTCGCCGGATTCCCCGCTGAACAGTCGGCGGGCATCGTTTTGTTCACCGGCGAGCGGATCACCTCTGCCTCCGCCCGCCACATCCTCGGCGAGGAAGCCTCGCGTGCGCTCAGGTTGTTGCGAGCGCGCGACACCGGCGTGACGCGCGCACTCGAAGCGGCAGACGAAGGCTTGATGCGATGCCTCGAGCGCGCGGCCGAACGCCAGGGCACATCGAATCCGGGTCTGTTCTGTTGCGGCAAGTGCAGCGTGGGCCTGTGGCGCAATGTGCTGGCGGGCGGCCTCGATCGACGCGAAGAGCGGCTGCAGCGCGGCGCGTTGCATCTTCGCTCGGTGCGTGACGGCGAGCGCGGATGGCGGAAGTTCCCGTTCTGGTACACCGTGCTCGCGCTGAGCGAAATGGACAGCGGCCCGGCGAAAGCGGAGCTGAAGCATGCGGCGCCCGTGCTCGAACGCGCGGCGGGCCGAGCCGTACCGTCGGCGCGATATGCACGGCGTCGTCATCAGTTGGCGACCCGCGTGTTGAACGCTCTCTAGCGGAGCAGCGCACCGAGCTCCTTCAGGAACTCGGCGGTGTTCATGAAGACCGCGAAGTGCCCGCCCTTGATGGCGACAAAAGCTTTTCGCGGTGCTTCGATGCGATCGACGAAGGCTCTGGCGAGGCTCGTGGGCGTGGTGAAATCGTCGGCGCCCTGGATGACGAAGACCGGCACCGCGAAGCGGCCGCTGAACGTGTCGGTCGTGAGAGCCATCGACTGCGGCACCAGCCGTTCGGCGCTCACTCCCTGGCCGTCGAGCCAGTCGTTGACATCGCGCATCGTGTACCCGGGCGCGGTGAGCGCAAACCCCAGCATGCTGTTGATGAACGCGTCCGCTCCCTCGAAGAGGTTCGACCACCGCCGCTGCACGCGGTAGCCGTTGCCGTCCTTGTAGGGCGGCGGTCCGACGGCTTCGAGCTCCCGCACGGCGCGGGTCTCGCGCGACGCGCGCGCGTGCGCAAGCAGCGACTCGAATGCCACCGAGTATCCGCGTGACTGATCGCCGACCTGACCCGTTCCGACAAAGGCGGTGAACAGGTCGGGTTTCGCTTTCGCCATCAGCACGCCGAGTACAGAGCCGAAGGAGTGACCCACCAGGATGATCCTGTCCTTGCCGAGCGTCGTGCGCAGTGTGCTGGTGAGCTCGAGTCCGTCCTGCACGAGTCGATCGATCGTCAGCGTTGCCGCCGACTCGCGGCCATTGCGTCCCAGCGTCCGCCCGGTGCCGCGCTGATCCCACTGGACGACCGTGTAGGCCTTCAGCCAGGGCCTGAAGCCGGCGTATCCCCATGGATTGGTCGCGTCGCCGGGCCCGCCGTGCAGGACGAGCACGACAGGGTTGGTGCGATCTTCGCCGCGAATCGTGACCCATTGCTCGATGCCGCCGAGGTTCAGGTACTTTCCCTCGTCGATTCCGTTCGGCGTCGAGATCGCGTAGTCCTGGGCATTTCGTGCGCGAACGAACTCGAACATCGGGTCGAGTTTCCGCAGCTCGTCGGCGTTCGACTGTGCGCGCGCCGGAACGCAGAACGAGAGCACCGTACAACACGCAATGACAATCACAAGTTGGTTGCGCATCTGGTCACCCGATATATGCCGGCTCAGTATGAGACGGCCAGCGGACACCGACGGTTGTAAACGTCACGGCGACGGCAATGGTATCGTTCCGCTCGTGCCGCTGTCCGCCGCGCTCTCCACACGCGCCTTGTGCGGGGTGCTCCTCGCCGTCGCGGCGTCGCAGGCGCCGGCCACGCCAGGTTCGCCGCCCACCCCGCCTGCGGTCAACAGCCCGGTCGAGCCTGGCGTCCTGCCCGCACGATGGAATACGGGCGGCCCGAATTGCCTGGAACTGCCGCCGTGGCAAGTTCATGAGTACAACCCGGACTTCTACATCATTCGCGAATCCGGCTGCATCCACTACGAGAAGCCGTTCCTGTATCTGATCTTCGGACGCGACAGGGCGCTGCTCGAAGATACGGGCGCGGGAAACGTCGAGACGGCACCGTTCGTCATGGACCTGATCGCCGGGTGGGCGAAGCGAAATAACCGAACCGCGCCGCCGCTGATCGTCGTGCACTCCCATTCGCACGGCGATCACACCGCCGGCGACCGGGGGTTCAAGGATCTGCCGAACGTGCACTTCGTCGCCGCGACCGTTGCAGAGTTGCAGAAGGCGTTCGGGATCGGAACGTGGCCGTCCGACATCGTGCCGATCGATCTCGGCGGCCGCATCATCGATCTGATTCCGATTCCCGGCCACGACGTCGCCGGCATCGCGCTGTACGACCGGCGGACCGGCATCCTGCTGACGGGCGACAGCGTGTATCCCGGTCGCCTTTACGTGAGCGCTGACGCATTCCCGGCGTTCGTGGCCAGCCATCGGCGTCTCGTGACGTTCACCGGCGACAAGCCGGTCGCCCACGTGCTCGGCACGCACATCGAGCAGATGCGCACGCCCTTCGTCGACTATCCGCGCGGCACGGTGTATCAACCTGACGAACACACGCTCGAATTGAATCGCGGGGTTCTGCTCGAGCTCGACGAGGTGCTCGGCAGACTGAATGGAACGCCCGAACGCGTCGTCCTTCGCGATGTGATCCTCTCGCCGCAGCCGGCTCGCCCGCCGCGATGAATCGCCGGCGCGTCCGATCCGGATCCGTTTGCCGCTTCAGGCGCGCGATGCCGGGCTGCCCATGCGCCAGATGTGCATGACGGCGTAGCTCCGCCAGGGACGCCACGACTGCGACAACGCCTCGGCCTCCTTCGCGGTCACCCCGCCGAGGTTGTTGCGGACGGCGATGTCTTCCTTCGGAAAGGCATCGGGCCAACGGAACGCGCGCATCGCAATGTAGTGGGCCGTCCACGGCCCGACGCCCGGTAACCCGGCCAGCCGCCGAATCGCTTCGTCCGGCTGGTCGTGACCGCCGTCGAGTTGCAGGTCACCTGACGTGTCTGCTTTCGCGAGCGCGATGATGCTCCTCGCGCGTGCCGCGATGATGCCGTGTCGGGCGATGCTGTCTACACTGGCCGCCGCGACCCTCGATGCCGCCGGCGTCAGGCGATTCAGCTCCGCCTGGGTCGTGACGATGGGCTCTCCGAATGCGTCGACGAAGCGGCTGGCGATCGTCGTGGCCGCCTTCACCGTGATCTGCTGACCCAGGATCGCGCGCACGCCCAGCTCGAATCCGTCGAAGGCTCCGGGCACGCGAAGACCGGGGTTCGCCTTGATCGCCGGCTTGAGACGCGGATCGTTCCGGAGGTGGCCGGCGATCACGTCGGGCCGCGCGTTGAGATCGAAGAGCGCCCTCACCCGGCCCAGGAGCGCGGGGAGCACCGGCGTGAGACTGTGGGTGAATTCCACCATCAGCGCGTGCTTCTTTTGCGCCTGCGTGATCCGAATCCAGCCTTTTGCGTCTCCGAGCCGTACGGTGCGGGCGTACGAGCCGTCCGCTACGTGCTCGATGCCTGTGAGCGCGCGCGCGTTCAGAAATGCAAGGAGGCCGTCCCAATCGTACGGCGGGCGATACGCGAGCTGCAGCGTCGAGGTTTGGCCCTCGACGATCGACGTGCGATCCTCGGCCGCCTTCCTTCGCAGCCGCGTCGGCGCCATTCCATATCGCGTGGTGAACGCGTCGTTGAAGCGACGCAAGCTCGAGAACCCGCTGGCGAAGGCCAACTCGGTCACGGGGAGCCGTGTCTCCGTGAGGAGTTGCTTCGCCAGCAGCAGCCGCCGGGTCAACAGCAGCTGGATCGGCGGCACGCCCAGTTCCTTCTGCACGATGCGGCGGATCTGACGCGAGCTCAACTCGAATTGATCGGCGATCTCCTCGAGGCCGGCCTTCTCGTCGAAACTTCCTTCTTCGAGACGTTGAACGATGAGCTGCGCGATCCGCTGCGCATCGTCCACCGGCGCGTTGCCCGGCGCCAGCTCCGGGCGGCAACGCAGGCACGGACGGAAGCCGGCCTGTTCGGCTTCCTGCGGCGACTGAAAGAAGCGGCAGTTCGACTTCTTCGGCGTTCTCGCAGGACAGATCGGACGGCAGTACACGTCCGTCGACGTGACGCCGACGAAGAAAACGCCGTCGAAGCGCGAATCGCGTGCGCTCAGCGCCTTGTAGAAGCTGCGTTCGTTCGGGTCCATCTCTCAAGACTACGCGATCGCCGATTCTTGTCTAGCCATTTTCGGACATCGTCGTCATGTCGTGTCCGTGTCCGAAAACGGCGAGCAGCTGCGGCCGGCGGGCCGTATCTTCGACTGGACACGACGACCGGAACTTTCGATAGACAGGAGCGGCACATGACCAGAAAGAGCGGCGACGCACGCAGGCGCTACGTCTACAAGGTGCAGAACTCTCCCGTTGGCAAGCTCACGCTCGTCGCCAGCGACGAGGGCCTCGCGGCGATTCTGTGGGAGCACGATCGCCCCGGCCGGGTGCGCCTCGACATCGGCGCCGAAGATGCGATGCATCCCGTGCTCGCCGAGACCGGGCGGCAACTGGACGAGTACTTCGGCGGACGACGGAAGGAGTTCGCGCTACCGCTGGATATGTCCGGTACGGCTTTTCAACGGAAGGTCTGGAACGCGCTGTTGACGATCCCGTTCGGCGAGACGCGATCCTACAAGGACGTCGCCCGGCAGGTTGGCAATCCGGACGCGGTCCGCGCAGTCGGCGCGGCCAACGGCAGGAACCCAGTATCGATCGTCACGCCTTGTCATCGCGTTGTCGGGTCGACCGGCAAGCTCACCGGATTCGCGGGTGGGCTCGATGTCAAAGCACGTCTCCTGGAATTGGAACGGCGCGACGATCGATCGCACGACTTTTTGGAGAACACGTAAGACGAACGCGATGATTTGCTAAGAAAACAGTATCCACTGATAAGAAAGGCGTAGTATGTCCACCTAACTGTCAAGATTTGTGGAGGTCCTTATGATTTCAAAACGCGCGAGGGCGTTCGTCGCTCGCCTTTGCCTGCTGGCGCTGGTTGTCGCGGCCCCCGCCGCGGCTCAAAAGCCGACATTCGACATTGAAGGCATCGTCACGGACGCGCAGCAAGGCGTGTTGCCGGGCGCGACGGTGACGCTCCAGAATGTCGCGACCGGGCTGTCGCGTGAGACCGCGACGGATGCGAACGGCCGCTACGTCTTCACGTCGCTGCCTCCGGCCGGCCAGTACGTGCTCCAGACATCGCTCGCCGGCTTCGCGAGCGAGCGCCGTGAGAACCTCACGTTCAACGCAGGCCAGCGCGCCGTGCTCAACGTCACCCTCAAGCTGTCGTCGGTGCAGGAGACCGTGACGGTCGCCGGCGACTCGCCGATCGTCCAGACGACCAGCGCGGAGGTGACCAAGACCATTGAGAGCCGCGACCTCACCTCGCTGCCGGTCGCCGAGCGCAACTATTTCCGCCTTCTCACGCTCGACTCGAACGTCGTCGCGCGCGGGCCGGGGACCAACGGCCTTTACGTCGGCGGCGGCGACGTGTGGAATTTCGGCACCTACGTCGACGGCACCAGCAACTTCTCGAAGTGGCTGACGCTGCAGCGCGCACCGCAGCGCGGATCGGCGGGCTTCGCACTCGAGACCGTCAGCCAGGTACAGATCATCACCAACCAGTTCTCGGCGGAGTTCGGCGGCCACTCGGCGGGCGTGATGAACATGATCACCAAGAGCGGCAGCAACACCTACGCGGGGGCCGCGCTCGTGGTCATCCGGCCGGGCGATCTCGACGCCATCCCGCCGCTCGCGACGCAGAAAGTGCCGTTCAACCAGCAGCAGTTCGGCGGGAACCTCGGAGGTCCGATTCTCCACGACCGCGTGTTCTTCTTCGGCAGCTACGAGCGGCGCCGCGAGCGAAGCCAGGTCTCGGTCACGTCGCCGGAAGCGCCCGGGCTCGTCGTGCCGACGCCGGCCGACGAGGATCAGGGCCACGTGCGCGGGGACTTCCGCTTCTCGCCGTCGCAGTCGCTCGCCATCCGCTACAACATGGTGCGATGGAAGCAAGACAACGAGTCGGGCGGACTCCAGCTGCCGGGAACCGGCTTCATCTGGACCAACAACGTCGACACGCTGCAGAACACGTGGACGTCGATCGGCTCCGACCATCTCCTGAACGAAGTCCGCGGCCAGTGGTCGCGCTACTACGATCTCCGGGCGGCGAAGTGCGACTGCGTGCAGGTGAACCGCGCCGGCTACTCGGTCACCGGCGGCGTCGCGACCGGCACCTGGGGCGTCATTCCCGAAGACACGTGGGACATTTCCGACACGCTGTCCATGTGGCGCGGTGCCCACTCGCTCAAGATGGGCGGCGGCGTCACCTACGACGTCACGACACAGCGCTATCTCCCGAATCAGAACGGCGTCTACAACTTCGCGGGCAGTCCGACCGTGGCACCCAACCCGAACCTGTTCACGCAGGCGTTTGCGCTCGTGCCCGGACAGGACGTGATCTATCCGAAGGCGTGGGTCCTCAGCAGCTTCCTTCAGGATGAGTGGCGGGTCGGCCGCAACCTGACGCTGAACCTGGGTGTTCGATACGACGTCGAACTCGTGCGCGACATCCCGGATTGGCCGGCGCCGGTGGACAAGAACAACGTCGATCCGCGCGTCGGCTTCAACTGGGATCCGCTCGGCGACCAGCGCTGGTCCGTGCACGGCGGCGTCGGCCGCTTCACCCAGCAGAACCCGATCTTCACGATCGTCAAAGGGGCCGTGCTGGGGCGGAACGGTGAAGTGACCCTGGCGCTGCCGCCGAGCGATCCGGCGTTCCCGGTATTTCCGAACGTGCTGCCGGCCTTTCCGGCCGGTGCGGTGCTTCCGGCCCGCAACATCCAGGAGATTTCGCCGAATCTGGAGAACGAATTCGCGTGGCAGGAGAGTATCGGCGTGCAGCGTCAGCTGGGATCGCGGACGAGCGCATCGGTCGATTTCAACGTGAACTACGGCCACAAGCACGGGTTTCTCGACACGAACTATCCGACGCCGATCTCGAAGGACGTGATCAACGCCGCCGGCGGCAAGATCGTCCGCACGACCGCGCAAGCCGACCTGACGCGTCCGATTGTGCCGGGCCCGAACGGATTCCGGCGAATCGAGGTCCTGACGAATGAAGGGCGCACCTGGTATCAGGGCGTCCGGTTCGGCGTGCAGCGCCGGACCGATCCGCTGCTCCTGTCGCTGTCCTATACGTTCTCCGACGCCGAAGATCGGCTGAACCACTGGGAGATTCCCGAGGACAGCTCGAATCCCGAGCTCGATCACGCGGACTCCGCGTCGAATACGCCGCACAACTTCGTGGGATCCGCCACGTGGAACATTCCCGGGAAGGGCGCCGCGCTCTCGAACTGGCGCGTGAGCGGCGTCGTGCACGCGCAGAGCGGGAATCCGTACACGATCCGCTACGCACAGGACATCACCGGCACGACGCAGGTCTTCTGCACGGCGCAGCGCACGTGCAACGTGACGACGCCGGAGGGCCGCAACACGGCGCGCAGCGCGGCCGTTCGATACGCGGATCTCACGCTGACCCGCACGTTCGTGCTGACCGGCAGGAATCGGGTCGAGGTCCGCGCCGACGTCTTCAACCTGTTCAACAACGAGAACTACACGGCCGACGGGTACATCGGCATCCTCGGCAACGCCAACTTCGGCAAGCCGACGAGCGGCGCGTACCCGGGGCGGCAGTTCCAGTTCGGCGCGATCTATCGCTTCTGATCGGGCACAGGTGATGCCGATGCAGAAGATGTTGTTGACTGTGGTGGCAGGGCTGAAGCCCTGCCCCACTCTTCGCGTGATGCGTCGGGTCGGGACACTCGCCGCGGTGACGGTGATCGCGGCGATCGTCGCGGGCGCCCGTCCCACGGCGCAGGGTCCCGTCAAGGTGCGGGTGCAAACGGAGCTCGGCGACATCGTGATGGAGATCGATGCGAAGCGGGCGCCGAACACCGCCGCGAACTTTTTGCGGTACCTCAACGCCGGTCACTACGACGGCGGCACCTTCCATCGCACCGTGAAGATGGACAATCAGCCTGACAGCCCGGTCAAGATCGAGGTGATCCAGGCGGGAGTGAATCCCGATCGCGCGAAAGAAGGCTTTCCGCCGATTCTGCTGGAGCGCACCAGCGTGACCGGGTTGCGGCACACCGACGGGGTCATTTCCATGGCACGCGGTGGCGCCGACAGCGCGACGTCGGGCTGGTTCATCTGCATCAACGATCAGCCGTCGCTCGACTACGGCGGCGCGCGCAACCCGGACGGTCAGGGTTTCGCGGCGTTCGGCCGCGTCGTGCAGGGCATGGACGTCGTTCGGAAGATCCAGCAGGCTCCGAACACCGACGCTCAGCGGCTCACGCCGCCGATCAAGATCCTCAAGGTCACTCTCGTCCAGTAAGCACAGCGTTTTCGACTCCAATGTAGGGCAGGCCTTCAGGCCTGCCCGAAATCAAACGCGTCTACCCACGCGATCGCGCCGACTTGTCTTATATTGGCGGTTGCCTCTATCACTGGAGAGTGATTGTGAAACGCGTGGCTACGGCGTTCCTCCTCGGCGCTCTCGCGATCTCTGCCGGATGCTCATCGACGCCGACCGCCGGCGCACCCGGCTCGTCGCTGCCCTCGGGGATCGATGTTGCTGGCATGGACAAGTCGGTCGCACCGGGCGACGACTTCAACGCATACGCGAACGGCGGCTGGGTCAAGGCGACCGCCATTCCGGCAGACAAGTCCAGCTACGGCGCGGGCAGCATCCTCGTCGATCAGACGCGGAAGCAGACGATCGCGCTCATCCAGGATCCGGTGAACGCAGGATCGGGCGCCTCGCCCGAAGCGCGGAAGGTGGCGGACTTCTACTCGAGCTTCATGGACGAGCAGGGCATCGAGTCGAGAGGAATCTCGCCGCTCAAGCCGCAGCTGGACGCCATTGCCGCGATCGCAGACAGGCGCGCGCTCGCCCGCGCCATCGGAGACACCATTCGCGCCGACGTGGATCCGCTGAATGCCACGAACTTTCAGACCGAACACCTGTTCGGCGTCTGGATCGCGCAAGGGCTGAACGACCCGGAACACAACACTCCGTACCTGCTGCAGGGAGGACTCGGCCTGCCCGACCGCGACTACTACGTGTCCACGAGCTCGAAGATGGCCGACCTGCGAGCGCAGTACACGCGTCACGTCGTGGCAATCCTCACGCTCGCCGGATTCCCGGACTCCCAGGCCCGGGCCGCGCGCATCGTCGATCTCGAGACGAAGATGGCGGCCGTGCACGCGACCCGCGTGCAGTCCGCGGACGTGAGCCTCGCGCAGGTCTGGAAACGTGAAGCCCTCGATGCGAAGGCGCCGGGCCTCGATTGGCAGGTCTGCCTCGACGCCGCCGGCTTGAAGGACGCCCAGACCTTCATCGTCTGGCACCCCGCCGCGATCACCGGACTGTCAGCGCTTGTCGCGAAGGCGCCGCTCGACGTGTGGAAGGACTGGCTCGCCTTTCACGCCGTGAATGAGCAGACGGGATTTCTGCCGAAGGCGTTCGTGGACGAGGGATTTGCCTTCTACGGCAAGACGCTCAACGGCACGCCCGAGCAGCGTCCGCGATGGCAGCGCGGCGTCGATTCGACCAGCGCCGCGCTCGGCGAAGTCGTGGGGAAGCTGTATGTCGCGCGTCACTTCCCTCCGGAGGCCAAGGCGAAGGTGCGTGCGATGGTCGACGACCTGACGAAGGCGTTCGGCAGCCGCATCGATGCGCTGGACTGGATGACGCCGGCGACGAAGGCGAAGGCCAGGGAAAAAGTGAAGACGCTGTACGTCGGCGTCGGCTATCCGGATAAGTGGGTCGATTACACGCCGCTCGAGATCGTGAAAGGCGATGCGTTGGGCAACCGGCAGCGCGCCGAGCTGTTCGAGTATCACCGACAGCTGGCGAAGCTGGGGCAGCCGGTCGATCGCACTGAATGGTGGATGACGCCGCAGACCGTCAACGCGGTGAATCTTCCTCTTCAGAACGCGCTCAACTTTCCCGCCGCGATTCTGCAGCCGCCCTTTTTCGATCCGGCACGCGACGCGGCCGCGAACTTCGGCGCCATGGGCGCGACGATTGGCCACGAGATCAGCCACAGCTTCGACGATCAAGGCAGCCAGTTCGACGCGCAGGGACGGCTGGTCAACTGGTGGACGCCGCAAGACCTGGATCACTTCAAGGCCGCCGGTGAAGCGCTGGCCGCGCAATACGACGCGTACCGGCCGTTTCCAGACCTGGCCATCAACGGACACCAGGTGTTGAGCGAGAACATCGCGGATCTCGCGGGTCTTGCAGCGGCCTACGACGCGTACCACCTCTCGCTCAACGGCAAGCCCGCGCACGATCAGGACTTTTTCGTGAGCTACGCCCAGAGCTGGCGAAACAAGGCTCGTGAGGAATCGATTCGTCTGCAGGTGGCGACCGACGGCCACTCGCCGGACGAGTACCGCGCGGCGACCGTCCGCAATCTCGACCCGTGGTACGCCGCGTTCTCGG
This sequence comes from Vicinamibacterales bacterium, assembly GCA_035693505.1. GTDB lineage: Bacteria > Acidobacteriota > Vicinamibacteria > Vicinamibacterales > CAVVIG01 > CAVQFC01. The sequence goes on from DASSGK010000184.1 coordinate 29,782, forward strand.
TCACGCCTTCCCAGAAGATGTATCTGCCGCCGGAAAAACGCGTGCGCGTCTGGTAGTCGAAGGCCTCGCGCGGGTCGGGCTCATCCGGACCGCAGCTGACCGAAGAGCCAGGCCTTCGCCACTCGCCACTCCCGCTTGATCGTGCGCGGCGATTTTCCGAGCACGGCGGCCGTCTCCTCGACGGAAAGTCCGGAAAAGTATCGGAGCTCCACGATTCGCGCCTGATCGGGATCCCGCTCGTCGAGCCTGTCCAAGGCGGCGTCGAGCGCGAGCACATCGACGGCGGGCTCGCTCGCCACGTTCATCGCATCGCTGAGGGAGACTCGCGCGCACGAAGGGCCTCCGCGCTTGGTGGCCCCGCGAGCTCGCGCGTGGTCCACGAGAATCCGCCGCATCATCCGCGCGGAGATGGCAAAGAAGTGCGCGCGGTTCTGCCAGGTGGCGCGGTTCTGCTCGACGAGACGCAGATACAGTTCGTTCACGAGCGCGGTTGGCTGCAGCGTGTGATCGGTGCGTTCGCGGCTCAACTCGCGCCTGGCCAGACGTCGAAGTTCGCCGTGGACGGTGGTCAGCAACTGTTCCAGCGCGTGCCGATCGCCGCTGGTCCAGGCGACAAGCAACCCGGTCACGTCTTTCACGTCACTCACGTGTGAACCGCCGCCGAGGATCTCCCGAGCCACCATTCGGCCGCGTCGGCCGCGGTCCAGGCTCCGGCTTCGGGGCATGCCGCCAGCGCGTGATCGAGCTCCACGGCTGACGCAAACCGTTGCCCGGGATCCTTCGCCATACACCGCAGCACGATGCCTTCGAGATCCACAGATATCGAACAGCGTGGTCTGAGCGACAATGGAACGTCGTTCAAGTGGGCCGCCAGAACCTGCACAATCGTGTCGCGCACGAACGGAGGCTGGCCGCTGACCAGGAAATACGCGACTGCGCCCAGGCTGTAGATGTCGCTTCGTGCGTCAAGCAGCGGCTTTCCCGCTGCCTGTTCCGGCGACATGAACGCCGGCGTGCCAAAGATAATTCCAGGCGCGGTCA
>DASSGK010000185.1:0-14199 GCA_035693505.1 Vicinamibacterales bacterium
TGGGCGGGAGGGGCAGGACGGGCAGGACGGGCAGGAGGGGCAGGAGGGGCGGGATCGGCAGGATGGGAATATAGCGATTCGCTGATTGCATCAAGGTGCTGCGAGAACGCGGTGACAGAGATCTTGTAGAGCGCCGCGTCGCGTCCCGGAAATCCGCTCGCGTCCTCGTCGCCTTCGGCAACGAGGTCGTGGTACATCAGCGCGTTCACGGGCGTTCGGTCTCTGACTTCAGATGGCCGATCCCCGGCTTCATCGTTCGGGCGTTTCGGGCGTCGCGCCTGCGCATCGCAAGGAAGGCGCTGAGCCATGGCTGACCCCATGTCGCGGATCGCCGGCCGCTCGTATCGATGGGGGCGGCCGCTCCTGCAGCAATCGCGATCAGCTTGTCGCGAATCGCGTCCAGGTGTTCGACGACGGTCCGGTGCTGAGCGATGACGTGAGACTCGCCAGCCGGCACGTCGATGCGGAAATGCCCGAACACCGGTCCGGTATCGACACCGCGATCGATCCGCAGCAGAGTCATCCCGACATTGCCGCGATCGCCAGTTGCCATCGCCCAGAAACACCCGTGCGCATTTCGGTACTCAGGGCAGATGCCGGGATGCATGACGAAGGTTCCGAGCGACGGGATTGAGAAGATGCGCTCGTTGAGCAGGGTCTTGCATCGCGCGATCACGAGGTCGGGCTGACGTTCCGCGATGAAAGCCTCCGCCTCGCTCGAGTTCGGTGACGAGACGATGAGCTCCCTCGCATCCGGACGATTTGGATAGGATGCCCGGATCCGATCGAGCGCCGCCCGCTCCCACCGTCGATCGCCGGCGGCTCCAGTCAGCCGATGGAACACCCGAAACGCGAGCACGTCGAGAAACCGCCACCATCCCACACGACGCACTTCGCGCGCGATCCGCTTGCGCAGCCGGCCGCCAGGCTCCCGGATCACCACCGTTCCTGCGAACGTCGAGAATGAACCGAGCCACCGGACCAGACCGTCGCGATCGAGCGGCGCATCCTCGTGACAGATGAGCAGCGTGCGCATCTGGCCTTCTCTACCAGCAGATGCCACGGTAATCAGCCTGCAACAGCGATCCGTAGATCGGGAGACGGACGAGGTCGATGACGATCTGATCCTGCCTGCACGCCTTGACCGCATCCACGAACTCGGGCGCCTGATTGCCGACGACGATCACCTCGGATCCGTCGATCACCTCTGTGATCGTGTTGCACAGCAGCGACGACAGATGGGGTATCTGCTGGACGATGTAGTTCTTGTTCGCGCCGACCAGCTTCGCCATGGACACGTTCTTGTCGTAGATCTTGAGAGAGACGCCTTTCCCCAGCAGCGCTTCCGCCAGGATGACGATGGGGCTCTCGCGAAGATCGTCGGTTCCGGCCTTGAAGCTGAACCCGAGCATGCCGATCTGCTTCTTGCCGGTGTCGAGAATCTGATCGAGCGCCTGCTGAATCTGCGCCTTGTTGCTCGGCAGGATCTGCGCGATCAGCGGCATGTCGACGTCGACTTCCTTCGCGCGATACTGGAGCGCACGGACGTCCTTGGGCAGGCACGAACCGCCGAACGCGAATCCCGGCTTCAGGTAATACGGCGACAGGTTCAGCTTTTCGTCGCGGCAGAAGATGTCCATCACCTCGTGGCTGTCGACGTCCAGCTTCTTGCACAGGTTGCCGATCTCGTTGGCGAACACGACCTTCAGCGCGTGCCAGGTGTTGCTCGTGTACTTCATCATCTCCGCTACGCGGATGCTGGTGCTGATGAGCGGCGCGTCGATCGACTGATAGAGCGCGATGGTGCCGCTCGCATCCGCGGCGTGATTGTGGCCGACGAGCGTGAGCGGCGGCTTCCGGAAGTCCTTCAGGGCCGTGCCTTCGCGCAGGAACTCGGGGTTGACGGATACGCCAAAGCCATCGCCGTACGTCTTTCCGGACGTTCGTTCCAGCGCCGGAATCACGACCTCGTGCGTCGTCCCTGGCAGCACCGTGCTTCGCACGACGACGACGTGGTAGCCGTCCTTCGCCCTTAGCGCGTGTCCAACTTCCTCGCACACCTTCTCCAGATAACTGAGGTCGAGGCTGCCGTTCTTCCGGCTGGGCGTGCCGACGCAGAGCAGCGAGACGTCCGAGTTGTTGATGGCGTCCGCCGTGTCGGTGGTGGCGCGCAGGCGGCCTTCGGACGCACAACGTCCGAGCAACTCTTCGAGGCCTGGTTCGACAATCGGGCTGCACCCGGCGTTGATCGTCGCCACTTTGTCGGGGTTCACGTCGACGCCCACCACGTGATGGCCGTCGCCGGCGAACGACCCCGCCGACACGCAGCCGACATATCCGAGACCGAAGACCGAAACTTTCACAACATCTCCTCAGGGGATTTCAGGTTTAAGGGTTCAGATTTCAGATTGGTTGACCATGGACGGTTCCGATCGATGGACCGTCGACGAATGAGTCCGAACGGACTCGGATCGCGCATCGCCGATGGGCTTGCGAGCGGCGATGGCCTCGATCGCGTCCGCCAGCGAGCCCGCCACTGCCGACCAGTCGTAGTGTTCCTGCACGAGCGCGCGAGCGGCGACCTCGAGCCGTGCACGGCGTTCGCGGTGGCGCAGCAGGTCGACCACGCGTGATGCAAAGGCGTCCGGCTCGTCCGCGAGCAGTACGTGATGGCCGTCTGTTACCGGCAGTCCTTCGGCGCCGATTGACGTCGACACGACGGCCTTGCCCATCGACATCGCCTCGAAGATCTTCAGGCGCGTGCCGCCACCGATGCGAAGCGGCACGATGTAGACGGCTGCCTCCGCCATGTACGGTCTGACATCGTCGACGCGACCGGTCACGCGGACGCCGTGTTCGTCAGCCAGCCGCGTGACGGCCGGTGTTGGTGCGCGGCCGACGATCGACAGCGCGACGCCGGGTTCTTCGGCGCGGATGCGCGGCAGGATGTCGCGACAGAAGAACTGCATGGCGTCTTCGTTCGGCAGCCAGTCCATCGAACCGGTGAAGACGAGCGTGCGCGACGCCGCATCGCCTTTCGCCGGCGCGAAGTATTCGGTATCGACGCCCGTGGGAACGACATGCACCGGCTGGCGGATCGCGCCGGGATACAGCGTCGAGAACGTGTCGCGGTCGGCCTCGGATACGGCAAGGACCCCGTCGAAGCGCGCGAGCGTCTCCCGCTCGTACCGCAGCATCCTGGCGTATTGCGAGCGATAGAGCGATCGTTCGATCACGCTGGACTTCGTGGCGGCGTGCCGGCGCCAGATCTCGGACTCGACGTTGTGCGTGAAGATGACCGCCGGGCAGGGAAGTCTCTTCGGCAGGTTCACGGCGGGAAACAGGAAGTCGCAGACGATGAGATCGAAGTGGTGCGAGGCGATCAGGCGATTGAGGCGCTCCTTGAACGCGCGCGAACGATATTTCCCGACCGCGTACGGCAGCGGGTCGACCAGATGCATCGCGGTGTCCGCGTAAAAGCGCCACGTGCCCTTCGCCGGTTCCGCGCGCGGAATAGTTTCGACATGCGCCGCCACCTCGCGCATGCCTTCGATGTCGGCGGGCGGCTGCGCAGGCTCCCTGAACGCGAGATAGGTAATCTCGTGACGCTTCGCCAGGTGGCGCATCAGGTGCCACGTGCGGAGCTTCCCGCCCTTGTCAAGCGGCAGCAGCAGATCGGATTTCAGCCAGAGAATGCGCATCGGGCAGCGTTTGAATCCCTTCCTGGTCGATGAATGTGCGGTACCAGAGCTCGAGGTTCAGCAGGGTCCAGAGACGGTCGCCGCCCTCGGTGCGGCCGGCCGCGTGATCGTCGAGCAGCTGCTCGACGGCAATGGGATCGAGCAGTCCTCGCTCGCGAGAGCGTTTATCGAGCAGGACGTCGCGGACGACCGCGTTCCAGCCGGTGCGTGTCCAGTTGGCAAACGGCACGGGGAAGCCCATCTTCGGGCGGTTGAGAATCGAATCGGGCAACAGTCCTTTCATCGATTCGCGGAGCACCCGCTTGGTGGTCCACCCGTCGAGCTTCCACTCGTCTGGAAGGGTTGCCGCGAATTCGACCAGCTTGTGATCGAGAAAAGGAACACGACTCTCGATCGATGCAGCCATGCTCATCTGGTCCTGCTTCATCAGCAGCTCGACGAGATAGGTCTTGATGTCCGTGTACAACAGTCGATCGAGCAGCGTGCTTGCGCCATTCGATGCGTTGAAGTATTCGAGTGAGCGGCCGTACGCCGCGGCGGCCGTCGCCTCCCGGCGCCAGGCGCGGGAAAGCAGCGACTGCTGATCGGCCACGCGGATCGACGCGAAATTGTCGAAGAACATCGACTCGGGCGTGCGGTCCATGGCGAGGAACGACCGGCGTGTGTAGCGCCCAAGCTTCGACGGCAGCCACTTCACCACGCCGTGCGCGATGGAGGTACGTACGGCGCCGGGCACCACCCGTTCGTAGACCGTGCCGGCGCGCCAGTTCCAGGCAGCGCGCGGATACTTGCCGTAGCCGGCGAGCAACTCGTCGCTTCCTTCGCCGGTGAGCACGACGGTGACGTGTTGCCGCGCGAGGGCCGACACGAAATACAGCGGCACGCTCGAGGTATGGGCGATCGGCTCGTCTTCGTGCCAGATCAACTTTGGCAGGGCGCCGAAGAAGTCGCGGTCGTCGATCACGATTTCGTGGGATACCGCTCCGATGGCTTGAGCGACTTCGCGGGCGTACCCGAGCTCGTTGAACGCCCGATCCTTGAATGCGACTGAGAACGTCTGCAGCGGGCGGTCAATCATCCGCGCCATCAGCGCTGCGATCGCGCTGCTGTCGATGCCGCCGGACAGAAACATTCCGAGCGGGACGTCCGCCATCAGGCGAAGCTTCACCGATTCTTCGAGAAGCTCCCGGAATCGGCCGACGACGCCCTGAGCCCCAAGCCCCGACCCCTGACTCAGTCCCGAGCCCTGAGCCCTGAGCCCTGAGCCCTGAGCCCTGATCCCTGAGCCCTGCTCATTCCTCCCCGGAACATCCCAGTACTGCCGAATGTGCGCGGCACCGTTCTGAAAGACCAGTTGATGGCCCGGCAGCAGCTTGTGGATGCCGCGGAACATCGTGTCCGCGCCGGATGTGTAGCGCGTGCTCAGGACTTCCGGCAGCACGCCTTCGTTGGCCCTGGGCTCGACGAGGCCGCTGGCCAGAATCGCCTTGATCTCGGATCCGAAGAGCAACGCGTGAGGCGTTCGCGTCCAATAGAGCGGCTTGATACCGAGGCGATCGCGCACCAGCAGGAGACGGCGTTTCGGCGCGTCCCAGATCGCGAACGCGAACATCCCGCGGAACCGTTCCACGCACGCGTCACCCCACTCCTCGTAGGCGTGGACGATGGTCTCCGTATCGGACCTGGTCCGGTACACGTGCCCGCGTGATTCGAGATCCTGACGAATGTCGGCGTGGTTGTAGATCTCGCCGTTGAAGATCACCCACACGCTGCCATCCTCGTTCGACAACGGCTGCTGTCCCGAGCTGAGATCGACGATGCTCAGCCGGCGATGCGCGAGAACGGCGTGGGCATCCGCGTGCATCCCCGCCTCGTCGGGTCCGCGATACGTGATGACGTCGCGCATGCGCAAGGCACGCGACTCCGCATGTTGATCGAGCCCGTCCACCGCCACGATTCCAGCTATGCCGCACATGTCAGGAGACCGCCAGTTGCGAACGGCCGGCGGGCGCCGCGCCGCGCCGGGTGAGTTCGGAGAGGTACAGTTCGTCGAATCCCGCGATCATCCGGTCGAAGGAGAAGCGCGCCAGCGCATCGGCGCGCGCGGCCGCGCCCATCGCCGCGCCTTCGTCGGGATTCGCCATCAGGTGCATCACGCGGTCGGCAAGCGGAGCGGCCTGACCAGGCGGCACCAGAAAGCCGGTGCGTCCGTTCTCGACGAGCTCGAGGATCCCGCCGGCGCCGGAGGCCACGATCGGCAGGCCGGCAGCCATCGCTTCGAGAATGGCGTTTGGAAACGACTCCGACCGCGATGGCAACACGAAGATGTCTGTCGCGGCCAACCGCGCGGGAACATCGTCGCTGCGTCCGGCGAAGGTGATCGCGTGCGCGACGCCGAGCGCTGTCGCGCGCGCTTCGAGTGCGCCGCGCTCGGGTCCCTCACCGATGAACTCGAAACGCGCGTCCGGGAAACGCCGAAGGATATCGGCCGAGGCCTCGACGAGCACGTCGTGTCCCTTCAGTTTCCGGAGATTCGCAACGACGGTCACCTTTCGGAACGATGGGCGCGCCGGCCTGGCCACATAGCGGCTGACATCGAGGCCGTTGTGAATCACCGAGATCTTGCGTGCGGGCACGCCTTCGAGCTGCAGCTGACGCGCGGAGGCTTGCGAGTTGGCGACGATCGCGGTGGCGCATCCGTACGCGAGCCGCTGCAGCGCCACCTGACCTCGCGTCCGATCGGAGTTGAGTCCGCGACGGCTGCCGATGCGTGCCGGCACGCCCGCCAGCGCCGCACCAGGCAGCGCGAAGATGTTCGAGTAGATTTCGGTGGCCTGCACGACGGCAATCCGTCGCTGTCGACACCATCGCGCGAAACGCGAGAGATGGCGGAGCACCGACGGGCGGGCGAAGCTCGTCACCTTGAACTCGACGACCGAAGCCGCATGCTCGGCGGCGCGCTGGAACCACGGACCTCGCGCATCGAAACACACGAGGTGCACGTCCCATCGGCCGGGATCCAGTCTGTTCACGAGCTCGGTCATCTGGCGCTCGGTGCCTCCGCGCTCGAAGCTCGTCATGACGACAGCGATTGGAGTAGGCACTGGCACGCGGATACCTGAGCAAGCGAGGTGCCAGTAGAGTTTCGGAAGAATGCTTCCGAAGTTCCTCAGAGAGAGCGCGCAGCCGTCCGGCTGGGAAGCGCGGGTGAGGAGAGTGGAAAAGAATTCACGTACTGCTGCTGCCACTTCTCGAAGACGACCAGCTGCCACAACCGAAGCGTGTGATCGCGTGTTCCCGCAAGATGTTCGTCGACGATGCGCCGGACGAAGGCGGGTTGGAAATAGCCGCGCTGGAGGCTCGACGGTGAGAGCAGCGTATCGGCGAAAAGCTCCCGCAGGTTGCCGCGGAACCACGTCCCGAGGGGAACGCCGAAGCCCTGTTTCTTCCTGTTCAGGATGTCGCGCGGCAGCAGGGTCGCCGCAACTTCCTTCAACACGTGCTTGCGGCGCCCGTTCTTGATCTTCAACGACGCCGGCAGCGTCGACGCGAAGTCGATGACCTCGTTATCGAGCAGCGGCACGCGCGACTCGATCGAGTGCGCCATGCTCATGCGGTCGACCTTCGTCAGCACGTCCTCCGGCAGGTAGGTCTCCGCGTCAAAGCGCATCATCTGGCTCGGCCAGGGCAGCTGAGAGAATCGCTCGAAGCGGCGCGCCAGAAGCGTCTCCGGATCGAGCGTGTCGATGGCGCGCTGCACGTCGACCGTCAGGAGCGCCGGCTTTTCGTCGGCGCCAAAGAAGCGGATCGCGTCGAGATAGCGTCCGCGATCGTCGCGGCCGACGTGACGCAGAAAATTCTTCCCGCGGGTGCCGTGGGGCAATCGGGCGGCCGCGATTCCGGCCACGCGGCGCAACGCGCGCGGACTGTAGCGATCGAATGCGACGACACGGGGATGCGGCAGGTCTCGCTCGTAACCGCCGAACAGCTCGTCGCCGCCGTCGCCGGACAGCACCACCGTGACGTGGCGCCTCGCCATCTCGGACACGTACCATGTCGGAATCGCCGACGAGTCGGCAAACGGCTCGTCGAAGTGCGACACGAGCTTGTCGAGAATGCTGACGCCGTCCGGCTTCACGACGAACTCGTGGTGATCCGTGCCGAAGTGGACGGCCACGCGACGCGCGTGCTCGAGCTCGTCGAAGGCCGGCTCGTCGAAGCCGATTGAAAACGTCTTGACGCGCGAGCTGGAGAACTCCGACATCAACCCGACGACCAGGCTGGAGTCGATGCCGCCAGAAAGAAATGCGCCGAGCGGCACGTCGCTCATCAGGTGCGAGCGGACCGCGTCGCCCAGCACCCCGCGCAGATGCTGAACGGCGTCTTCTTCGGATCCGCGGAACGTTTCGTCGACCGGTAGCTGCCAATACTGCTTGACGGCGATGCGTCCGTCGGTCCACGTCAGCAGGTGGCCTGGCGGCAGTTTACGCACGCTCTTGAAGATCGATCCGTCGCGAGGGGTATAGAGGAACGAGAGATAGTGATCGAGCGCGTTCGCGTCGAGATCCCGCGGCAGATCGGGAGCTTCGAGCAACGACTTCAACTCGGATCCGAAATAGAGCCGGCCGTTCACCTGCGCGTAGTACATCGGCTTGATGCCGATGCGATCGCGCGCGACAAGGAGCGCCCGTGACCTGGCGTCCCAGATGGCCAGGCCGAACATACCCCGCAGCCGTCCGATGGCGCCCTGTCCCCATTGCTCGTACGCGTGCACGATCACTTCCGTGTCGGTCGCGGTGTAGAAACGGTGGCCCGCGAGCTCGAGCTCGGTACGCAGCTCGCGAAAGTTGTAGATCTCGCCGTTGAAGACGATCCAGACGGACCGGTCCTCGTTGTGAATCGGCTGGTGGCCGGTCGACAGGTCGATGATGCTCAGCCGTCGCATTCCGAGCGCGACCCCCTCGTCGACCCAGGTGCCTTCATCGTCCGGGCCCCGATGGCGGATGACGTCGCACATGCGGCGCACGAGCGCGGCACTCGATTCGAGGCCGAAGGGTGTCGCGACAGTGGAAGCCTCTACGAAACCGGCGATGCCGCACATGGCTGATCGGTTCTCCTGGAATCATTCAGTCTGGCGAAGTACGTGGGCTGCGACGCCGGCAGCACATAGTCGAAGCTGCCTCGTCCGCCGGCGCGGACAATCGATCCGTCAACCAGGCCGACGCATGCAAACAGTCTCCGGCGCGTCGACCGGTAGAACAGCATTCGGGCATCGGTCTCGACGTCGCCGGCACGCCACAGCGGTTTTGTAGCAGCCTCGCTGTCCGCCGGGTCGGCGAACGCCACGTAGTCGATCGATTGAGTGCGCTCGATGCGGATCGCGGTCGCGTGAGCGATGGCGCCGGCTTCGGCCCACACCGGAACCCAGTCCACGCGGACGACGCGGTTGTTCCGATCGAGATCGAAGACCGATGCCAGCCAGAACGGCGCCTCTCCCTCACGAGCGATGCGGATGGTCGTCGACCGGTCGACGCGGCCGTACGCGGGAGAGCACCAGCCAAGGCCGGTTCGATCGTCGCCGCTGAAGCGCTCGATCTGCCCATCGGGCATCGACAGGCCAACGAAGTCTCCGCCGTTCTCATGATGCGAGAGCGTGGCACCGCACTTCTGCGTCTCGACGGACCAGCGGGGATCAACGTGCCAATGGATGGCCGCTGTGTGGGTGCCGGATCCAGAGACGAGGTCGGCCACGACCACGAGGTCGGTGTGCATGGCGAGCACGCGGCGGCGATGCTCGAATGGACGGTAGCCGTCGTGCGAACCGTCGAAATAGTCGAAGGCCTCGTTTGTACGCCAGCGATGGGTCTGACCATTCGCCACGTGAGACCAATGGAACGGACCGTCTGGAATCGATTGCGATCGGCGATCGAGCTCGAGGGTGTTGTGGAACGCGGTCGAGCGCAGGCGGTCGCGCATCGCGGGGTCGGTTGTGTAGCAACCGGTGCCGGGATCGATCAGCAGGGGAACACCGCGAACCGCCAACGTCATCGACAGCGCGTCCGCGTGCGCGTGGCCACCGTTCTGATAGCCGTGCGGACCGGCGTCGATGAGCAGATGGTGGCCGGCGGAGCGAGACACGTAGTAGCCGGTCTCGGTCAGTGCGGCCGACGCGACCAGGTGTCCGGCCGATTCTGGATTGCTGGCGCCGACATCCGGTCCGAGCATCCAGACGGCTTCCTCGGGTGTCTCGCCAATCTGCAGATCGGGACGCTCGAGGAGGGCAGCCGCGACGGCCAGGCTCGCGCGCAAGTCGTCCGGGTCTCGTCCCACGATTGGCGTCAGCGCTCCACCATCGTCGTCGCCGAGGTGCGGGACACGGCCGTGGTCGTCAGCGAGCAGCCGCGCAGCTGTGGCCATGCGGCTCACCGCATCCTTGAACAGCGGCTCCGCGTCGATGTCGCCGGAGTAGCGCGCCACAATCAGCGCGAGCTCGTAGAAATCGAGCGCGTACCGGTGATAGTGCGTGGAGCGCTCGCAGTGCCCACCGTCGGCGGCGATCTGGCGGTCGATTTCGCGGACCAGGATGTTCCGTCCAATCGACGCGCGCCGCTGACTTGCCGCGAGCTCCGGCAGTGCCCGGCCGGTCACGTAGAGCGCCAGCGCTTCGCCCAGCAGGTGCGTGTTGGGGCTGAAGTAGTGGGATAGGTTGCGCTCGACGTGCGCCAGCTGACGATCGAGCGCGACAAGCAGGTCGACGAGCCACGGTTCGGAATCGCGGGACGATCCCACGAACATCTGGATGGCCCACAGCCATGAGATCGATCGGAGGGCGACCTCGAGCATGCTCGCCCAGTTGATGCCGGTGAGCGGCGGATTGGCGTGGAGCCAGCTTGCGAGCTCGGCGAGGCAACGCTCGCGATACCGGCCGTCGCCGGTCAGCCAGAAGGCGCGACCCAGCGCGAGCCAGTGTTGATGCCGATTCAACTCCCAGATGATCTTGTGGTCGCCGCACGATGCGTCGAGGTAGGGCACAGTCGACCAGAATTGACGCGGGGGACGGCGGTCGTGAACCGGATCGAAGCACCAGTCGGGCAAATCCGCAGGGCCTGACGCGTCCGTCCTGGGGAATCGAAGGCCTCGATAGCCAAGCAGATCGTAGTCACCTGCGATGATCCGATCGGCGCGAAGCCCGGCTTCGCGTGCGGCACCCGGGAACTCCCGGAGGATGTGCTCGACGATCGGGCGCCTCGAATGCGGGTTGATGGCAAACCGCCGCGGCGCGCCTGCGAAGTGAACCGTCAGCGCTGCCTGTGCGGCGTCCCAGCTGCGAGTCGAAAGGGCGTCGCGCACCCGCGACAACTCGTCCGAAGCGGCGAGTCTCGGCAGAAGATCCGTTCTCGACCAGCCCGAACCAGTCACCCGCAGCCGCGCGCGATCGAAGGCCGTTCGCGCGGCCACCGTTCCGCGCCAGCTGATCTCGTGCGCGTCCATGCGCGCCAGCTTCGCGAGTGTGCGGCGCATCACGAGGCACGCTGCCGGGCAGTGGAGTCTTCCGGCGCCGGCGCGAAGGTGTGCGCCCGTGAAGAGGCCGGTGCCAGCACACCACGATAGGTCGCGAGCCACTGTTCGCGCACGTTGCGCCACGTGCAGGCTTCGCACGTGCGGTATGCCGCCCGCGCAAGGCTGCGCGCCTGGTCCGGCGCGTCGAGCAGCCGCAGCACGTGCCGGCCGAGGAGTTCGTGGTCGCCGAGCGGCGCCAGCAGCCCGTGTACGTCGTGAGTGAGGATTGCCGGCACGCCGCCGGCGTCCGTCGACACCACCGGCATGCCGCTCGCGAAGGCTTCGAGCACCGACGTCGGCATGTTGTCGATGTCGGGGCTCTGGAGATAGATATCGTTGTCCGCGTAGTGAACCGCGATCGCGTCCGGCGCCACACGGCCGGTGAACGTCACATGGCGAAGGCCGAGCTCACGCACGAGATCTCGAAGCGCGGATTCCTGCTCGCCCGCGCCGACCAGCGTCAGTGACGCGTCCGGCCACCGGTCCTGCACGATCCTGAAGGCTCGAATCGTTGCAGCGACGTTGTAGAGCGCGTCGAAATTCCGCGTGGACAGGAGCCGCGGCGCCAGGGGATTCCGCTCGCGAAACCGGAACCGATCGAGGTCGACGATGTTCGGCACGATGCTCGCCTCGATGCCGAACCTGTTGAACACATCGACCAGAAAGCGGGAAGGGACGACGTTCCGGTCCACGTTCCTGATCGTCCTGCGCGCGATCGCGGATCGCTTCAGGTGATCCGGCGCCTCACCGCTCCGGTAGTTGAGCACCACGGGCTTGCCCATCGCTCGGGCGGCGAGCATCGCCGGGAGCGGCGCCAGCAGAAAGGAAGTGTAGGAGGCCGAGAACACGTGCACCACGTCGGCGCGTCCGAGCTCGCGGGCGAGCAGCGGCAGATAGGTCAGCTCGTTGGCGACGGTGCGGACGTACTTGATTCGATGCGCTGGGCTGAGCAGGAGCGGCGGGTCGGGATTCACCGGCACGAGCCAGGCGTCGACGTCGGGATCGTTTCGCCATGCCTTGAGAAGTCGATCGGCCTGCACAGCCTGGCCGCCGAGGATGCGAAGAGAGGGAGCAACAAAAGCGACTCGGATCCGATCGGGCATCGTCGGACTCACGCGACTGCAAAGCACACGCCGAGCTCGTGCGTGTCTTGATTCCCGACAAAGTTCCTTGTGATGAGGTGTCGTGATCCAGCGATCCGTTTGTTATGTCCGCTATCACAACTCGGCCATTTCGACGTTCAGTGCGGTTGTTGGATGTTTTCTCTAGCGTTTTTTCCGCAAGCTCGCTGTTCGGGTGTAGTTCCTGCGTTATGGCTCAGTTCGGTCACGCGTCATTCGCGAGGGAACTCGCTGCGCGCTGTCATTTTTCCTAGAGTTTCCGCCGCTTCCACAACTGGACGAGTCCTTGCCCACAGCCGATAAAAGCAATCGGCTCCCCCGGCCGAACTCTCACAACGGAATCAACCGTCTTCGGAGGTTTCATGCGGACATGCGTGTCTGGCCTCAATGGCCGTCTGTTTACCTGTGCGCTCGCGAGCGTGCTTTTTCTCACGGGTGCGGCGTCTTCAACGTCGGCTCAAACGACAGTGACGTTGAATGCGCCTTCGTCGGAGGTGTTGTCCGCAACCATCAGGGGCGGCACCTACGCCAATACGAACCAGGAATGGACGCTCGAGACACGCGCGTCGGATAACCTCGAATACAACCGGCGTGCCCTCTTGAAGTTCGATACCGAGAACACCATTCCCAAAGGCGCCGCCGTCACGTCGGCCCTGATGACCGTCACCGTCAAGGACGGCAGCCAGGACGCGACCCGTACGATCGGCGCGTATCAAACGACGCTGTCCTGGACCGAGAATCAGGTCACCTGGAAGCTGCGCCGGAGCGGGGACAACTGGCAGACGCCGGGGGGCGACTACGGATCGAAGCTGGACGACGCGGTCGTCGGCAACGTGACGGGCACGCGGGTCACGTTCGACGTCACACCACTCGTGAAGGCGGCCGTGGCGGGCAGCCTCGGAGCGTCGCGCTATACGCGCGTGGCCCTGATGGACATGGGTGCCTCGACATCGGAATCGTATCGCGCGTACTACGCGCCTAACGATCCCAACGTGTCGGCCCGGCCGGTGCTGGTGGTGACCTACGGCGCTGCGGCCGCTCCTCCTCCTCCTCCCACGTCCGTGACGACCGGCTCGACCCTGCGGGTGCTGCACTGGAATACCCACCATGGCGGCGTGGGCACTGACGGCGTGTGGGACCCCGTTCGACTCGTCAAGTGGATCGCCAAGTTCGATCCCGATGTGGTGTCGCTGAATGAAATGGAGCGGAACACCAGCTGGAGCAAGAACACCGACGAGCCGGTCACGATTGCCGCGCTGATGAAGCAGTACACCGGCGAGACCTGGTACTGGAAGTTCGAAACGCTGTCCGGTGCGACCAACGGGATTGGCAACATGGTCCTGTCGCGCTTCCCGATCGTGGCCAGCGGACCGCTGCTGCTCGACGGCGGCCGATCGGCGATCGACATCACGTTCGACTTCAACGGGCGGACGATCAACTTCACGTCCACGCACCTGAACCCGGACTCGTCGACGTATCGCAAGACCGAAATCAACGAGCTGACGTCGTGGGAGAAGGGGCTCGCCGAGCAGCGCATCATCGCCGGCGACTTCAACGCGACCTATACGTCCACCGAGAACGCCATGATGAAGCAGACCTACTACGACTCGTGGGCGGTCGCGCAGGCCAACGGCACCGACATCGCGTATGCCGGCAACACCGCCGGCAATACGCGAAACGGCCGCATCGACTTCATCTACTACTCACACAGCGCAACGAACCTGGCGCTGAAGAGCTCTCAGGTGTACGACACACGCGACGCGAACGGCGTGACCCCTTCGGATCACAAGCCGCTCATGTCGGTGTTTACGGTGAAA
>DASSGK010000186.1:0-4191 GCA_035693505.1 Vicinamibacterales bacterium
GGACGAAATCCTCTTCGAGCTCCGCGATCACATCGTCGGGCTCAACTGCGGACGGTGGGACTACATCTTCAGCTCGATCAAAACGCTGCGAAAAGATCCGTCGTTCGTCCTGCCGGACCGCGGGCAGGTGACGATGGAGGCACCGTTCCTGCGCGCGTACACGCAGCTGCTGATCAAGACCTGCCATCGGCGTCGGGCGTTTGCGATGGGCGGCATGGCAGCACAGATTCCAATCAAGGACGATCCGGAAGCCAACGCGAATGCGATGGCGAAAGTCCGCGCGGACAAGCTGCGCGAGGTTCGCGAGGGACACGACGGGACGTGGGTGGCGCATCCGGCGCTCGTCTCGATTGCCAAGCAGGTCTTCGACGACGGGATGCCGGCTCCGAACCAGTTGTCCCGGCTCCGCGACGACGTCACGGCCTCCGCGTCCGCGCTCCTCGCACCGCCGTCAGGCACTCGCACGGAGACCGGCCTCCGTCATAACATTCGCGTGGGCATCCAGTACGTGGAGGCCTGGCTGGGTGGTCAGGGCGCCGTCCCTATCTACAACCTGATGGAAGATGCCGCCACGGCCGAGATTTCGCGCACGCAGATCTGGCAGTGGCTCCACCATCGGGCGACCCTCGACGATGGGCGAACGGTCACGGCCGAACTGGTGCAACAGCTCGTTGACGAGGAGTTTCGACGCGTGCGCGACGAAGTCGGCGCTGCGCGCTTCGACCAGGGCCGATTCGAAGAGGCACGGGCGCTCTTCGTCGAGGTCGCCACGTCGCCAGAGCTGGCCGATTTCCTGACCTTGCCCGCATATAAAATCCTGGTGCAGGGGAGCCGCTGATATGTCGACAACTGGAGTGCCCGCGCCGTCGCCGATGCCGGTGAACCGCTGGCTGCAGCTCGTGGCCGGCATCGTCTGCATGGTGATGATCGCCAACCTGCAGTACGGCTGGACGTACTTCGTCGATCCCATCAACGCGAGATTCCACTGGGGGCGGACCGACATCCAGATCGCCTTCACCATCTTCGTCGCCACCGAAACGTGGCTGGTGCCCGTCGAGGGGTGGTTCGTCGACAAGTTCGGCCCGCGCATCGTCGTCATGCTCGGCGGCATCGTGGTGGCCCTCGCCTGGACCATGAACGCCTACGCGACGACGCTGCCGATGTTGTACGTGGCGGCCGCGGTGTCAGGAGTTGGCGCCGGCGCGGTGTACGGCACGTGCGTGGGCAACGCGCTGAAGTGGTTCGGTGACCGTCGCGGTCTCGCGGCCGGTCTGACTGCCGCCGGATTCGGCGCCGGCGCGGCGGCGACTGTCGTGCCGATCATCACCGTCATCAAGAACTACGGTTACGACAAGGCATTTCTCTGGTTCGGCCTCGGGCAGGGCCTCGTGATCCTGCTGCTGTCGCAGTTCCTGAAAGCGCCGAAGCCCGGTGAGGCGCCGGCGGCCGCGCGGCGCAGCCAGAGCGCGCGCGAGTTCAAGCCGATGGAGATGCTGGGCACGCCGCTCTTCTGGATCCTCTACGTGATGTTCGTCACCGTGGCGGCGAGCGGCCTGGTCGTCACCGCGCAGGTGGCGCCGATCGCGCGCGACTACAAGATCGCCAACCTGCCGGTGAATTTCCTGTTCATCGGATCGACCGTGCTGGTGATGGCGGGCATCGTGGACAACATCCTGAACGGCCTGGCGCGTCCGACGTTCGGATGGGTGTCGGATCACATCGGCCGCGAGAACACGATGGCCATCGTCTTCACCTTCGGCGCCTGCGCTTACTGGGCGCTCGGCACGATCGGCAACACGCCGTGGATGTTCATCGCGACCGCCGGCATGGTCTATTTCACCTGGGGCGAAATCTACAGCCTCTTCCCGGCGATCTGCACCGACACCTACGGTGCGAAGTACGCGACGACCAACGCCGGGCTTCTTTACACAGCCAAGGGCGCCGCGTCGTTCCTGGTGCCGGCCGCGAGCTGGCTCCAGAGCCAGACGGGCAGCTGGCACGCGGTGTTCGTTGTCGCGGCCATCGCCAACATCGTCGTCGGAGCACTGGCGCTCCTCGTGGTCAAGCCGATGCGCGTGTCGGCGAACCGGGCGGCGCTCGCCGCGCTGGAGATGGCGCCGGCCAAGTGATCGATCCCTCCGTCGAAGCGAAGCGCCTGCGCGACGCTTTCGCCTCGCGATCTATCGTGCCCGCGCCATCGACGCTGGATGCCGGTTTCGATCTCGACACCGCCTACGCCATCGAAGCCGATATCGCGCGGATGGAGCGCGAGGCGGGTCATCGCACCATCGGCTGGAAAGTGGGGTACGCGAACCGCGCCCTTCAGCGCGCGCAGAGCCTTCAGACGCTGGTCTGGGCGCACCTGTACGACCACACCGTGCGCTACGCCGATTGGAACGACGCGACGCTCTCGATCGCGCCGATGATTGCCTCGAAGATCGAGTCGACGATCGTCTTCAGGATGGCGAAGGCGCCAGAATCGGGCGACGCCTCCGCCGTGCTCGCGGCGACCGAGTGGATCGCGCTCGGCTTCGAGATCGTCGACTGCGTGTTCCCTGACTGGAAATTCCAGCCCGCTGACTTCGTGGCCGCCCGCGGCCTTCATAGCGCGCTGATCGTCGGCGAGCCGGTGTACATGGAGGACGTCGATCTCGCGAAATTCACCGAGGACATGGCGTCGTTCAAGGTGCGGCTGCTGAAGAACAACGAAATGGTCGAAGAGGGCGAAACCAGGAACGCGCTTCAGAGTCCTGCGCTGTGCGTCGCGGAACTGGCCGAGGCGTTGCGGCGCCGCGGCGGCGAGACGCTCCAGCCGGGCGACCTGGTTACCACCGGCACTCTCACGACCGCGTTGCTGATAGCGGCCGACGACACATGGATCGCGTCGCTGTCCGGGATCCCGCCCTCGTCGCTGACGCTTAGAATTACGTGAGAGTTCAGAGTTCAGAGTTCAGATTGAATCTCAGACCGAGATATACAGGTCCAATCTGACATCTGAAAATTCAATCTGAACTCTGAATTCTTAAATCAGAAATCTCAGGAGCTTCTGGTACTGCCGCGCCGTCATGTCGCGGTTCTGAAGCGCCGAAGTGCACGCCTGTGCCGTCGCTCATCACGGCCTGTCCATGCCCGAACGTACCGGTTCTCGCCGGCACCACCGTGACCTCGTGACCGAGCGCGACGAGCGCGTTCGTGGTTGACGCCGGCACGAGCGCTTCGACTTCGACATCAGCCCCGTCGAACGTGCGCTTCGTAAAACGGCCCGCCTCGAGCGCCTGTTGGATGTCCATCCCGTAGTCGACGATGTTCGCGACGAACTGGGCGTGGGCCTGCGCCTGATTGAAGCCGCCCATGATGCCGAAGCCGATGCGCGTGTCGCCGCGCTGCATGAAGCCGGGAATGATGGTGTGCAGCGGCCGCTTGCCTGGCGCAAGCTGGTTCGGGTGGCCCTCCTCGAGCGTGAACAGCGCGCCGCGATTGTGCAGTGCGAAGCCGGTCGCCGGCGGAACGATCGCACTGCCAAACCCTTCGTAGATGCTTTGAATCAGAGAGACGATGTTGCCGTGGCGATCGATGGCGGAGAGATAGATGGTGTCCTGGCCGGAGGAAGTCGTCAGCCCCGCGAACGCGGACGGCTCGACGCGGCGCGCGGCGGCGGTCGCGTCGATGCCGGCGGCGCGGTGTGCGGCGTGTTCCTTGTCGAGCAGGGCGGCGACCGGCGGCTCGGAGAACCGGCGATCGCCGACATATCGCAGCATGTCGGCGTAGGCCAGCTTCTTGGCTTCGATCATCACGTGCAGGGCGCGTGCGCTGTGGAAGCCGTACTCTGCGAGCGGGAACCTCTCCATCATGTTGAGCATCATCAGCGCCGCGATCCCCTGCGTGTTCGGCGGCAGCTCGTAGACCGTCCAGCCGCGATAGCTGGTCGAAATCGGATCCACCCACTCGGGCGCCATGCCGCGAAGATCCGCGGCGGTCATCGTGCCGCCTTTCGCCGACGAGATCGCGAGTATCGCGTCTGCGGTGGGCCCCCCGTAGAAGCCGGGAGTGCCTCGCTCGGCAATCCGTCGCAGCGATGTGGCGAGATCCGCGTTCCGGAACAGCTCTCCGCCGCGCGGGGCGCGGCCGTTCGGCAGGTAGGTCGTTACCGCGTTCGGTTCCGCGGTGAGCTTGTCCGAGAGCACCGCCCAG
>DASSGK010000187.1:0-19580 GCA_035693505.1 Vicinamibacterales bacterium
GTTCGTCGTGTTGACGCCGGCCGGGTCGACCGGCTCGGACATCACGATCTTGATCGACGTGTTCTTGAGCACGCCGGTGGACGAGGGAGCCGGCGTCATGTCCGACACGACCGGAGCCGACGCGTCGAGCGTGATGTCGCCGAGGAGATTGACACCGGCGATCGTGCCCAACACGTTGGCCAGCCCGGCCCCGATCGGATCCTGAAGCGCGAGCGTGAACGCTCCCAGTGGCAGCGTGTCGAACGCAAACGTGCCGTCGGCCGCCGACTCGGTGAAGAAGTGCTTGCCGCCGATGACGGCTTCGGCCGTGACGCCGACAGCCGGATTCCCGGTGTTCTCGAGGAGCACCCGGCCGCTCAGGCTTCCCGTCGGCTCCAGAACGATCTGCACGACTTTCGATTCGCCGGGGTTCAGCCGATCGCTGACCACGCCCTTGTCGGTGAACGACGGCGGAGCCGACGCCGTGATCGTGAACGACCGCGCGGACACATCGGGGAACGAGAAATGGCCGCTGCCGTCCGCAAACCCGTCGCGCCGGACTGCGGGAACGCCGACCAGCGTCAGGCTTGCGTTCGCGACCGGAGCGCCGTTGAACACCACGGTGCCGGTGATCTGACTGATGCCGGCCAGCACGATGCGCACGTTGGCGACGTCGCCGTCGAAATCGAGCGTGGCAATCGCCGAACCGGTCTCCACTCCCGTTTGCGGCGTTGCGACGATGAGCGTTCTCCCGAGCGGCTGGTTGTCGATGGCGAAGGTACCGTCGGCGGCCGCAGTCACGGTCAACCGTCCAGGTTCGCAGCTCTCGACGCAGACCTTCGCGTTTCCGGCCGGGGCGCCGCTGGCATACGACACGAGGCCTTCGATCCGTCCGAACGACGGCCTCGAAATGGTCACGACGAGCGGCACATCCACGGCCTGACCGGGCTGCGTGATCTCGCCCTGCGCCTGTGCGATGCCCTGAACACCCTGGCTCTGCGCCATCAGCGTGAACGGACCCACCGCCGCACCGGGGAACGAGAATCCACCATCGACGCTGCTGGTCGTGACCAGGCTGATCGATCGGCCAGACGCCGTCTGCTGACTGAACGAGATGCGCCAGCCTTTCAACGGCGCCAGCGTGCCGGCCTGAACCAGGTGGCCGGTGACGACGGCGAGCGCATCCTCGGTGATGTCGACAGGCACGTTCTGCCCGGCGACGAAAATCTGACCGCTGCCCGCACCGTGTCCGGCGTTCGCCGCTTCGAACGCGTCGACCGAGAACGGTCCGAGCGGGATGAGATCCTGCGTATAGGTGCCGGTCGCGTCGGTCACGTTGAAGCCGATCGCGCCGCTGGCATTGCTGATGATCACCGCGGCATTCGGAGCCGGCGATCCGTCAGGCCGCCGGACGACGCCGTGCACGGAACCGGTGGCCGTGGCCAGGTAGACGTTGAAGGTGACCGTTTCGCCGTCGTTCACGATCTTGCCCGACCCGACACCGGCGAACCCGTTCTGCTGGATACCGGTCGCCGTGACGACGAAGGGCCCTTCGGTGAAGGCATCGCCGCCGGAGAAGCGCGCGATACCGAGCTCGCTGCCGCTCTGCCCGCTGAACAGCGTCGCGGTTCGGTTCGGATAATCCAGCTGACTGACCTGCACCTTCGCACCGGGGATCAGCGTCTGCGCGTCGCTCGCGTACACCTTCACGATGAGATCGGCGAGCCCGAGCAGCTTGATCTCGACGTCCGCTTTCTCGCCGGCGCGGACAGATCCTCGAACCCGCGCCGTCCGTCCGGTGAAGTCGGCGTGCTCGAACGCCGTCAGCGTGTAGTTGCCGGCGTTGACGATGGCGAAGCGGAACGTGCCCGATGCATCCGTGACGGCATTGGCCTCCTGGATGCCCTGCGGAATCGTGGTGCAGGTCGTCTCGCCGATGGACGATTCCGAGCAGAACGTCTTGAACTCGTCCGACTTGTACTTGACGAGCAGCCCTTCGCCGACCGGCGTGCCGTCCGGATTCAGCACCCTGCCCGTCACTTCGCTCGTGGGCTGCAGCTTTAGCGTCACGTCGAGGAGGGTCGTCGGCACCGGCATCGTGGCTTCGAGCGCGATTGGATCGGGACTGAACTGCCCCGCCGCGCGGATCGTGAAGGCGCCGGGCCACAGCCCGCTCGTCGTGAAGCTGCCGGTCGTGAAATCGGTGTCCACGATCTGGAAGTTCTGCACGTACTGGAAGTCGACGCCGACCTTGCCGCCGGCGATCACGACTTGATCGCCCGAGATACCGACGCGTGCCTTGATCGGCGTGTTGCTCGCGTCGACCACCACGCCCTTGACACCGCCGCCGTTGCCGCCGCGGAATTTCAGATCCGCCTTGACGGTCTGGCCGTTGAACTTGACGGTGACGTCAGCCAGGTTGCCGTCGCTGAAATCGGCCTTGAACGCCGTCAGCTTGTAGGAGCCGAGCGGGATGGCCGGCATCCGGTAGTGGCCGTTCTCGTCGGACACGGACTGCGCGATGATCTCGAGCCGCGAATCCTTGATCGGCAGCTTGTAGAGATACGCGGTGACCCCGGGAACCGGCGTCACGCCGTCGACCAGGAACAGGGTGCCGGCGATCGTGCCGACCGAATCGAGCACGATCGTGACGTTGACTTCTTCCCCGGCACGCGTGATGTCGACGTCGGCGCGTCCGCTCGTGGCCAGCGCGTCGCTGACCGCGACGATCTGGCGACGGCCGAGCGGCACGTCGGGCAGCGTGAAGTGGCCGGTCGCGTCCGTCACGACCAGCGTACGTCCGCCTCCGACCTGTGCTCCGGCGACGCCGGCGCCGTTGGCATCCAGCACGACGCCCTTCACGGTTGCCAATCCGCCCGAGATGACGATGTTGACGTTCGCGACGCCGTCCGCCACGAGCTGGAGGCTGGCCTCGCCTTCTTCCAGCGTCGCCTGATCGAAGCTGGTCACTCGCAGCGTGCCGGCAGGAACGCCCGCGATGCTGAACGCCCCATCGGCGTCGGTCGTCGCTAGCGCCACCGCGCATTCCCCTCCGGGCACGCTGGGACAACCGACGCCCGGCTGGCTCAATCCCTGGTAGTAGACGATGACTGGCAGCCCGGCCGCAGATTCCTCTCCGGTGCTGCGAAGGACGTGACCGGTCACCTGGCCTCGCTTGACCGTGATCTGTTTCGGGCTGTCGGCGGTGAGCAGCACGTAGTCGTGCTGGATCGTCGCCCCGGCGAACGGAATGTTGTCGCTGATCGAGACCTGTGCGTTCGCGGTCGGATTCACCAATTCGACGAAGATGTTGCCCACCGGTACCCGCGCGACGGTGAAGCGCCCGTCCGCGTCGCTGGTCGCGCCGTAGACGCTCTGGTCGGTCAGGCTGGTGATCTTGATCGCGGTGTCCTTCAACGGCCTGCCGTCTTCGCCCAGCGCGCGTCCCTGGAGCGTGCCGCGCCCCATCATCACGATGTCGACGTTGAGCCGCTGGCCGTTGCGCGCGACGCTGAACCGCAGGTCGCGCGATTCGTCGGTGTCGGGATCCACCGCGAGCACTCTCGGGCTGCGCAGCACGTAGTCCCACGAGTACTTGCCGTCGACGTCCGCGCTCTTCGAGCTGATCCCGATCCAGTGAACCTCACCGTCGTCGCCCGGGCAGGGATAGAACAGCCGGAGGCTGGCGAACGGCAGCGGCGTGCCGTCGGCGTGCAGCACACGGCCCGACACGACCGCGCCGAGGTCTTCGGCTGTGATCTCGATCGGCGACGTCTGCGGCGGCATCGTCTGGCCGCGCAGATCGGCGACGTCCTGAACCGTGATCGTGCGCGGGATGAACGGCCCGACCGGATCGCGCAGCGCGAGGAACGCGATGCGCCCGTCCGGCTGCAAGGCGACGCCGACCACCTTGTTCCCATCGGACAGGTAGTGGCTGATGTTCTCGGGCGTGAACTTGTCCTGCGCGGCCTGCGCGCTGACTTCCTCGCTGAACAGCACGGCGACGATTCGGCCAGGCGCCCAGAGGCCCAGTGTCTTTCCGACGTCGACGCACACCTGATCTGCCTGAATCTGCTGCACCACGCCGATGATCGACGGAGGCGGATCGTCGACCGTCGTGATCGACGGAGCCACGAGCCCCGTCGAGCCGGGACCGATGTTGACCGACAGCCGGTAGGGATCGCCCGGATTGAAGGTCAGCGTCGGCAGCTGACCGGGGATCACGTTCGTGAAGACGAATTGTCTCAGGTGTCCCTGCGCGTCGGGCACGACCACGCTCAGCGTGTACGGCTGCGTGTTCGGGACGCCGCTGACCGGATCGAGCTTGATCGTGAAGTCGCCGGCATCAGGCGTCGCGATGAGCGCCATCTGCGCGGTTGGCGAACCGCCGGCATCGAACTGCAGGTAGTCGCCGTACGGAATCTCCTTCAGGATTTTTCCGGCCGAGGCGGACCCTCCGAGCCGTCGTGCCTGTCCATCGACCAGGCTCATCGCGACGGGTAGAGGCGAAGACGAACCGGACGAAATCAGTACCGAGATGTGCGCGGGCCGGTACGAGATCTTCTGCGCGAGATCGTGGTGGAAGGCCGCGGGACCCAGAGCCGCAAGGTCGTCCTTCATCAACGCGGCCACGGCCTGCGCGAACACATCGCCGCGCACGGATTGCCGCCGGAGGGAATCGAACCCGGCGAAATCTGTCTGGGCAAACGCGAGGTCATCCGGGTCGCTGATGCGATCCGGCAGCCGCGCGTAGTTGCTGCCCATGAAGTCCATCAGCACCTGCGTGCTGTCGTCGCGAAGCGATTCGTGCAGCGTCGCACGCAGACCAGCGGTGGCAAGCTCGGTCGCATGGTCCCAGACCATCTTCTTCGAGAAGCGCGCGATGCCGGTCGGCAGCGCAGCGGCCGGCGCGGTGGCGACGGCGTAGGCCTTGCCGAGCAGGCCAATCGCCGCGGTCCGCAGGTCGAGCGGCAGCGATCCGGCTTCCTTGGGCAGGACCAGCGAGTCGGGAGAAAGCGGGATGCCGAGCTCACCGACCGAGGTCTTGAGCGCGAAGCGGCCGGTCACGTTGTCGTCGGAATCGAGTGTCGCCGCGGTGACCTTGCCGCTGACCTTCGCGACGAGGTCGAAGCTGACCGACTGCGAATCGCCGGCCGCGATAGTGTCGATGTGGCGAATCGGATCGCCGACGATCGTCGCGCCGCTGACCACCTCCGGATAGAGTGTCAGGCTGATCAGGTTTGCCGGCGACGCGCTCGTGTTGGTCACCGTGACGTCGAGCGTGTACGGCTCGCCGGCGGTGACAATCTCGGGGTGCGTGAAGGTCAGCGTGAACGTCGGGTTCCTGACGAGCACCGAACCCATCGCGCGGCCGGTGATCGGCACCGGTCCGATCGGAAGGCCAAGCAGTGTGCCGCTGATGGCCATCTCGATGATGTGGCTGCCCTCGCGGCGGCCTTCGACGAGGAATTCGGCGTTGCCCGTCTGACCGGGACCCAGCGTCAGCACATCGTCAGCGGTCCCCAGCGCGCCGTCGGCGCCCGGCTGCACGACCGGCTGGATTCGCGCCACTTCGCCGCGATCGGTGCGACCCATGCGCAACGGATCGTCGGCGGTACCCACGACGGTGTCGGCTCCCGGCGGCAGCACGATCTCCGCTTTGAGATCGGTCACGACGAGATTCGATCCGGCGGGTGCAACGTTTCCGACCATCAGCATCACGCTGAAGAACTGATCGAGGAAACCGATATCTCCGGGGATGACGACCACGCCCGGTATCGGCGGCACGTAGAAGTTCTGGCCGGCGACGTCGGGAACTTTCAGCGTGAAGCCCTGCACGTTGAGATTCGGGATCTGCGTCTGCAGCCGCTTGAGACTGTCGGGGATGACCGTCTGCAGGCTGGGCAGGCTCGGCTGTGAGCCGATGCCCGGCAGGCGAACATCAGTCGGCGAGACGTCGGTCGCTCCCTGCAGCGTGGGCAGCACGACCGTGAAGTTGATCGGAATCTTCTTGTCCTGAATCGCGAAGGCCGCGGCGAAGTTGTAGGCCTGGAAGCTGGAGTTGTCGAAGACCAGCCCTTTCTCCCGGATCTCGGCCGCCGTCAGCGGCCTCGCCGTGACCTCGGTGATGAGCAGGCGATCGATCACCGTGATCACCACGCTCTCGGGCGATCCGCGCAGCACGATTTCGCCGTTGCTCACGAGGCGGATGTTGTCCAGCGTGTGGATGCCGGCCACGTTCAACGGCGGAATGTTGAACGGCGAATTCGGCTTCGTCGTCAGGTCGATCGGCGTCGGGAACGTCGGGCCGCGCAGCGTCGCCATGACGACGGCGTCGGGCGCCAGCGGCGGCAGACCGTTCGGCACCTGCGGCGCCACGAACATCGTGCTGACGATCGTCGCGATGTCCTTCGGGATCGTCTGCTGTGCGGGCTCGACCTGGAGGCCGAGACCGAACAACAGGATGTCTTCCTTCGCGAGGAAGCGGCCGCTCTGCGCCTGCGCTTCCGCGTGAAGCACGCCGGCCGGCGCGCTCATGGCCAGCGCGAACACGGCCGCCACCGCGAGCGCCTTCCCGAGGACGCCCGCTCGCGCCGTGATGAAACGCCGATCGCGCGCATTCATGGATCGGCTCACGGGTTCAACTTCCTGATGCTGGCCGGCTTGCGCTTGAAGTCGCTCGCCGCGCCGGTGTCGAATCCATCGGGCGTTCGCGCAACGGCCTCGTTGGCGACGCCGGTCGCGAAGCCGACCGCGGCGTGAACCGCGCTGAGATCGACTTCATCGACGACGGTGTTGGTCGTGTCGCGAAGCTGCACGACGCTGTTGCGGCCGATGCTTCCGGGCGCCGCGAGCAGCACGTAGGGCGAGCCCGCCGACGAGATCAGGTTGGCAGGGCTGAGTGTGACGGTCTGCGCGGTGCCGCTCGTATCGGTGAACGACAGCGTGAAGTTCTTGAGTTCGTCGGGCGACCCGGTGTTGGTGAGGAACTCAATCCACTGATCGCCGAGCGTGACCGACGGCGATGGCGCGACGCCGGTGCCCGGCGTGTCGTCGAAGGGCACGCCGTTGCCGCCGCTGCCGCTGTCGTCCCAGTCGCGCTGCGGTTCGACGACCAGTTCGTTGATCAGCGGCCGCCGCACCGGCAGGACGACCTTGTCGCACGGATGGGTCAGGCACGTCGTGAAGTCGATGTCGTTTTCGAGCACGCCAGGGGTCGCCGGCACGACGACGTCGAGTACCACGCGGCGGCCCTCGTTCGGCGGAATCGAGCCGAGCGCGACCTGCTGGGTCCCCACCGTCGCGCCGTTGAACTGCAGCGTGTCGGTGACCTGGACGTCATCCATCTGCGTGTCCGTCGGGTTCGCGACGAGAATCTGGAACTGCGCCTGGGATCCGGGAACGAGCCCGAACGCGTCGCCGAGGATGTGTTTCTCCACGACAGGCTGCTGTGTGTTCGTCACGATCACGAGGCCGTTGAGATCCGCGGTCTTGCCCATCTTCAACGTCGACATGTCGACGTGGCTCTCGAGCGTCGAGCGTCCGACAGCGACCGCGGCGATGTGCGTGTCGAAATGGTTCGCATCGATCGTGGTGGTCGCGATCGACGGATCCGCCACGTAGGTGTCGGTGACCACCGGCGGCTGATGCGGAACCTGGAACCCGAACGTCAGCCCGTTCACCGTGACCGAGCAGCCCGATTCGTCAGCGCCTGGCGCCGCGCAGACCACGGTCGCTGTGCCGTCGAAGCTGAACTGGAAGTTGTCCACGGGCGCGCTGACGTGCACGCGGCCGGTGGAGAGCGAGAAGGTGCCGAGACCCGATCCGGTCCAGCCACCCGGCAGGAACTTATCGATGGCCTCCGCGACGTCCTTGAACTTCCCGCTCAACGCGAGCGGCACTCCGGTGTTCCCGGCGCTGAGGGTGGCGAACGTCCGGACCTTCGGATCCGGCGCCGGAGACTTCGTGAGATCGATGATCGTGACGGCCGGTTCGATCGCCGCCGACTGCAATGCCGGCAGCACCCAGGTCAGCACGTTGTCGCTCGCCTTGCCGTAGTCGCCGAGATCGAGCGTGCCCTTGATATCGGTCAGGCCCGAGGCGAGCGCGTCGACACGTCCGACCGGCATGGCCGGCAACGACGCGCCGGCGTGGTTCACGACGGTCGCGACCGCGGTGTTCGTGGACGTGACCGGATCGAGCAGCTGCGTGCCGGCTTCGTCGAGGATGCCCGTCACCAGCTGCGTCGCGGCCCAGCCGAATACTTTCGCCAGCGGTCCCGTCTCGGCGGTGAATGCCGTCATCGCGTCGCCGGCTGCCGACGAGATCGCGTCAACGAGCTTCTTGGCCGAAATCGTCGCCGGGCCGCCGAGGATCTCGAACCGTGCGTCGCGCAGCAGCACCTGGCCGACCTTGTCGAACGGCGCGTCGTTGCCCGGTGCGTCGGAGGCCAGCACCATCGGCGGATTCGAGAGATCGACGAGCGCCGACTGGATCGCGTTCAGCTTCGACAGCGGGATGAGATCGATCGACTTCAGCTGGATGCCGGCGAGGACGACGCTGACTTCCGACGTGAGGCTGCCGTTGTACGTCGCCCGCACCAGCTGCAGACCGTTCGAACTGATCGTGAGGATGCCCGTCAGCGGATCGACGCTGACGTTCGCCAGTTGCGCCGGCAGCGGCGACTGTCCCTCGGCTACGAGCGCGGCGTTGATCTTCTGGTAGATCGCGTCCACCACCTGGCGCGGCACGTTCTTGCCGATCCACTCGTACGTCGTGCGCGGATCGCGCGTCACATCCTCCGTCGTGCCGCCGGCATGGGCGAGCGTGACGGTAAGCGGCGTCGTTCGCGGTGCATTCGGCGCAATGATCAGCCGCGGAGCGATGTGCAGCGTGTCGATGTTCACGACCACCGACGCGCTGGACGGCGCCGATCCGACGGCGGTCACCTCGTCGCGCAGCGTGCCGGGCATTCCGGGCGCGACGAACCCGGTCAATGCGGCGTCGACAGTCACCGTCTGATGCGGCGCCAGGACCGGGATCAGCGGCAGCGAGATCGACTGCAGCACGCCTTCAGTGGTCGCGCCTCTGGCCAGGAAGTAGGTCGTATCGGTGACCTGCACGTTCTGCAGCGGCGTATCGAACGGGTTGAGCACCGTCACGGTGAAGTTCACGAACGCTCCACCCTGGACGGATCCGTCCTGTCCGTCCTGCAGCGTCTTGGTCAGCACGGGGCCTCCGCCCGTGACCACGATGCGCGCGGTCGTATCCTGCGCGCCGCCCATGAACGCGACGGTGACGTTGCCGGACAGCGGTGATGCGCCAACCTTGTTCTGGTGCACGATGTGCGTGTCGAACGTCTCGACGGTTCCGAGAGCGGCGATCGACGGATCGGCGATCGTGTAGTCGTTGTTGATCGCCGGGCGCACGTTGTTCGGCGCATAGAAGCCCAGCCCGACGTCGGTGAACGTGATCGAGCACTCCACCTTGCCGCTCGCGTCAGGTGGCGCGCAGGTCGGCGTCATCGATCCCTTGATGTGGAATCGCAGCTTCGGCGCCGGCGTGTCGGTGACGAAGTCCTTGTCGATCGCCGTCTGCCAGGACGCCAGGCCGTCTGGCAGGAACCGATCGAGCAATTCGGCCGTGGTGTTCGCTTTGCCTTTCAACGGCACGATGGCTTGTTGGATCAGCTCCATCTCGACGAACGTCCGGACCGTTGGTCCCGGCGTCGCGGGATCGGTGGAGCGAATCGCCGTGAGATTCGGCTCGACGGTCGCCGACTTCACGTTCGGAAGCACCCACACCAGGACGCTGTCGTCGGCCTTGCCGAGCGCGCCGAGATCGAGCGTGCCGGAGATGCTCGTCAGCCCGGAGACGTGGCTTTGCACCAGTCCCTGCAACGGAACCGTCTGCGAGACGGAGGCAATCGTCTCGTCGGCCGACTCCAGCGGATCGAGCGCCTGAACGCCCGCGAAGGCGATGCCCAGTTCGGCGAGCTTGGTGAACGCGTGCGCAAGGACCGGCGCCGCGGGGCCTGTTTCGGCCAGCGCGGCAGTCAACGCGTCGTGCACCAGCGGCTCGATCGCCCCGACGAGATCCTTCAGGCTGATCGTCGCCGTCCCGAGCAGCTCGAACGTCACGTCGTCGAGCAGCACGACGCCCTTGTCCAGCACGTAGCCGTTCGCGTCGGCGGCGAGAATCATCGGCGGATTCTTCTTGCTGCCGAGCGCGTCGGACAGCGTTCCCGCCAGCGTGGTCAGCACCGACTCGGGCTTGAGCGCAATCTCCTTCAGCTTGATGCCGGCGAGCACGACCGTGAAGCCCGAGTCGAAGTCGATGCCGCCGTCCTTGTAGTGCGCGCGGACGACCTGAATGCCGGGCGTGTTCGCGGTCAGCATGCCGGACGCGTCAACGCTGATGTCGGCAATCTGCACCGGCACGCCGAGCTTCGAGGCAATCGCGCTGACGATCGACGTCATGTCGGGCAATCCATCGGTGCCGGACACGAGGCCGTTGCCCAGCCAGCGATAGGTGGTCGCGGTGTCGGCGGTCACGTCGCGCGTCGCCGTACCGTTGCCGGGCGTGAACGTCACCGTGAGTTGTTTGGTGCCCGGGACCACGACGATCGGCGCGATCACCGGCCTCAGGTCGAGGTGACCCTTCGGTCTCACGGTGATCACGACAGTGTCGGCCGGGCTGTCCACGACGCCGTCGTTGACGACCAGCTGGAACGTGAGGACGGCGCCGTCAATCTTCGGCGACGTGAAGATCGGCATCGGCGCGGAGGGATTCGACAGGACAACCGCCGGTCCACCGACCTGCGTCCAGGTGTAGATCAGCGGATCGCCATCGGCATCGAAGCTGCGGCTGCCGTCGAGGGTGATCGGCTGATCCTGATCCACGGTCGCGTCTGGTCCGGCGTTGGCCACCGGCGGCGTGTTGAACGCGATGCGCGCGCTGCGATCGGACGCCCAGATGTCGAGCGCTCCGGTCGGCACGTTCGACGCCGGCCATCCGATGTAGACGAGGCCGCGCTGGCTGTCGACCGAAATGCCGCCGATGCCGTCGGGATACCCGTATTCGAAGACGATGCGCGAGTCGCGGCCGGTGGCGTCGGAGACCGCCGCGGCAAACGGGTTGGACGCATCGATCATGAAGAACGCGTCGCCGGCAATCGGCACCGGCGCCCCGCCCGCCGTCGCCACCGTTCCGCGGTCCCCGCCGGCGAAGATGATTCGCCCGCCGTCGCTGACGGAGATCTCGCGCAGGATTCCCGGCGCCGTGATGCGGCCGACGATTGACGGCGTATCGAGATTGGTGACGTCGACGACGATGATGCCGCCGCTGCCGGCGACGTAGGCGAGGTCGAAGAGCTCACCGGTGTCGACTCGGCCGTTCTTGTTGGTGTCGACCCAGCTGCCCGCGCTGTAGACAATCTTGTGCTGTTTCGTCGCGCCGCCGTTGGTCAGGGTGATCGACGTAATCGGCGAGAGGTTCGGATCCAGGACCTCGAGCGTCGCGTCGCCGCCGTAGTTATTGTTGACGGCGAGCACGCGATCGCGGACCGCAAGGACGTCGACGAAGTCGCCGGAGTAGATCCCCTCCTGCTGGCGATCCTTCGGCTGACCGACAGACGGAATGCTGCCGCCGATGTCGACCGCGAAGATGCCGGCTTGCGCGATCGCCATGTAGGCCGCATATCCGTCCGCGTGGTGAAGGGTCGTCACCCCGCTGGCCGAGCCTTGCAGGTGGAACGTGCCGTGGCTGGTGAACGAGTTGAGCGTATCCGGGTTGGCGGTAATCGTCTTGTCGCCGATGACGCACGGGTTGACCGGGTCGGTCACGTCGAAGAACGTGAAGTAGTTGGTGTCGAGGTTCCACGAGCTCGTGACCGCCAGGTCGCCGTTGAAGTACTGGCGTCCGCCGGAGCCGGGGACGACGTGATCGGTGCAGGTGGAGATCGGCGCCTCTCCGGGCAGCGGCAGCCGTATTTTGAGAGCGCCGGTCTCGATCGGCGGAACCCAGTCCGGCTTCTGCGCCAGGTGTGCGACCAGCGTCTGGTTGGCGCCCGGCAGATTCAATTGGGCACACGCCGCCTGATTGCCCGTCGAGCAATCCTTCAGCAGCTGCATCGTCGGCGGATCGTTCAGGCCGGTGCAGACCTTCTGGTTGCCCGACTTGCAGAGCTGCTGCATCACCGCGATGTCGCCGAACCATTGACGCGCCAGGAATTCCTGCTGCGCCTGAAAATCGGTGTACGTCATCGCGTAGTCGGCGCCCACGTTCGGGGGCGCGAAGGAGGTCATCCCGGTCTGCC
Organism: Vicinamibacterales bacterium; assembly: GCA_035693505.1. Classification (GTDB taxonomy): domain Bacteria; phylum Acidobacteriota; class Vicinamibacteria; order Vicinamibacterales; family CAVVIG01; genus CAVQFC01. The sequence goes on from DASSGK010000187.1 coordinate 12,296, forward strand.
AGGGATCGTTGATGTAGACGAGCGTTCCGTCCGGGGTGCCGTCGCCGATCATCCCCGTCACCACGCGGATGTGGGCGGAGGGGACTCCAGAGGCCACCCAGAGGGGCCCGAAGTCCTCGAGCATCTGCTTGAACGACGCGACGGAGAACGTCTGTGGCGGCTCCGGCACGAGCCCCCAGGCGTTGAACATCTCGGTGTCCGAGCCGTCCAGGCCCTTCGTGTCGTACTGCGCCGTGTAACCGATGCGCGCGGCGATGTCTTTCGGATTGATCGACACCCGATCCCGCCAGCCGACCAGCATCGCCGCACCGGCCGCCCAGCACGACATGCCGGTGTCCTGCGGAATGAGCTGCACGTCGTACATCACGTCGACGCCGTTCGGCGCCGAAATCTTGGGAATCATCGTGAGGCGCCGCTTGTACGAACCGCCTGCGGTGTGCCCCGTTTCAGACGGGTGTCGCGGATCGGTTACATCGATCGTGTGGACCTTGAACCCGTTCTGATTCGCAGTGGCCGCGATCACGCGCGTGGCGACGGTGTTGCCTGGACCCGGCTGACGAACGAAGCTGACGTCCTTGAGCGGAACCGCCTGCCCGGTCGGAGGTTCGAGCAGCGCCGCGGTGCCGACCTTGCGCGGCCTGAAGGTAGTGACGGTGAGGCTGCCGCCGGCGACCGGCTGACCGGCGAGATCGGTGACGCCGCTCAACGCGATGCGATACGTCTGATTGAGGTGCAGCGCGGTCGCCGGGATGAACGTGGCGACCCGGTTGCCCTGTGAGAGCTTCCAGGTGCCGGCGATCTGCGTCAGCACGCCGTTGCTGTCGGTGCCGAAGACGATCAGGTTGGCGTCGACGCTCGCCTGATCCAGCGACCGCGAGAACACGATCGAGATCGGCGACCGCGGATCGATGTCGACCAGGCTGGCCGGCGGCGAGATGACTTCCGTCGGGCCGCTCGGCGGCGAAAGATCGAGCGGCAGCGGCTCGGACCGCGGCGGAACCGGCGCCGTGATCGTCCGCACCACCGAGCCGGTGCTCGGGTTGGTGACGGTGACCCTGAACATCGGGATCGTGACATCGGCCGTCGTGCCGTTGGCGTAGATCACGTGCAGGGTGAACTTCTGGTCGAACGTTCCATCCAACGCGTAGTCGAACGCCCCGCCGACGAGGCGCGACGTGTTGCCCGCATCGGCGTCGGCGATGACCAGGCTGCTGCTCGACGTCGCTGAGTCAATCTGCAGCAGGACTTTTGTGACGGCCGCGGTCGGCGCCAGTTGCTGGGCGGGCGGGACGGTCGCGTTGAACGCGTTGATCTCCGCGAGCGTCGGGTCGATGGTGCCGGGAACCGCGTGCAGGCGCAGGTTGCCGTTGCCGAATGCGTACGGCAGCACGCCGAGGTTCACGGTGCGCTTCACACCGGCACCGTTGGTCACCTCCGCCACGTACAAGTCGGCGGCGCCGCCCTCCATGATGACGTTGACGTCCTGGATCGGAACGTTCGGCGCGGCGCTTACCCCGGTCGAGAACGGACTCGAGCCCGTGGTCGTGTTCTTGATCGTGAGGATCGTGTCGTCGGCCGTGAACTCCGTCGACGCGATCAGCACGTGCACGAAGGTGCGCGGCTGACGCACCGGCGTCATCGTTCGCCGGTTGCCGGCGGCGTCGATGGCGGTCACGATGATCGCGTCCGCGTTGCCACCCTGGATGCTCAGCGTCGGCTCGAATGGTCGATAGAAATGCGTCGTCGCACCGCGGGTGGTGTTCACGACTTCGAGCTCGCGATCGGCGACGGTCAGCCCGGGCGGCGTCGCGATCGTGAAACGGTTCTGCGACAGCGTCGCGCGGCCGCTCAGCAGCGGCAGGCAGGCGGGCGCTCTCGAGAAGACCGCGGCGGTCTCTCCGGCTGCGCTGATGTAAGCACCGAGTCCGAGCGGGTCCTGGCCGGAGATGCTGCCGTCGATCTGCGGGACGAGGAGATCGGAGATTCCGGTGGGGAACCCGATGATGCCCGGCCCGACGAGGAATGGAATGAAGACACCGGGAGGCAGCTGGCGATCGACCGTCACGGGGCCGTAGATCACGCCGAGCGGACGCGCGGCCTTCAGGAAGCCATACACGCCGGTGCCGGTCACACCAGGACACGGCGGTGACGAGGTGGTGATGCGCCCGTCGATCACATGCGCGGTGTCGATCGCCGCCACGCTGTTCTGCGACGCGAAATCGATCGCCTGCATGACGAGCCACTCGTCGGTGACCTTCTCGCCGCCGGTCGTCGCCACGCTGACGTTCAGGTACTTCTGCGGGACGGCGGCCCCGAGATCCAGACGGACGCCGCCGCTGTACTGGAACAACTGCCGCTGCGCGTCGTTCAGATGGAACGGGAACTGGGCTTCGGACACGGGGCCGTATTTCACGACAGCGCCCGTCGGGAACGCACCGGCCGGCACGTCGATCGCGACGCCGCCAGGACCTTCGAGGCGGCCACCCTCCGCACCGACGGCCTCCGACACGGTGCCGTCGCCGTTGTCCTGCCGGAATCGCGCGAGCGAGACGACCGTCTTGTTCCCGGCGGCGTCAGTGATGATCAGCTGCAGCCGGTCCGCGACCGCAGCGGCCACGATCGCGGTGAAGCCGCCGTTGGAATCGAGCACGACGGGAGTGAACGCTCCGGTCGTGAGGTTCTTGATCAGCGCCGTGTCGTGCGAGCCGGCGGTGCCTTGTGTCGCAGTGATGGTCGTCTTGCCGTTCGTCCCGGGAATCGTCGACGTGATGCTGCCGGCCGGCGGCGGCGGCGGTGCGATCGTATCGAGGCTCGTAAAGGTCGCGACGAACGGCGCTGGAAGCGAACGCCCGAACGGGTCGGCGACAGCCTGACTCACGGTCAACGTGTATGCGGTGTTGGGCTGCAGGGGATCGAGCGGGCGGAACGTCGCGACGGTATTGTTGACCGTCATCGCGAGCGTGCCGACAACGGCGCCGGCGCTCGAGGTGAGCCGAACGTTCTGGAGCGTCGCGGTCGCCGCGTCGATGGGACTGGAGAAACGGACGATGACCGGATCGGCGAGCGCGATGTTGACCGCGCCGTCGGCCGGCGTCACGGACGTGACCGTCGGCGGACGCGCCGCCAGCGCGAGATCGAGCGGAAGCACTTGCCGCGGCGTCGACGCAGTCACCGGCACGCTGACCGTGTCGGTCTTCTGCAGGTCGAGCGCAGTCACCGTGACGCTGCCCAGGCCGACCGCCGAGATGTAGCGGCCGGTCGATTGTGAGAGCGAGACAACGGCAATCGTGTTGCTCGTGATGAGCGCGCCGGCGAACGCCGCGCCGCCCTCCGCGGTCACGCTGCCGGCCGTGAACGCGAGCGGCGTGGTCGCCCGCAGGAACACGTAGCGGCCGGGCGTCCTCACGCCCTCGAACGTCACCGCGGTACCCGGGAGCGCGGTCTCCGACGCGAGCCGGCCGTTGGCCAGCACGCCGGTTCCGGTCAGCACGAATCGTGTCTGCCCGCCAAGCTCCTGGAGTCGTGCAAGCAGGAACAGGTCGGTGTCGGCGGCACCCGAGGGACTCGGGATCGACCAGATGGCCGGCAAGGCCCATGTGCCGGTGAACGAAATCGTAGCGGCCCCGACGAACTCGAAGCCTGCCGGCAGCGCGGCGCCCAGATCGGATGCGGCGATCGCGCGCACTTCGACCGGCACCGTCGTCGTCACGCTGCCGGCCTTCACGTCGAGCCGCTGATCGTTGTCACCGGTGACCGACCCGCCGCCGGCGCCGATCACGGCGACTTCGTGCACCGCCTCTTCCGGCGCGCGCAGCTCCACGGTGATCACGCCGGTGTCCAGCGACAGCGCCTCGAACGTGAGGCTTGGCGATACCGGGAATCCCGCCGCCATCACCGGAACGGGCCCGCCCGGGATTTGATAGAGCACGAGATCCTGCTCGGTCGGGTCGGGATGGATTTCGCCGGCCGAGCGGAACTGATACGACTCGGTGATCCTCGATTTCACGATCGTGCCGCTCGCCAGCGGCGCGGCGGTGGCGACCGTGCCGCGTACGTCGGATTTGACGCCAGGCTTGTAGAACAGAATCTTCGGCTGCGGATTCACCACGGCCGATGCGTCGCCGGGAATCAGCACGGCGGTGACGCCGGCCAGCAAATCGCCTGCAGCTGGCTGCGGCGGCGCCAGCGGAAGGACGTCCGCCGCCGCCCAGGCATACTGACCTGTGGCCGCGACCGTACCGCTGAGAGCGCCCTTGTCCTGCGGCAGGATCGTCGACGCCACGGCGCGCCAGCCGCGAACCTGCTCGTCCCACTGCGCGAATACGACCGGCGTGCCAGCCTTGACGTTCAACGGATTCGGCGAAGAGATCGTGGCGCCGGTGGAGAGCGGAACACCATGTGGTCCGATGTCGACGATGGCGAGCGGCGTCCAGCCGGTCGGCAGCAGCCCGGGGAGCGATTGACGGCTCAATGGCGTCAACGTCAGCGTCGCGCTCGAGGCGAGCGCTCCCGGCGGAACCGTCAGCACGACGTCGGGCCCGCCGAGCGCAGGCTGACCGATGGTCGGATCTTCCGATGCGGACACTTCACGCTGCCACGTTTTCAGGAACGTGACGCGGTCGCCGACAACGAACCCACCGGGCAGCGCGTCGATCGCCGTGCCCACGGCCGTCGGCGTCAGCCGTGCGTCGACGACCGTCACGCCCTTGTTCGGCGAGATCGCAATCGCGCGGTTCGCCGAGGACCAGCCCGGCATCGTGACCTGCACGACACCGGATCCTTCGGCCGCGTCCATCGAGTACCGTCCGCGCGCGTCGGTGACCGTCGTTTGCGTGTACGGCAGGCCGCGGCCGTCTGTGCCCAGCAGCGCGACGCCTGCGCCGGCAATCGCCAGCCCGCTCCCGTCGTCGTAGACCTCGCCGGTGACGACGCCAGCGGCAGGCGCCACGATGTTCACGTCGCGCGAGGCGATGCCTTCCAGCCCGGAGAAGTCGGCCGCACGCGCTTCGATGTGGAGGTGCGCACCGGACTGCAACGTCGATGGGACCGAGATAGTCGTGCGATACGGCGGGTCGGAAACGGTGGCGATCCGCGTGCCATCGAGAAGGAACGCGACCGATGCGACGCCCGTATCGTCGGCCGCCGTCGCTGCCGCCGTAAACGTCGTGCCGGCGGTTGCCGTCCCGGGCGCATCGAGGCCGACAGTCGGCGGTGTCGTGTCCGGCGCCTGCACGACCGACATCACGGCGCTGCTGACGGCCCGATTGTCGGACGTGTCGATCGCCTGCGCGGAGAACGTGATCGCCGACCCCACCGGTGTGCCGGCCGGAACGAGATAAGGCGCTTCGTAGGGAGCCGCTGTCAGCGTCGCAAGCGTGACGCCGTTCGCCGACAAGATCACCGAGGCGACGCCCGCATTGTCCGACGCCGTCGCACTCAATTGCAGCAACGTGCCGGGCGCTGCCTGGCTCGGCGCCTTCATCGTCACCTGCGGCTTCACCGTATCGGGTTCGGCGACGACCGTCAGGGTGACGGACGCCGCGCTCGTGTTGCCGGCGGCGTCGCGCGCCGTTGCGCCAACCTTGTAACTCGTCCCGGGCGCGACGAAGTCCGGCACGATGATGGCGCGCTGGTAAGGCGGCGATGAGATCTCGACGGGATCGGCGCCGTTCACGTCGAGGGTCACCGACGTGACACCGATGTTGTCGAACGCGTCGGCGACGATCGTGACGTGCGCGCCGGGCAGCGCTTCCTTCGGACCTGCCAGCGTGATGATCGGCGGCGACCGGTCGGCGGCGGCGGTGATGGTTGCGCTCGTGGTCGCCACGGCCGTCGCACCGTGCGAATCGGTGACCGTCAACGTGACGGTAAACGATCCGGCCGACGCGAAAACGTGCACGGGCTTCTGACCCGCGCCATTGCTACCGTCGCCGAACGACCACGCATAACTGAGCGTGTCGTTGTCGGGATCGGTCGAGGCCGATCCATCGAACGACACGCCGATCCCGGTCTCCCCTGCCTGAGGTCCGTTGACCTGGGCAGTCGGCGGGTGATTCGTTTGCGCGACACTCGCGATTTGCACCGTCGTCGAAGCTGTCGCGCTCAACTGACCGTCGCTGACCGTCAGCGTCGCGGTGTAGGTATTCGCGGCGGCATACGTGTGCGACGCGGTGGCCCCGGACGCGGTCGATCCATCGCCGAAGTTCCAGCTGAAGATCAGCGCCTGGCCGTCGGGATCCGAACCGCTGCCGTTGAAGCTCACGGGGACGCCGATCGTCCCCGAATATGGGCCGTTTGCGGCGGCCGTCGGCGGCGAGTTCCCCGGCGGCGTGACGATGGGCGGGTTGACCGTGATCGTCACGTCGCTGAACGCGGAAAGCAGCGTGTCGGTCGCCGTCAATCGCAGCACGTACGTCCCGGCCTGATCGAACGTTGCCGTTGTCACCGGGTTCGCCGCGCTGGCGAACGTCACGTTCCCCGGACCGCTGAACTTGCTCCACGCGCTCGTCACCGTTGCGCCGGCCGGCAACCCGTCGTCGGTCACCGAACCGCTGAGCGATGCGCCCGCCGGCAGCGTGATCGTCGCCGCCGTGCCCGCGCTCACCGTCGGCGCCACGTTCGTCGGCGGTGTGACAACCGGCGGATTCACCGTGATCGTCACCTCGCTGAATGCCGTCAGCAGTGTGTCTGTCGCGGTCAGCCGCAGCACATAGGTCCCGGCTTGATCGAACGTCGCCGTCGTCACCGGGCTTGCGGCATTGGCGAACGTCACGTTCCCCGGTCCGCTGAACTTGCTCCACGTGCTCGTGACCGTTGCGCCGGTCGGCAGCCCGTCGTCAGTGACTGAACCGCTGAGCGATGCCCCCGTCGGCAACGTGATCGTCGCCGCCGTGCCCGCACTCACCGTCGGAGCCACGTTCGTGGGAGCCGGCGGATTCACCGTGATCGTCACCTCGCTGAACGCCGACAGTTGCGTATCCGTGGCGGTCAACCGCAGAACGTAGCTTCCAGCCTGATCGAATGTCGCGGTCGTCACCGGACTTGCGGCATTGGCGAACGTCACGTTCCCCGGTCCGCTGAACTTGCTCCACGTGCTCGTCACCGTCGCGCCGGTCGGCAACCCGTCGTCGGTCACTGAACCGCTGAGCGATGCGCCCGCCGGCAACGTGATCGTCGCCGCCGTGCCCGCGCTCACCGTCGGCGCCACATTCGTGGGAGCGGGCGGATTCACCGTGATCGTCACGTCGCTTGACGTCGACAGCTGCGTATCGCTGGCGGTCAGGCG
>DASSGK010000188.1:0-15673 GCA_035693505.1 Vicinamibacterales bacterium
CGTATCGCGGAGCGTGCCGGCGGGCCTTGCGGATCCTCGATTTGCTTCGGCGCCATGGCAGACGCTGGTCGTCGCCGCTGACGGCCGGCCGCTGGCCGCCGCCGCTGGGTCCTCGGATCGCCTCCTCGTGGCGAGCACGGCCGATGCGACGAGCCTTGCGACGCCTGTCCTGTTGCGATCGATCGCGAACGCCATCGCGCCGCCGCCCGATCTTCAAGCGGCCGAGGTGATGCCAATCGCCGACGAAGTGCTGCGGCAATGGTCACGTCCGCCTGCGCCTGTGGTGTCGCCGCGGATCGACACCGTCGAGCAGGACGACCGCCGCTGGTTGTGGCTGGCTGTCGTCGGCCTGCTGGCGCTGGAAACCTGGATGCGGCGCCGGCGGCCAACCGCCGTCGAACGACGTGCAGCAGAGGACGCGCGTGTCGCCTGACTCCGGAGCGCGCGCTATGAACACCGAGTCGGTTGTGACCGGCGCGATGAGCGCGGCCATGCGACGTGCGCGATGGCTCGGGACGATCGAGGCGGCGGGATGGGGCCTTGTCGCCGGTGCCATCTCTCCCGTCGCGGGCATTGTCTGCGCTGCGGCGATCGGTGTCTGGCGCTGGACCAGCACGCGACGCTCATCGGTCGTCGTCAGGCTCGAGCGCGCGCATCCCGATGCGCGCAACCTGTTCGTCACCGCGGACGAGCTCTCCAGGGATGTGCTGAAGGCGTCACCGGGTGCGCGGGCGCGCGTGTTCGAGGACGCGGCGCGCTGCGCGGAGCGGCTGGATCTCAGCGCCGCGTTTCCGGCGACGCGGATCGGATGGATCGCCCTTTTTGCCGTTGTGGCCTGGGGCGGCGTGGAGATCGCCCACATGCGGGGCGATCGATTGCCGCGCGGATCCGGCGGTTCCGCGGCCGTCGCGCCGACGGCATCCGGTGCGCTCACGGGATCACGCCTGCGAGTGACCGTCGAGATCCAGCCGCCGGCGTACACGAAGGGCAAGAACACCACGTTCACCGATCCGGAGCAGCTGCAGGCGGTCGAAGGCAGCGTGGCTGTTGTATCGATCGACGCATCCTCCGATCAAATCAGCGTCGAGCATGACGGCCGTGCGCGTTCGTTGACGCGCGGCGCCGGCGGTCGATTCGACGAGCGCCTTCAACTCGCGCGCACCGGGTTTCTCGCCGTGACCACCGGCGACGGTGCGCGCCGCACGATTCCGATCGTCGTCTCGCCGGATGCGCTGCCATCGGTTCGCATCACCGCACCCGGCCGGGATCTCGTCTACGCCGGCGGGAATCCGCGGATCGCGTTCGATGCGCGCGCGACCGACGACTACGGCCTGCGATCGCTGATCCTCCGGTACACGAAGGTCACCGGCTCCGGCGAGAACTTCGAGTTCCAGGAAGGCGAGATCCCGCTCACCGTGAAATCCGCGAACGCGCGCGAGTGGACAGGGAGCGCGTCACGTTCCCTCGCCGAACTGGGCCTGAAGGAAGGCGACATGATCGTCTACCGCGCGGTCGCCGCCGACGAACGTCCGGGAGACGGGAGCGCCGCGTCCGACGCTTTCATCATCGAGATCTCGAAGCTGGGCGTCGCCGCGGGCGATGCGTTCACCCTGCCCGAGGAAGAATCGAAGTACGCGCTCAGCCAGCAGATGCTGATCGTCAAGACCGAGCGCCTGCACCAGCGACGCGGGTCGCTGGCGCCCGACGCGCTTGCCGAACAGTCGCTGAACCTGGCCGTCGAGCAGCGGATGATTCGCGCCGAGTTCGTCTTCATGCTCGGCGGCGAAATCAACGACGAGGAAGTGGAGGCCGAGCAATCAGTGGAGTTGCAGGCCGGACGCCTGCAGAATCGCGGTCAGCGCGATCTCCGCGCCGCGACGATCGCCATGAGTCAGGCGGAGAAGCTCCTGACGGGCACGAACACGGCGGAAGCGCTCGTGGCGGAGCGGACGGCGGTCGCGGCCTTGCAGCGCGCCTTCTCACGCGACCGCTACATCCTTCGCGCGCTGGCCACGCGCAGCCAGCTCGATCCATCGCGGCGGCTCACGGGAAATCTCACGGACGCCACCGGATGGCGCCGCCTGGTGCCCAACACGCCAGAGAATCGACGAACCGCGCTGCTGCAGGATCTGCTGCGCGAGATCGCGGAGCTGATCAGGGTCCGGCTAAAGCCGGACACTACCGAAACAAAATCCGTCGTAAGGTCCGGCCCGATCGGAGCGCTGTCCGGGGCTTCGGTAGTGTCCGGCTTAAGCCGGACCAACGTGCTCGTGCTTGCCGAAGAAGCGATCCGCATCGATCCGGCCTCTGCGTCGTTGCGACAGGTCGCGACTGAATTGCAGCGCGCGGCCGACGCGGCCGATCCTGCCGTCCGCTCGGCGGCGCTCACGGCCGCGGCGACCGCCGCCGCCGCGGAAGCTCGCCGGGCGCATGCCGACGCGCCGCTTCCGTCGGATTCGGTCGCACCGGGACTCGGCGGCGCCTTCGCGGATGCGATGCGCGCTCGCCTGAAAGCCTCGCGCTCCAGCGAAGCTCCACAAGGCTCGCGTTCCAACGAAGCACCGCAAGGTTCGCGGTCCAACGAGGCGCGTCGATGAACGTCGCCTCGATACGTGCGATGCTGCGCGTGGCTGCCATTGCGATCGCCATCGCCGCCGTCATCGATCCCTCGATAACGGTCTTCGGCGCCTCGCGACCTCGCATCGCGGTCATCGAGCTTGCGCCGGCATCGGCGGTCGGCCGCAGCGTCCGCGATCGTCTGACGCGTGACCTCTCGGCGTCCTACGAGATTGTCCCGGCATTGACGAGCGATGCCGCGGTGGCGATCGCGATCGGCGATCGCTATCCTGCTGAACTCAATGGCATCAACACGGACGTGCCGGAAGCGTTGCTCGTCGCCACCGTCACGGTTCCAGAGGCGCTCGCACCGGGCGTCCGGATCGTGCGCGTAAGCTCGCCGCCAGAAGCACCGCCGGGAACGGTGATTCATCTCGACGTCGAGCTCGAAGGCCGCGGCGCCTCCCGCCGGACGACCGAGATCACTGCGAGCCTGGCGGGTCTCGAGAGCAGTCGGGCATCGCATCGGTGGACCGCGGACATCGAACGATGGCACGCAGCCCTCGACATCGTCCCATTCGGCGAACCGCCGTACGTGGTCCGGCTGAAGCCGGACACTACCGAAACGACTGACGCAGTTCCGGCGTCCGACCGCAGCCGACCCGTCGAAACAACTGACGCAACTCCGGTAGTGTCCGGCTTTAGCCGGACCTTGGAAACGGCGGGCGGCTTTAGCCGGACCGACGCCGACGTCGTCGTCGACGTTCGGCGTGCACCTCTGCGCGTCGAGTTCTACGATCCACGTCCTTCGTGGGCGACGACATTCGTCCGGCGGGCGCTCGAAGCGGACGCGCGATTTCAGGTCGCGACCCTCGCGTTTACGTCTCGCGGCATTTCTTCGCAAACTGGCGGCGCGGTCCCGCTCGACGATCCACGGCTCGACGGCTTCGACGTGATCGTCGTCGGCGGCCTGGATCGGTTGTCGGCCGCGGATGTGCGGTCGCTGGACCGCTACCTCCGCGAGCGCGGCGGCGCTGTTGTCATCCTTCCCGATCAGCGGATCGACGCCGGACCCGCCCGCGATCTCGTCGACGGACAGGAACTCACCGAACGTTTGCTGGAGCAGCCGGCGATGCTCGCGGTGACGCCACCTGTGGCATCGCTCCGCGCATCCGAACTGCTCGTGTTCCGATCGCTGATGCCGGTGAACGATGTCATCGCGCGCGTTCCGGCCGCCGACGCATCGGCCGGACCGGGTGCGCCGGCGATCGTGTCGATGCCGCGCGGCGACGGCCGCCTGCTGCTGTCCGGAGCCATGGACGCATGGCGATACCGCGCATCGGACAACGGGGCATTCGATCGATTCTGGCAGTCGACGATCGCCGGGCTCGGGTTGGCGGTGCCGCCGCCGATCGCCATCAGCATCGATCCCCCGCTGCCACAGCCGGGCGAGCGGGTCGATCTCACGGTCCGTGTGCGATCGAGTGGTGCCTCGTCCGTCAGCGCATCGCTCGATGGCAATCAGCCGATTCGTCTGTTGCCCGATCCCGAGGCTGGACGGTATCGCGGACGTTTCATCGCGAGAGAGACGCCCGGGCGATCGACGCTCACCGTGGAGGTACAAGGCCCGCAACCGCTCACGGCATCGCGCACGCTGGTGGTTCCATCCGACGTTCGACGTGTCCGCGATGCAGCCGCGCCGGCCCTGAGCATGCTGGCGTCCTCGCACCGAGGCATCGACGTAACGCCTGAGCGCCTGACCGAACTGGAGAGCTTTGTCCGCCGAGCGGTCGAGTCACCCCGCGTGCCGATCGTTCGGCATCCGATGCGCTCCGCATGGTGGATACTGCCGTTCGTTGCGTGTCTCTCTGCCGAGTGGTGGATGCGGCGCCGGCGAGGGCTGCGTTAGATTGAGTAATTGGGGAATCTGGTAATCTGATAATCGATTGGCACCAATTACCAATCAATTACCCAATTACCAGCTTTCTCAATTACCAAATCCTCCACTGCCATGCATCCCACCCGTCGAAGATTCCTCCAGACCCTGAGCGCCGGCGCGCTCGCCGCGGGCGTGCCGCGCTGGGCGTATGCGCGCACCTTCGAATCGGCCCGCGAGCAAGCGCCGCCGGTACGCGATCCGAAATACCGGGAGTTGTCCGGCGCCGCATTGGCCGAGGCGAAGCGTCTCGGCTGCTCGTACGCGGACATCCGCTTCACGCGCAACCGCGCTCAGAACATCGCGGTCCGCAACGGCCTCATCATGCGCGTCGGCGGCGGTGGCGGCGGATTCGGACCCGGCGGCGACGCAACCGAGACCTACGGCTTCGGCGTCCGCGTGATCCACAGCGGCGTCTGGGGCTTTGCGAGCAGCCCGCTCGTCACGCCCGACGAGATCAAACGAGTGACCGGCGTCGCCACCGATGTGGCGCGCGCCAGCGCGGTGGCCAAGAAGCGTGACGTGCAGCTCGCGCCGGCGCCGGCCTACGACGAGTTCTGGCAGGTGCCGATCCAGAAGGATCCGTGGGAGGTGCCGCTCGAAGAGAAGATCGACATGCTGCGCGGCGTCACAGCGACGATGCAGAAGAATTCGTCCGTGCTGTTCGCGGTGGCGTCCGTCGGCTTCGAGCACGAGTGGAAATACCTGGCGACCAGCGAGGGCTCGTTCATCGAACAGGTCTTTCACTTTACCAACTGCAACCTCGACGCGACGGCGCGCACCGGAAGCCAGGTGAAGACGCGCAGCTACGAGCGCCTCGCCGGGAGCGGATACGAGTTCCTCGCCCAGGTCGATCTGCCCGGGAACGCCGAGCGGGTCGCTGCCGAAGCCGTCGAGCATTCGATGGCCAAGCCGGTCGGCCAGGGGCTGAAGGATCTCGTGCTGATGCCATCGCACCTCGGCCTGACGATCCACGAAATCGTCGCTCATGCCACTGAAGTCGATCGCATCGCGGGCTACGAGGCGAACTACGCCGGGACCAGCTTCGTGAAAATCAGCGACGTCGGAAAGTTGAAGTATGGCTCGAAACATTTCAACGTCACCGCCGATCGCACGTTCCCGACCGGCATGGCCACCGTCGGTTTCGATGACGATGGCGTGAAGGCGCAGAAGTGGCCGCTGGTCAAGGACGGAATCCTGGTGGGACTGCAGACGAACCGGGAGACGGCGCACCTGGTCGGCGAGAAGGAAAGCCGGGGATGCACGTTCGCCAACCACTGGCGCAACTATCCGTTCCTGCGCATGCCGAACGTGCAACTCGAGGCGGGACCGAAGGGATCGCCGACGGTCGATCAGATGATCGCCGACGTCAAGGACGGTGTCCTGGTCGAAGGCACGGGCAGCTTCAGCATCGATCAGCAGCGCTACAACGGTCAGTTCGGCGGCGACGCGTTCTGGGAAATCAAGAACGGGAAGAAGACGCGCATGGTCACCGACTTCACCTACAACGCCATCACCACCGATTTCTGGGCGAACCTCGATGCCGTCGGTCCGCCCGAGACCTGGGAGCATCACGGGCTCACCGGCGACGCGAAGGGGCAGCCGGTCCAGTCGAATCACCCATCGCACGGATCCGCGCCGTGCCTGATCAGAAAGATCATGGTGGGGGCGGCGTACGCATAACGCAGGGCTGAGAGCTAAAGGGCTAAGGGCTAAGGGCTGTGAGTTACACACGCGAAGAAGTCAAAGCGATTACCGACAAGATCCTGAACATGGCCAAGGCGGACGGCGTCGAAGTGCGCTTCTCCGGCGGTGAGCGGTCGGCCACTCGCTATGCGAACTCGACGATCACCGCGAACCTCGTCGAGCACGATCAGGAAGCGGCCATCACGGTGTTCTACGGCCAGAAGTCGGCGACGACTTCGACGCACCAGTTCGACGATGCGTCGTTGAAGTCGGCGATCGAGCAGGCACAGGAGCTGGCGAAGCGGCGGCCGGACAACCCGGAGCTGATGCCGCTGGTGAAACCGCCGCAGGACTATCTGCCGATCGAAGGCGCATTGCCCGCGGCCGTCGAATTCGGTCCCGCCGAACGCGCGCGCATGGTGAAGCAGAGTGTGGACGTTTGCGAGAAGAAAGGCGTGCTCGGCTCGGGCTACATTCCCAAACTGCACTGGACAGATGCGCTCGCCAACTCGGAGGGGTTGTTCGCGTACTACCGATACGCCGAGGCGAGCTTCATCCTCACGTGCAGGACTCCCGACGGCACCGGATCGGGGTGGGCGGGTACGACCGGATTGAAGGACATCTCGAAGATCGACGCCGCGGCGCTGACCGAGGTCGCCGCCGACAAGGCGCTGAAGTCGCGCAAGCCGAAAGCGCTGGAGCCCGGGAACTACACGGTGATCCTCGAATCGCGGCCGGCGGCCCGGTTCCTCTCGCTGATGATGTTCGCGCTCAACGCCCGTGCGGCCGAAGAAGGCCGCAGTTTCATGAGCGGCAAAGAGCGCGGCGACACCAGGATCGGCCAGAAGGTGTTCGGCGACAACGTCACGATTCGCAGCGACGTCGCGAACGACGTCTTGAGGCAGACGCCGGTCGGCCCGGAGGGGCTCGCGTCGCGGCCGGTCACCTGGGTCGAAAAAGGCGTCGTGAAGAACCTGTTCTACGACCGCTACTGGGCGAAGAAGCAAAACAAGCCGTTCACGCCGACCAGCCCGAATCAGAGCCTGGTGATGGACGGAGGCGATGCGACCGTCGAGCAGATGATCAAGTCGACGAAACGCGGCCTGCTCGTCAGCTTCTTCTGGTACATCCGGCCGGTCGAGCAGATGACGCTGCTCAACACGGGCATGACGCGCGACGGCCTGTTCCTGATCGAGAACGGCGAGATTGCGGGGCCGGTGCAGAACTTTCGCTGGAACGACGGACCGGCGCGCGGCTTCAACAACATCTCGATGCTGGGCCGCCCCGTGCCCATGCACGTCGGCGAAGCGTACGACTTTCCCGGTACGGCGCTGGTGCCGGCGATGAAGATCGAGGACTTCCGGATGACCTCGATTTCGCCCGCCGTCTAAAGAACAGAGGGGAGCCACCCATGACGGCGAATGAGTTTCGTCGTATCGCGCTCGGGATGGAGGGCGCCTCCGAGGGACAGCACATGGGCCACCCGGATTTCCGCGTCAACGGCCGGATATTCGCGACCCTCACCGCGGATGGCTCGCGCGGCATGGTCCAGTTGATGCCGGAGCAGCAGCAGGAATTCATGAGCGCGAGCGCCGACACGTTCGTGCCGGCCGCCGGCGCCTGGGGTCGCGGCGGATCGACGATGGTGGATCTGGCGAGGGTGGACGCCGACACGCTCGGCGAAGCGATGACGCTCGCATGGCAGAAGGCGGTTGCCATGAAGAAGAGCAAAACGAAGCCCAGGCCGAAGCGTCGTTGAGGCTTGGGTGCGCGTCGGATAGCCACGAAACACACGAAACACACGAAAACGCGACTCCCCTGCAGCCTCTTTCGTGATTTTCGTGGGTTTCGTGGTTTCGCGGCCGATTTCACAACGTCACTAGCACGGTGGTCGTAGAGGGCGAGCGCCGTCCACTGGCCTTCGCCGCTTCTCCCGCCGATAACCTCCCCGAGACATGCGCGCGCTCCTGAGACCTTTGCCGCGGTCGGTCACGCGGCCGGTGTCCTTTCTGCTGCTCGTCGCGTGGATCGCCGTCATGGCGGTCCTGATCAATCGCTCCTACCTGCAGGCCTCCACGAGCCTCGCCGCCGATCTGGCACGGTACGGTTCGGCCGCCGTGTGGAGGGGCGTGTACTACCGCGGCGAGAAGATCGGCTTCACCGTCAGTCAGACCGTCGCGGAGGATTCCGGGTTCGTGCTCGAAGAGGACGGCCGCCTGCAGATGGCAATGCTGGGCGCGACCACGAGCGCGACCATCAGGACCACCGCGCACGTGGACAAGACATTCGCGCTGCACGCATTCGAGTTTTCGCTCGATCCCGGAACCGGTCCGATCGAAGTGCGCGGGCGGATCGACGGCCGCCGGTTGTCTCTGGACGTGAAGACCGCGGGCGGCACTCGCAGCGAGGTCCGCGAGCTCGACGAGCCGCCGGCGCTGTCGTTGAACGTCTCCCGGCGTCTCGCCAACGGCGGCCTCGTGGCCGGCGCGAAGTATCAGTGGATGGTGTTCGATCCGGCCACGCTTCGAAACTCCAGGGTGAACATCGAAGTTGGCCGCCGCGAGCTGGTCCGAAGCGCGGGTTCGGCGCCGCTGCCGGCATTTCGCGTGGAGACGGAGTTTTCCGGCCTGAAGACCTCGTCGTGGATCACCGACACCGGCGAAGTGGTGCGCGAGGAGAGTCCGCTGGGGTTGATCACGGTGCGCGAATCTGCGGACCGCGCGCGCGCGTCGGCGGTGTCCCGCGGCATGCAGGTCGACATGCTCGAAGCCGCCGCGGTCGCGCCTCGGCTCCGGACGCCGATTCCGGAGCCGCGTGACGTGCGGATGATGCGGATCCGGCTGGCCGGCGTTGACCTGTCGCCGCTCGAGCTCGATGGAGGCGCGCAGCGTCTGACCGGCGACGTCCTCGAGCTTCGCGATCCGCGGAGCTTGAAGCCCGGGGCGCCCGATCCCGACGCCGAGCGCGCGCTCGCATCGGAAACGTTCATCGAGAGCGACGCGCCCGAAGTCATGGAGGAAGCCACTAAGGCCGTGACCGGCGTCTCCGGCGCACGAGCGAGAGCCGAACGGCTCACGCGGTACGTCAACGCGCTGCTCGACAAGAAACCCACGGTCAGCCTTCCGTCGGCGCGTGAAGTGCTGCGCACCAAGGTTGGCGACTGCAACGAGCACACGGTCCTCTACGTCGCGATGGCGCGTGCGCTCGGCATCCCGGCGCGCATTGCCGTCGGTCTCGTCTACATTCACGGCGCCTTCTACTATCACGCGTGGCCGGAGGTGTATCTCGAAGAGACAGGGGCTGGGGGCTCGGGAACAGGGGCTAAGGGCTCACGGGCTCCGAACGGGTTCTGGCTGCCGGTCGATCCGACGCTGAACCAGTTTCCCGCCGATGCGACGCACCTGCGCGTGGCGCGCGGCGGCCTCGACAAGCAGACGGTCGTTCTGCCGCTGATGGGCCGCCTGACCATGGACGTCCTCGACGTCGAGCTCGCGCCGAACGCGACGCCGATTCTCGTCGGCAAGGAGCCGGTCGATCTCGGCGCGCTGGCCATCCCGATCCCGCGACGCGAATCGTCGTGCTGCGCGTGCCGGAAATGATCGCGATCCACGATCTCGTCAAGAAGTACGGGGCGTTCACGGCCGTGGACGGCGTCACGCTCGACGTCACGCCCGGCGAAATCCACGGTTTCCTGGGACCCAATGGCGCGGGAAAAACGACGACGCTGAGAATGATCGCGGGGCTGCTGAAGCCGACATCCGGGCGGATTCTGGTCAACGGCCACGACCTCGCGTTGCGGCCTGAAGAGGCGAAGATGTCGCTCGGGTTCATTCCCGATCGGCCCTTCATCTACGAGAAGCTGACCGCGGGTGAATTCCTGACGTTTCACGGCGGCCTGTACGGGCTGGGTGAGCCGGGCATCGGCGATCGGGTCCGCGAGATGCTCGAGCTCTTCGAGCTCGGCAAGTGGGAGAACGAGCTCGTCGAGAGCTTCTCGCACGGCATGAAGCAGCGCCTCGTCATGTGCGCCGCCTTCCTTCATCGCCCCAAGGCGGTAGTGGTCGACGAGCCGATGGTGGGGCTCGATCCCCGGGGCGCGCGGCTGATCAAGGGCGTGTTCCGCACGATGAGCGCCAGGGGCGTCGGCATCCTGATGAGCACGCACACGCTCGAAGTTGCCCAGGAGATGTGCGATCGGATCAGCATCATCCTGAAGGGCCGCATCATCGCGCGCGGGACGGTCGCCGAGATCCGTGCGATGGGCGAAGAGGGCGACGATCACCTGACGTCGGTGTTCCTGAAACTCACCGGCGGCAGCGGCCTGCAGGAGATCGACGAGATCGTCTGATGGTGCAGCCGTTTCCCTACCTGCTCCTGCCGCACATGCTCTCGTCGCGCAATCGCGCGCGACGCCGTCAGCGCGGCGATTTTTCGCGCGGGCTGCTGTTCGGCGGCATCGCCGTGGGCGTCTGCGCCGCCCTGTTCGAGGCGTCGTTCTGGCTGACCGGGCATCTCGAGGACTACGCGGAGCTCGGCGACTTTCTGCTGCGGATGGGCCTCTCGTGGCTCTTCCTCACGTTCCTTTCGTTCCTTGCCTTCAGCGGCGTGGTGACCGCGCTGTCGACGTTCTTCCTGGCCGACGATCTGCGTTTGCTGCTCGTGGCGCCGGTGGCCAGCCGTCGACTCTTTCATGCCCGGTTCCTGCGCACGGTCGTGCAGGCCTCGTGGATGGTCGCGATCTTCCTCGTGCCCGTGCTGCTCGGCATCGGCCGCGCGAAGTGTGCCGGTCCCGGGTTCTACGTCACCGCGTTGCTGACGGTGATCCCGTTCTCGGTGATCCCGGTGGCGGCCGGAACGGCGGCGACTCTCGTGCTGGTCAACACGTTTCCGGCCAAACGCGCGCGCGACATCCTGATGCTGATGGGCCTCCTGTTCGGCGCCAGCCTCGTCATCGTTTTGCGCTTCATCCGGCCGGAGCAGCTGCTGAAAGTCGAGTCGCTGCCTGACCTGACCGATTTCTTCGCGACGCTGCAATCGCCGATCACGCCGCTGCTGCCGTCGTTCTGGGCGGGCGAGACGTTGTTTGCGAGCCTCCAAGGCGGCCGCGATCTCCTGCACGCCGCGGCGCTGTGGACGACCGCGCTCGGGTCGGTGGTGCTGCTTCGGGCCTCGAGCGAGCGCTGGCACTTTGCCGGTTACAGCCGATCGCAGGAGGCTCCGAAGATCCGGTTTACGCGATTCCGCTCGCTCGACGTCGTGGCTCGCGTGCTCCCGGTGTCAACCGTCAAGCGGCAGTTACTGATGAAAGACCTGAAGATCTTTCTGCGCGACGTCAGCCAGTGGTCGCAGCTTCTCCTGCTGCTGGCGCTCGTCCTGTTGTATCTCTACAACTTCCGCGTGCTGGATCTCTCGCGCATTCCCTACATGAGCGGGTTTCTGAAGAACATCTATGCCTTCGTCAACCTCGGGATGGCCGGGTTCGTCATGGCGACGGTGGCGGTGCGGTTCGCGTTTCCGGCCGTGTCGGCGGAAGGCGCATCGTTCTGGATCGTGCGGACCTCGCCGATCACGCTCCGCGATTTCCTGTGGTCGAAATTCTGGATCGCCTTCGTGCCGGTGCTGCTGCTCACGGAGCTGCTGACGATTGCCGCCAACGGCTTTCTCGGTGTGGATCCCTTCCTGAAGGTCATCAGCGCGGTGGCCATCGTCGTGATGACGTTCGCGCTTGTCGGCCTCGCGGTGGGCCTCGGCGCGCGCTATCCGCGGTTTGGCGCCGACCCGAGCCAGGTGGCTGGATCGTACGGCGGCGTGATGTTCATGATGCAGGCCGTGATGTTCGTCATCGTGATGCTCTGCCTGATTGGGTGGCCGGCATCGGTCTATCTCCTGCAGCACCAGCGCGGCAAACCGGTGTCGGCGTCACAGATAACGCTGATGACGGTCTGTTTCAGCGCCGCCGTCTCGCTGGGGATCACGATCTGGATCACAGCGATGCGATCCGGCGTCCGCGCGCTGCACGCGATGGGCGACTGACACACCTGAGCCCATGTTTCTCTGCGTTCTTCGCGGTCTCTGCGATTTTTCTTGATCAGTCCATCCTGGTCGCGACGCTCAGCTCAGGCCTCGACGCTGAGCTTGCGATGACCAGCATCCCGGCCTTAGCCTCGAACCGACGATGCGCGCGTTGATCACAATCTTATGGGCGGCCGCGTTAACGGGAGTGCTGGCTGCGGTTAGCTGTTCTGACGACAAGACGGCAACCGCGCCGACGCAGCCGTCCGCGCCGGCGAGCATCACGATTTCCGCGTCCACGCCCGCGCCGGGAAGCACGCTGACGCCGATAGGCACGCCGCCGGGAGCGTTTTTCCAGCGCGGGTCTGGCGCGTTCGGCGTCACCATCTCGGTGACCGGAGGCGCGGAATTGCCGTTCGCGCAGCTGGCTGTCTTCCTCATGACCGCCGATCCGACGAGTCCGTGCGGGCAGAACAATCCGGACTGGCCGAACTGGAAGCCGTTTGCGAGGGGTCAGACAGTGACATACACCGTCACCGGATTCCAGGTCTTCCGGCTGCCATGCGAGGTGACCGGGATCCGCGCGATCTTCAACACGCGCGACGACCTCCACCTCGGGGGTATCCCGCCGGCAAACCTGATCGTCGCCGACACGACGTTCCCTGTCGTCTACCATCTTCGATAGTGGTGTTCCGAAAGAAGAAACCGCAGAGACCGCGAGGAACGCGTGCGCCAGAGCCGTCGCGGTTCGGCGGGCGCCGCGAAGCGGCGGCACGGTCCGTGAGCCACGAGATACACGAACCCATCCGTGCTCCAGCGGTTCGTGTATCTCGTAGCTCTCGGACTGTGCAATGGGCCTAATCCGCAGGCCCGCCCGCCGAACGCCGAGCCAGTCTCTGCGCGTCCTCCGTTCCTCGGTTGCTCCGTGTGAACGTTCGATGCCAGCCAGGCGCACGCCACGATGGCCGAGTCGAAACCGCTGTAAGGCCTTCGGCGCTACGGTGCGATGATCGCGTCGGCTTCGATCTCCACGAGCATCGCCGGATCGATCAGCGCGCGGACTTCGACCATCGAGGTCGCGGGGCGGATATTGCCGAAGACCTCGCCATGGGCACGGCCGATCGCTTCCCAGTCCCTCGCGATGTTGGTGACGAACATCCGCGTGCGGACGACATCCTTGACGCTCGCGCCGGCCTTACTCAGCGCCGATTCGAGATTCTTCAGCACCTGCCTGGTTTGCGCGTAGGCGTCGCCGACGCCCACGATTTCATTGGCTTCCCCGGTCGCCGTGGTGCCGGAGACCGACACGTGGTTGCCGATCCTCACCGCTCGAGAGTAGCCGACCACGGGCTCCCATTTCGTTCCGCTCGACACATTCTGTCGTGACACACCGCCTCCTGTTTTTCGTCACCATCGATCAACGATCGGAAGAAACCGCAGAGACCCGATGCTGCCTTACCCATGGAGGATTTCCTGTACGACACGTTGCGCGGATGCGAGCGCGCCTTGCATCCAGCCTGGCAGCGCCGACGTGTGGTCGCCGGCAAAGTGTACGCGGCCTTCGGCGGCATCCGCGCGCGGCGGGAGCAGCGGCAGTTGTCCCGGCTTGAACCAGGCGTAGGCGCCCTTCGCCCACGGATCGGTGCTCCAGCTGACCGACGTTCCGCCTTCGAATTGCGATCGGAGATCCGGGAAGATCCGGCTGCTCTGATCGACGACGAACTCGAGTCGATCGGGAAGCGGCATCGCCGCGAGGCGGCGCGCATTGGCACCGCCCGTGTACGACTCCAGGATCGCGCGAGGTCCCGGTTGATCGCCCGTCACATGACTGAGGCTCGCGACCGGAAGATCCGTCGACGCGCCGCCGGACAAGCCGCTCGCCGTCCAGAACCGGGTGCGGCATTGAAGGAACGTCCGGGTCACCGCGGTGGACAACGCTTCCTCGATCGCCTTCTGCTTCAGCGGTGAGAACGGCGGCGAAACCGCGACGTCGCGCAGCGTGGTGAACGGCACGGCGCAGATCGCCCGATCGGCGGAGACTTGATGAACTCCCGATGCGTCCTTCACGGAAAGTGTGACGGACGCCGCGTCCTGGGCGATGCGAACGACCGGCGCGCCGTAGTGAATGCGTTCCCGCAGTTTCGCCGCGAATGATTTCGGCAGCCTGTCGTTTCCACCGTCGATGCGAAAGTGGCGATCGCCCGGCAGCCGGAGCGCGGTCTCGCGCAGGCCATTCAAGGCACTGATCTCCTCGATGCCGTCGCCGAGCAGTCCCAGAAAGCCGAGCCGTAGCACCGCAAGTTCATCCTCGGAGGCGCCGTTCTTCCGCCACAGCTCGCCGACCGTGATCGCGTCGAGCCCACGCAGCGACGCCGGCGGCCAATCGGCGGCGTCTGCGCCGGCCGAGGCCGCGAGCGCTTCTCCGAAATACTTGCGCGCGCTAACCGGCCGATTGACTCGTTCTCCGCGGATGTGCGTGATGAACGCGCCGGTGGGACCCTTCACCTCGACCAGTGGCAGCTCGAACCGTTCCGCATAGTGAATCGAGAGAGTGTGGCTGCTGGAGATCGTCATCGCGCCGGCCTCCGCATACAACCCATCTGCGAACGGCTCGCGAAGCGTGAGCACGCGTCCGCCAGGACGCTCTCGCGCTTCGAAGATCGTCACGTCATGTCCCGCGGTCACGAGCTCGAAGGCCGCGCACAACCCGGCGAGGCCTGCGCCGATGACGACGATCCGCTGCGGTGTCTGCGCAGTGCTCCGCATGGGCCGCGCGGCGATGGCCATCGCCGCCGCGCCGGCGCTTCGTGCGAGAAACTCCCGCCGCGTCAGCGTCATGCCATCATCCCATCGCGTAGACAACGATGTTGACGGCGAACTTCGTGTTGTCCTCGCGAAGAAATCGCTTGTTCCGCCAGTCGTAGTCCCACTCGCAGCCGTAGTCCTTGCTGCTGTACAGCACCGCGAGCCGTCCCCGGCGCTCGATCCCCTTCAGGTACTCGTGCACGATGTTGTCGCCCCACCCGTTCAACTCGTGCGACGTTTGCGGCGGTCCATCTTTGAACGTGAAGAAGCTGCGATAGAGAGGATGCGTGTTCGGCAGCTTGGCCAGCGCCGCCTCGGGAAAGGCGACCGTCATCTCCTGCTCGAACGTTTTCGCATACAGGCCATTGACGTCGTGATTGCAGTCGTCGGAGAAGAGCAGGCCGCCGGCGTCGGCGAACCGCCGCAGGTTCTCGCGCTCGGCGGCGCTGAAGCGAACGAGCTTGTGGCCCGTCATGAAGACGAACGGAAACGACAGGAGCTCGTCGGAAGAGGCCGAGATGACGACTTCCTCTTTGTACACCGGGATGGACGTGTACTGAATCAGAGAGTCGAGGACGTTGGCCGCGACTTTCGGGTTGTAGTCCCAGTCCCCGGATTCATAGCGCAGGCGCGCGAAGACGAATTCGGAGCCGCGTGGTTTACCGGCGCGCTGGTCCG
>DASSGK010000189.1:0-24824 GCA_035693505.1 Vicinamibacterales bacterium
GAGCTTTCGTCATGCCTCGTAGTACTCGATCCGCCGCGTCCCTGCGCGGCGTTCAACTGTCGATCGTCGTGCCCCTCTTCAACGAGTCGGCGACGATCGCCGAACTCCATCGGCGCCTCGATGCCGTACTCCTCCTGCTCGGCACCCACGCAGAAATCGTCTATGTAGACGATGGCAGCAGCGACGGGACGAGGGAGGCGCTGGAGGCCCTCGCCGCTCGCGACGAGCGCGTCGTGCTGGTCTCGCTCGCCAGGAACTACGGACAGACCGCCGCGCTCGCGGCCGGATTCGACGCGGCCGAGGGCGCCGTGATCGTGGCGATGGACGGCGATCTCCAGCACGCCCCGGAAGAGATTCCGAAGCTCCTCGCCAAGCTCGAAGAGGGCTACGACGTCGTCAGCGGCTGGCGGGAGCAGCGCGTGGACAATCTGTGGACGCGCCGGGTGCCGTCGAAAATCGCCAACTGGATGATGGCCCGGATTTCAGGCGTGTCGTTGCACGATTTCGGCACGACGTTCAAGGCCTATCGGGGGCCGGTCATCAAGCGCATTCAGCTCTACGGCGATCTGCATCGGTTCATTCCGGCGCTCGCGAGCTGGGGCGGCGCGCGGATCGCGGAAGTACCCATCGCGAATATTCCGCGGCCGCAGAACCAGTCGCACTACGGCTTGTCGCGTACCTGGCGTGTGATGGCCGACCTCATCACCGTCAGGTTTCTCCTCCGCTACGTGACTCGGCCGCTTCATCTCTTCGGCCCAATCGGCTTTGCGGCGACGGCCATCGGCGCGTTGGCTGCCCTGTGGGTACTGGCGACAAAGGTGCTGACCGGCGCAGCGGTCTTTCTGGCGCACGGTCCTCTCTTGCTGCTCAGCGCGGTCCTCATCCAGACAGGCGTGATGCTGATTGGCCTCGGACTCCTTGCGGAAGTCCTGACACGCATCTACATGGACGGCCGGCGGCGCCGCATCTACACGGTTGCGTCACGGGTGCAGCGCCCGGCGGTCCAACCGTGGCCGCAGCCAAAACCGGTGCTCGTCCAGTCGAGCGGAGCGCGACAGTGATCAGCCGCACCCTGGGCTGCGCGGTCATTCTGGTCGTCGCCTTGTTGAGTGGCGCGACCGGTAGCGAGGTATCTGCGCTCACGCCGGCGCCGGACCTGCCGGTCGCAGCGAACGCGGCGGCCCCGGGTACGAGCGAGCGCCATCACTACACGATGAGCGCAAGGGTGCGCCCGCTCCTGCTGTTCTGGATCAGCCGCTCGAACGTCGGCGACGCCATCGTCACGCGCGCTGCCGCGCCGCTCGAGACCCGCTACTCGCTGTTGATCGGCTCCGATCCGGATCGCGCGCCGCGCCGCATCAATCGATGGGGCTACATCCAGGAAACGATTCGCGGCGATGCCGCGGCCGTCGTCGGACTGATGACCGAGTCGGATGAGGAGTCGGTCGAAGAGGCCGAAAACCACATTCGCGCGGAGGGGAGCGGCATGCACACCTTCAAGGTCATTCACGCCGCCATCGACGGGCAGCGGTCGCGATCGGTCGTCACGGCGATCGGCGCGCCCGCTGACTACTCGTTCCGCCAGGTGCAGGCCGTGCTCGCGCTCGCGGAGGACGGTGGCACAGAGGGACGCTCGCGCGAGGTGCGGCTGCCGCCGGGGACACGGCCGGGATTCCTGTCGGCGCTGGCCGAGATCGTCCACGCCCAGGCTACCGGCGCGCGGGCCGGAGCCCTTCGTGCGGGCTCACCGTTGACCTACGTGTATCACGGCAAGTTCTATGAGCTCCGCGCAACGAGCGTGCAGTTCAAGCCGGCGCTCGACGTGGACTCGTCGCGGTACGCGCGCGTTGTCTCCGCACAGTTTGCGACGAAGAACCTGGCCGACGGGGAACAGACGCGCTTCTCGCTTTCGTACGCCATCGACGGCCGGCTCGCTGAAGTCCCGCTCACCGTGTCGTACCAGCCGCGATGGTGGATGCAGGTCGACCTGGCTTTGTCTGATGACGGCGATTCCTCTCTGATGGGAACCCGGGATTGACAACTGCCGCGCGCCGGCGCCTTTCTTCAGCGCTCGCCGTTCCGCTCCTGGGCGTGCCGCTCGCAACCGGCGCCTTCAGCCAGGCCGGCTCCGCTGGCCTCCCCGTGGAGCTGACGCGAAGCGGGAACCACATAGACGTGCAAGTCGGAGGACGACCGTTCGCGACCTACTCCTTCGATCCATCGGTTGCGAAGCCGTACTGGTCTCCACTTCGAAGCGCGAACGGTACCGTCGTCACGCGCGGGTTTCCGATGACGCCGGTTGACGCAGGTGAGGACCACGACGAGCCGCATCAGCGTGCCATGTACTTTGCGCACGGCGACATCAACGGGTTCGACTTCTGGGGTGAGGCCGCGTTTCCGAAATGGAGCGATCATTCCCTTTCGACATTCGGCCGCACCGTGTTCCGCACCCTCGACCAGATCCAGGGCGGCGCCGACGCTGGCAGTCTTCGGGCGGCATTCGATCTCGTGGCGCCGACCGGCACCGTTGCCGAGGAGACTCAGTCGTACCGCATCTCGGGCGACGAACAGTCACGGACCATCGACTGCGAATTTGCGATTCATGCCACGCACGGTCCGATTGTGCTGGGAGACACCAAGGAGGGCACCTTCGCGATTCGTGTCGTGAAGGCCCTGGACTCGCCACCTGGTCACATGGTGAATGCCAGCGGCGGCAGCGGAGAGAAGGCCATCTGGGGCAAGCGCTCGAATTGGGTGGACTATTACGGCCGCGTCGCCGGTGAGGACGTCGGACTCGCGATCTTCGATCACCCGCTCAACCTGCGGGCTCCTACCTACTGGCACGCACGCGCCTACGGTCTCCTGGCGGCGAATCCGTTCGGGATCAAAGCGTTTACCGGTGACCGCCGTCGAAACGGGACGCACGACATTCCGGCGGGCGGCTCGCTGATCCTTCGTTACCGCGTGTTCATCCATCACGGAAACCCCGTTCAGGCCGGCGTCGCAGAGGCCTACCAGCGGTTCGTCGCACAGAAGTAGGTGACCGATGTCGTCCGAAACAGACGTCACGCGACGAGACTTTCTCAAGACCGCGGCCAAGACGACGGGAGCCGCGGGCGCGTTCAGCGGCCTGACATTCCTGCCTCGACCGGAGCGCGTGTTCGGCGCCAACGACCGCGTGCGCATCGCCGTCTGCGGCCTCCATGGCCGCGGGAAGGATCATCTGGACGCGTTCGCGCGCCTTCCGAACGTCGAGATTGCGGCGCTCTGCGACGTCGACGAGACGATCCTCGATAAACGACGCGGGGAGGTCAGGAGCAACCCTCGAACGTTCGTCGATGTGCGGCGGCTGCTCGAGGATCAGACCATCGATGCGATTTCGATCGCGACGCCGAATCATTGGCACGCGCTGATCGCCATCTGGGCCTGCCAGGCGGGCAAAGATGTCTACGTCGAGAAGCCGTGCTCACACAACCTGTGGGAAGGCCGACAGCTCGTGCGCGCCGCCGGGAAATACCACCGGATCGTGCAGCACGGCACGCAGAGCCGTTCGGCCCGTGCGCAGATCGAGGCGATCGACCATTTGCACAAAGGCACTTTCGGCGACATCTATCTCGCGCGCGGCTTGTGCTTCAAGCGTCGTGACACGATTGGGCGAACACCGGCGGAGCCCGTTCCTCATGGCGTCGACTACGACCTCTGGACCGGTCCGGCGCCGTTGAAGCCGTTCACCCGCAACCGCTTTCACTACAACTGGCACTGGATCTGGGACACCGGTAACGGCGACCTCGGCAACCAGGGCGTCCACCAGATCGACGTGGCGCGATGGGGGCTCGGCGTCAGGTTCCCGACGCGCGTCTCCGCGTCCGGCGGCCACTTCATGTTCGATGACGATCAGGAGACGCCGAACACGCTCGCCTGTGTCTTCGAATTCGAACAACCAGGTGAAAAGCGAAAGCTGATGGAGTTCGAGGTCAGGCACTGGATCACGAACAACGAAGCCGGCCTCGGCCGCGGCCTGTTCAATCGCCACAACGCGATCGGCAACATCTTTTACGGATCGAACGGATACCTGGCCGGCGGCAACGAAGACGGCTTCAGCTACGAGAGCTGGCTGGGCACCGACCAGCGAACAGGACCCCGCGGGAAGTCGGGCAGCGATCACTTCGCCAACTTCGTCGACTGCGTCCGGAGTCGAAAGGCGGAAAACCTGAATGCGCCGATCGAAGAAGGACACGTCTCGTGTGCGCTGGTTCACCTGGCGAACGCGTCATACCGTCTCGGCAGAGCGCTGCGCTTCGATCCGGAGACAGAGCAGGTCGTCGATGACGAAGAGGCCAATCGCCTCTTGTCCGGCGGCGATCGCGGATACCGCCCGCCATTTGTCGTCCCTGACGAGGTGTGAATTGCGTGCCCATGAACGGACTGCGCACGGCCGCACACTCAGTCGCGCGCTTCGGGCCGCCCATCGCCCGGAAGCGCGCGTAAATCAATCGGCCCGTTCCTTGCCCCTTCCACAGGCATGAGGATTCTGACGCGCATCTGCTGGACGGCCTTCTTCCTCGCCTGTCTCGGTGTCGGAGGAGCCATGGCGCAAACGCCGACCGGCACCGTATCGGGGACGGTCTCACTCCCGTCGCCGGATGGTCAACCGGTCGTGGTGCCGGGAGTGACGCTGACGCTGGCGTGCGCGGGTCTCGAACCGCGTGTCGACGTCTCGAACGAAACGGGCGAGTTTCGATTTGGGGACGTGCCGCCTGGCGACTGTTCGATCGTCGCGGAGCTCCAGGGTTTCAAGTCCGCCGAAAAAACCGTGCTGGTGAAGCCCGGTGCCGCAGAGAGCTTCGCGCTCCAACTCGACACTGAGGCGCTTCACGAGGAAGTCACTGTTGTCGCAAGCCAGGACACCGTCGACAGCAGTCGAATCTCGGCTCGTGTCGATCGGATCACGGCGAGCGTGATGCAGACGGCGCCGATTGCGAGCGAGCGGTTTCAGGACGCGCTCCCGCTCATTCCCGGCGTCGTTCGCGGGCCCGACGGGCTGCTCAACATCAGCGGCACTCGCAGCAATCAAAGCGCGCTGATGTTCAACAACGCGGACGGCACCGATCCGGTGACCGGCGAGGATGCGATCGAGCTGCCGATCGATGCCGTCAGCGTGGTCCAGGTCCGCGGCGCCGCGTTTGCGCCGGAGTTTGGCCTGTCGGCAGGCGCGGTCACGACCGTCGAGACCCAGCGGGCCGGCGACGCGTGGCACATCACGGTCAACGATCTCGAGCCCCGTCCCCGGCGGCGCGCCGGCGAGTTCCGGGGCATCGAGTCGTGGACGCCGCGGTTCACATTCGGCGGCCCTGTCGTGAAGGGTAAGGTCAACGTCCTCGAGTCGATCCAGTACGAATACAGCCAGACGCGCACCTTCGGACTTCCCGCGTTCGAGAGCGACACGGAAGTTCAGAGCTTCGAGTCGTACAGCCGCGTCGACTGGACGGTGACCCCGTCCAGTCACTTCACGGCATCGGCGATGGTGTCGCCGCGCAAGACGACGTACGCCGGCCTCAATACCTTCAACCCGCAAAGCGTCACGCCGGACATTCGAAATCACAACACGCTCGGGAGTGTGTCCGACCAGGTCGTCGTCGGCAGCAGCGGCCTGCTCGAGAGCCGCGTGAGCGTGAAGCAATTCGATTCGACCATCTATCCCAGTCAGGGGACCGGCCCCATGGTGCTCGCGCCGGAGATCAACTCCGGCAGCTACTTCAACAGTCAGGATCGCACGAGCCGCCGCGTCGAGTGGCTGACCACCTATGCCGCGACGCCGCTGGGCCCCGCGCATCTGGTGAAGATCGGCGCCGGCGTCACGTACGAGACGTTCGAGGGCGTCAGTCGCAGCCGTCCGGTCGAGATCGTGCGTGAGGACGGCACGTTGAGCCAGGAGATCACGTTCGCCGGCCGCGGACTCCTGGATCGCCATCGGACGGCGCTTCGCGGCTTCGCACAGGATTCGTGGACGGTGTCGCCGCGCCTGACCGTCCAGGTCGGCGCCCGCTACGACTACGACTCCTTCACCGGTGACGTCAACGTCGCGCCGCGCGCGTCGTTCACCGCCACACCCTTCGAGGACGGCCGAACTGTCGTCCGCGGGGGCGGCGGCCTGTTCTACGATCCGATTCCGCTCAACGTCGCCAGCTTCACGCAGCAGCAGGAGCGAGAGACCACATCGTTTCTCCCCGACGGAACGACTCCAGCGGGGCCGGCGATCTTCATGCCGAATGTGGTCACGTCGGCGATTCACACGCCACGCAGCGCCAACTGGACGATCGAGCTCGATCGAGAGTGGTTCAGGAACTTCTTCGTTCGCGTTGGCTATCAGCGGAGGGACCAGCGATTTGAACCGGTGCTCGATCCGGTCAACCCGGCCGGCGGTGCTTCGGCGCTCGTGCTGGCGTCCGACGGTCGTTCACGTTATCGCGAAGGGCAGGTCACCGCGCGGTACCAATTCCATGGTGCCGACCAGATCGTCGCGTCCTATACGCGATCGTCGGCGATCGGCAACCTGAACGACTTCAACAGCTACTTCGGCAACATCGAGAATCCCGTGATCCGACCCGACGCGCGCGGACCGCTGCCGTGGGATGCCCCGAACCGGTACCTGTTCTGGAGCAACGTCGGCCTGCCGAGCGGTTTCACGGTGTTCCCCGTGCTGGACGTGCGGACCGGATTTCCGCTGTCGGTGATCGACGAAGACCGGAATTTCGTCGGGCCGCGGAACGAGGCCGGGCGCTTTCCGACGTTCGTCTCGCTCGATCTGCAGGTGAGCAAGCGGCTTCGTCTGCTGGGCCACGACGCGACCGTCGGCGTGAAAGTGTTCAACATCACCAACCATTTCAACCCGCGCGACTTTCAGGGGAACCTCGCGAGCGCCGACTTCGGCGGCTTTGCGAACGGCGTGGGCCGGGCGTTCCGCGGCAAATGGGTGTTCGAGTTCTAGGGAGAGATCCGGGTCATGTCACAACGAACGATCGAACGAGTTATCGGCCGCCTCTTGACCGACGAGGAACTGCGGCACGAGTTCACTCGATCGCCGAGGCGAACGCTCGCGGAGTTGATTGAACAAGGTTGGGATCTGAGCGGCCTCGAAGTGGACGCGATGCTCGCCACGGAGCCCCGTCTCTGGTCTGAGGCGGCGGCGCGGATCGACACTCGGCTTCAGCGCTGCAGCCTGAAGAACCGTGACTGTGAAGCGTGACCAGCAGACGGTCGCGCGTTCCCATCGCCTCGGTTCTTGCCTGTCCTGGCGCGTCCGTGATAGACGCTTTGTGCAATTCTTATAGCCGGAGATAAGGATGGGCTACGACGCAGGGGTGCCAATCGTCTTGACGGCGCCTTTGACCGAGAGCATTGACCACGCGGGCTTCTTCATCCAGATGTCCCTGGCCTCGATTCCGGGGTGGATGGAGTGGGTCATCGACAAGAAATACCCGACGTGGCGCGACGTGCCGACAGGCGCGGACGGTCGCGCTGGCACGGCACCCGCGGGACTCCGCGTCCTCGAGGCGGTGCTCGCACACGCGTTCGGCGCAGATCACGTCGCGGTGTGTTATCCGGATCAGCTGCCATCGTTCATCGGCGAGCGCACACGCGTCGTTGCCGTGTCGACCCACAACCCGCTGGGCACGACATTCGCGGCCGGCGTGTATGCGTCCATCTTCGGTTCCTCGCGCGAACCGATCAACGCGCTGTACGCACGGCGGATGTTCGACACGATTCGAGCGTGCAGGCAGCAGCACGGCTTCGCGGTGATTCTCGGGGGATCGGGCGCCTGGCAGATTGAAGAGACCGGTACCGAAGCCGAGTTCGGCATCGACACGGTGGTCAGCGGCCGTGCGGAGAGCGCCGACGTCATCGATCTGTTTCGCCGCGCGCTGGCCGGCGAGTCGCTCCCGAGGGTGCTCGAGGCGAACCATCCGCACGACGCCGCACAGCTTCTCGTGCCGCACACCCGCACCTCCTTCGGCGTCATCGAAATGACGACGGGCTGCGGCCGGCGCTGTGCGTTCTGTCAGCCGGACCTGAACCCGCGGATCTCCGTCCCGAAAGAGCCGATCATGGAGGCCGTGCGCGCCAACGTCGCGGCCGGCAATCGCCAGATCTCGCTGGCGACCGAGGACATGTTCGTGTGGCGGACCGACGAGGCCGGCCTGCCGTTCTTCGTTCCCAACCGCACCGAATTGCTCGACCTTTACCGGAGCATCGTCGACCACCCGGGCGTCGAGCAGATCACGCTGTCTCACGCCACCATCGCGCCTGCGCTGGTCGATCCTGATCTGATCGCGGAGCTGAGCGACATGCTGCTCGACCGGAGCCCGATCCGGCTCAAGGCGGTCAGCACACACCGCGAACATCGCGCGCTGGCGCCGCTCATCGGCATCGAGACCGGTTCGGTGCGTGTGGCCCGCCAGATCATGGCCGGCAAGGCGCTGCCGTTTGACATCAAGGACTGGCCACATATCGTCCTCAACGGACTCGAGATTCTGAACCGGAACAACTGGTTTCCCGTGTGTACGTTGATCGTCGGATCGCCTGGAGAGACTGATGAGGACTCCATGGCGACGCTGGACCTGCTGTACGAAGTCGAGCGCCGCGGCCTTCATTGCATGTGGGTGCCGTCCATCTTCACGCCTCTGGTGAAGACACGGATGGAGCGCGGAGAGGGCGTGCGAGAGACGCAGCAGCTGTCGAAGCTTCAGTGGCAGGTCATCATGAAGGCGTGGGCGATTGCTTCCCGGATCGGATTGCAGACGACCTGGGGGAAGCTGTCGTTCGGCGCCGGCGCGCTGATCCTCTGGGCCGGGCGATTGCGGCGCGTCAACGGTCCCAACTTCACATGGCCGCTGATGCAATTCTCGGGCGCCATGCCGGAGCGATGGCTCGAGCGGACCGGCCGGATCTACGCCGGCCGGCCGCTGCCGCGGATCACGCGCGATGCGTTGCTGGCGAACGTGCGTCCTGACTGGCGTCGGGCCATCACGGCGGCGCGCGAGGGGACGCCGGTGACAGGTGCCCGCGTGTTCAAGATGGCGGCGGTGTGACGTCCGCCGCAGGCAGACATCACTCCGCGCGAAGCATCACCATCGGGTCGGCTCGCGTCGCGCGGTAGACCGGAATGAGCAGCGCGATGGTTGCGCAACCGACGAGGATCGCGACGGCCCCGCCGAGTGCGATCGGGTCCAACGGCTGGACTCCGTAGAGCAGGTTGCGGAGAAGCCGCACGACGACCATGATGCCGAAAATACCGGCAGCCAGGCCGATCGCCATCCAGTGAGCACCCTGGCGGAGCATGAGCGCGGCAATGGCGGCAGGGCGCGAGCCAAGCGCCATGCGAATGCCGAACTCCTGTTCCCGCGCAACAGCCATGCTGGCGAACATGCCGTAAACGCCAACGGAGGCGAGAAGCAGGGTCAGCGCGGCAAATCCGATCATCAGCATCACGGGAAGCCGCCGAGCGGCGAGTTCTCTTCGAATTTGCATGCGCAAGGTCATCGTTTGATCGAGGGGTAGACCACGATCGAGCGCTGCCACCTCACGCTCGAGCGGTCTCACGAGCGACTGCGGATTCCCACGTGCGCGAAGCAGCACACGGATAAACGGTGTTGCCGACTGACGATTGGACATGTAGGCCATCGGCTCTGCCTCCGGGCGAGCGAAGTCATTGCGCACGTCGCCAACAATGCCGACGACTGTCACCAGAGGTGAAGTCGTGTTTGCGCCGACGCGAATGCGGGCGCCGATCGCGTTGCCCAGGGGCCAATAGCGGCGCGCCATGCTCTCGCTGAGGATGATGGTCCGCTGAGCGCCAAGGCGGTCCTGGGCCTGGAACGTGCGGCCCTGCCGGAGCGGGATCCGCAGCGTACGAAAGTAGTCGTCCGAGACAGTGGCGAACAGCACGAAGGGTTGAACGGTGTCCGACGGCGTTCCTTCAATCGCGAAACCGACTCGCCTCAGGACCGCTGTCGGAATGCTTTCCGCGGTCGCGACCGTGTCGACACCGGGTAACACCCTCAGCCGATCGGTGAGCTGCTCGAGGAACTGGGCACGAGCCTGCGGCGTGGAATAGTCGTGCGACGGCAGGCGGATGGCTGCCGTCAGCACGTCGTCAGGGTCGAAGCCGAGCGGCGCGGTCGTCATCTCCGAAAGGCTGCGGGTCAGTAATCCTGCGCCCGCGAGCAGGCCGGCGCAGAGTGCGACTTGTGCCGCCACCAGGGCACCGCGCAGGTGGCGCGAGCGACGGCCCTCACTCGCGCCGCGCGTGGCATCGCGCAAGATCCTCTGCGCGTCCAGACGCTCGACGGCGAAGGCCGGCGCCACGCCGAAGCCCAGACCCGTGAACAGGGCGATGCCCGTTGTCACAGCCAGGGCGGCTGGATCGAGTGACGCATCAGCGTAGGCCGGCAACGCCGACGGCGCGAGACTGCGGACAGCAAAGAGCATCGCATTGGCGAGCAGAACCCCCGCACTACCGCCCGCCAACGCCAGCATCGTGCTCTCAGTGAGCATCTGGCGCACAAGACGCGGACGTCCTGCGCCGAGCGCCACGCGAATGGCGAACTCCTTGTGCCGGGAGATGCTGCGGGAAAGCAGTACACCCGCAAGATTTGCGCAGGCGATGAGGAGTACGAACGCGGCACTCGCCATCAGGAGGACGAGCGGCGTACGCGTATCGCCGGCCATCGCATCGCGCAACGGTTTCAGCGTCACGTTGAGGTTCGCATTGTCTTCCGGGTACTTGCTTGCCAAGTCAGCCCAGATCTCGGCGACCTCGTGCTGCGCGTCGCCATACGTGACGCCCGTTCGAAGGCGGCCAACGGCGGCGAGCCATTGGGCACGCCGCGCCGTGACCGGATTCGCGATCACCGGGCCCGGATCGAATGCCAGGTAGAAGTCGGCGGCGCCCATCGGCCCGATGAAGTCGCGGGGCAGAACGCCAATCACCGTGCGTGGCATACCGTTGATGCGCACGTCACTCCCGAGCACCTCCGGATTTCCCGCGAAGAGGCGCTCCCACGCCGCGTGTGTGATCAGAGCGACGCCGGCCGTATCAGGAGCGAGCAGGCCGCCGCTCAGAGGAACGAGGCCGCTGGTGGACTCCTCGTTGCGGAACGTTCGCCCGATCGCAGCGTCGACGCCGAGCGTGTGAAAGAATCCGGGCTCCACCCACGCGACCCGGGCGCTCCGCGCGCCCTCCTCACTGCCGTACACGGCATCGGCCGTGGATGGTACGAAGGCCGCAAGGCTGTCGAACGATCGTTGCCGCTGAGCGATCCCGGTGATCGTGCCTGCGCTCAATGGCCCGGACACGTGTACGAGGCGGCGGGCGTCAGCGTACGGGAGCGCGTCGAGGAGAACGGACTTCAGCGCCACGAACATGGCCGCGTTGGCGCCGATGCCCAACGCCAGCGTCACGATGGCGACTGCGGTAAATCCGGGTGCCCTGCGAAACAGCCGCAGCGAGTGCCGGACGTCTTGAAGAAGGGTGTCCAGGCCAGCCCCTGTGCTCGCGGCCATGACTTGCTCTTTCAGGATGTCCACGCGGCCAAACTCCAGCGTCGCCGCGCGGCGGGCATCCTCGGGGCGCATCCCCGCAGCCATCTTCTCGTCCACCATCAGATCGAAAGCCGCGCGTACCTCATCATCCAAGTCGCGTTCGACCCGGCGACGATGGACGAGATTGCGCCAGAGGCTCGCAAGACGCGGCATCAGCGGCACATGAACCTCCTCTGTCGCGCCCGGCTTACGCCTCGAGCGCCCTGGCAATCGCCAGAGCGATCCGATGCCACTGCGCGGTCTCTTCTCCCAGCTGCTTGCGGCCCGCTCGTGTGAGCGTGTAGTACTTCGCGCGCCGGTTGTTCTCGGACGGCTGCCACAGCGATTTGAGCCAACCCGCTTCCTCGAGACGATGCAGGGCGGGGAACAGCGAACCCGGCTGAACGACGAACGTGCCGCCGGTGATTTGCTGGATCCGCCGGGAGACGCCGAGGCCGTGCAGCCCCTCGGTGGTGAGCGCCTTGAGGATCAACAGGTCGAGCGTACCCTGGAGCAGGGTTGTGGATCGGTCTGCCATCGGGTTCGGTCTCTGCTATCGACTGTCTATACGACGGGGAGTGTGCCGGGGTTCCTATCGAATGTCAATAGGAGAGGCGGCCGGCCTGGCAGCCACGAAACTCACGAGACTCACGAAATGTTTTGGGCGTCGCTGAATCCGCGGTGAGACTGCACTAGTCGTCGTTCAATGCGATGCCGTCCAGAAACCGATGCATCACGTACACATCCACCAGCCCCAGATCGCGGTGCTGGAAGGCCTTCGGCACCGTGCCGACGATCTCGAAGCCGAGCTTCTGCCAGAGAGCGACGGCTCTCGTATTCGTGCTGACGACGAAGTTGAATTGCATCGCCAGAAAACCCGCGCGCCGGGCCTCACGCAGGCAGTGGAGCCCGAGTGCCTTTCCGACGCCGCGGCCCGCATGGCCTGGGTCGACCATGAACGAGGCGTTGGCCACATGAGATCCACGTTCACGCCGGTTTGGCACGAGCTTGTACATCGCGACGACGCGGCCTTCTTCCTCTGCCACCCAGGACGCGATTCCAGGTCCGGCGAAATACGCCAGCGCCTCGTCCCGGCTGGTGTCTGCGGTGAAGACGTAGCTGGTGCCGGTTGCCGCGACGGCCTGAAAGATGCGCCACATCGCATCGACATCGGTCGTGCGTGCGGGTCTGATCGTCATTGTCGCCGCGTCACGCGATTTCATTCGCCGAGTCTACGGGTGTTCGTCTCCTGCATCGGCCAGATCACCGCCAGGCCCAGCGCGCCGTACAGCATGATGTAGTAAGCCGGCGCGAGCGGGTGCTGAAGCCGTTCGATCAGCCAGCCAGATACGAGCGGGGCTGTGCCGCCGGAAATCGCGAGCGTGACGCTGTACGCGAAGCTCATCGAGGTGACCCGCGATCGCAGCGGGAAGATCTCGACGACCATCGCACCCTGCAGGCCGAGCGCCATCCCGAGCGGCACCGCCAGAAGCGTCTGGCCGAACACGAACTGCCACGGCGTTCCGAACATCATCAGCCACATGGCGGGATAGACGAGGGCCATGGTCAAGACGGTCAGCGACAGCATCAGCCGGCGCCGGCCCGTGCGATCGGACAACCAGCCGCCAAGCGGTTTCGCGAACAGCACGACGACGAGACTCAACGTGTTCGCGAGGAGAAAGGCCGATCCTTCATGCCGGCTCGCCCGGCGCTCCACGACAAACGTGAACGTCAAATAGTAGGCCGCGTTCGCCATCGCGACGATGCCGAAGGTCTGCAGCATTGGCCGCCAGTCAGCGACCAGCGATGCAAAGAGCGGCGGCCGCTGCGTGGCCGCTTGCAGCCCTTCCGCCGATTCGTGGAGGCCGCTTCGCAGAAACCATCCACCGACGCAAAAGAGCACGCTCCCTACGAACGGGATCCGCCAGCCCCATGCCGCAACCTGATCCGCGCTCAACAGGGTGTTGACCAGCCAGGCCGATCCCGAGCCGAGGATGAATCCAATGGTGGTGCCTGCCATCGTGCAACTGCTGATGAGGCCTCGCGTCGACGGAGCGGACAGCTCGGTCGTGTACACCATCGAGCCGGTGAATTCTCCGCCGACAGAAAACCCCTGGATCAGCCGCATCGTCACCAGGAGGAGCGGGGCCGCGACGCCAATGGACTGGTAGGTGGGAAGCAGGCCGATGATGAGCGTCGATCCGCCCATCAGCGCGATGGAGAGTGTCAGGAGCGCCCGTCGTCCAATGCGGTCGCCGACCCTGCCGAGCACCAGGCTGCCGATCGGCCGCGCGCAGAAGCCGAGCGCGAAGACGGCAAACGCCAGCAGCTGCTGGGCCCCGGCGCTCGATTGCGGAAAGAACTGCCGGCCGATGGCGGTCGCGAAATACCCGTAGACCGCGAAGTCGAACCACTCGAGGACGTTGCCGATCAGGCCGGCGAGTGCGGTGCGGCCTGCCGACTGGATCGGCGTGCCGTCCATTGACGGCGTAGCGTCGAAGGGTCGTGCGTGTTGGTGCAAGGGGTCACATCACCCGGGCAGAGTCGACACACCGCGGTCGCTCGGCGTCGGTCGCGCCGCCCGTATAGACGATAGGGGGCTGGACGCGATTTCCTTTCGTGATACGCGATATCTGGAATCGGTTGGCTCAGATGCCCGCCTCAGGTTGCCGGATCTCGGCGAGAAGCGCCACGTTTGGGTCGAACACGACGGACGCGGGCGCCGCGTCCGTGGGTATCGTGATCGAAGTCTCGCGTTCCGCGACCTGCGCCTGCACGACTCGCGGCAACGCGCCGGTCGTCTGAACGATTCCGACGCCCATCTGGAACCGGTACGGATCCGTTGTCTGCGTCTGGCGAATGGTCACAACGAGTTGCCTGGCCGCCGCGTCGTAGCGCCATGTGCCCGCCACGGTGGGCACGCCGCTTCGGGTCAACCACTGCGTGAAGAACCATGACAGGTCCTGCCCGGATGCCCGCTCCATCGCACCGCGGAGATCGGCGGTGGACGCGAGGCCGTTCATATGCGCCTGGTAGTACAGCCGGATGCCGCGCCAGAACGCGTCCGTACCGATCTGCTCGCGGAGCATGTGGAGCGCCCAGCCGCCTTTCTGATACACGAGCTGATTGTTGGGTCCGGCTGCCTTCGATTCATCGAAATTGACGTGAACGACCGGCGTGTTCGGCTGCGTCTTCTCGAGTTGCAGCACCCGGTCCCGGCTGCGGCGGAGCCCGTCGACGAAGGCATCGCGTCCGGCCGCATGCTCGGTATACAACAGCGTGAAGTAGGTCGCGAACCCCTCACTCAGCCAGACGTCGTTCCAATCGCTCTCGGTCACCGCGTCACCAAACCACTGGTGAGCCGTCTCGTGGACGACGGGTGCGTTGCCGGCGGTCACGCTCTTCTCGCCATAGAAGATGTTCGTCGCGTGCTCGGTCCCTCCGCCCATCCCGGCGGCCTCCACGTGCGCCAGTTTCTGGTAGGCGTAGGGGCCGACGTTCTCCGAGAAGAATTCGAACGCCCTGCGCGCATCGCGTTCGAGCGCCTTCAGGCCCTTGTCCGTGTCCTGCGGAAACGCCCAGAACGACAGCTGAATGCCCTTCACCGGCGCTTCGTAGTGCACGACGAAATGCGCGATGCCGAGCGAGTAGAGCCACGGCGAGACCGCCACATCCTGCGACCAGTGGCTGCGTCGCAACGATCCCGGCAGGTCGACCTGGTCCGTCAGCAGGCCGTTGCTGATCACCTGATACTCGGCTTTCGTCGTGACGATGAATTCCACGGTTGCCTTGTCGCCGATGTGATCGATGGTTGGCAGCCACTGGCGGGCGTTATGGAACCAGTTCTCGCTGAAGGCCGTGCGCTCGCCGTGAATGTTGTTCAGCAGGCGGAGGCCGTTCGCCGGCTCGCCGTGATACGCGATGTCGAACGTCACGTCATCGCCGGCTTTTGCGCCTGCCGGGAGCGGGAGCCGAAGGCGATCGTGCTCGTGCGTGAAGCTCACCGGCTGACCGTTCGACGTCACGCGCGTGACCGTCATCCCTTTGCCCTCAGGCGTCCTCGACGTGAGGTCGAGAAGCGCCTCACTGGCGCCGATGGCAGCCACGTGCAAGCGCACGGTCGCCTCGCCTTCAATCTCGTTCGAGTCCGTGGTGAGAAGCGTCAGGCGGAACACGTAGTGTTCGGCGTCCACGGCCGGCTGGCGCGGATACGTGTCTGCCAGCACGAGAGCGGGCGCGAGCGTCAGTGCGAGTGCGAGTCGAAGGACGCAGGTCTGCAGAGACGCGATCGAATGGTGCCGCATGAGCGAGATAGTAACCGGAACCCGCGGCGGCTCACCTTGTCTCCCTGACTACGCTGACTTTCGATAGAGATCGCGGATCGCCTGGATGAGACGTGCGGGATCGATGGGCTTCGGCAGGTGCTGTTGGAATCCCACGGCCAACGCTTCCGCGCGATCCGGAATCGTCGCGTACGCGGTCACTGCTATGGCGGGAATGGCCTGGATGGCTGGAGTTGAGTGCGCCCGGACCCGGCGGATGAACGAGTATCCGTCCTCGTCGGGGAGCGCGATATCCGCCACGATTACCGACGGGCGCAGGCGATCGAGTGCCGCGAACGCTTCGCGAGCCGCACCAAACGTCGCGACGTCGGCGCCGGAACTCCGGAGCGCCCGTACGAGCAGCTCGCGGCTGTCGGCATGATCCTCGAGCAGCAGGATGGAATAGCCCTTGAGGCTGATCGCCCTGCGCGACGGCTTCGGCCGGTCGGTGGCGACGGCTCGAGCGTCGCTGGCGCGAAACGTCACCGTGAAAGTCGCGCCCCCGCCGACGCCCGGACTCTGCACCTTGACGTCGCCCCCATGCAAGCGCACCAGGTCGTGCACGATCGCCAGGCCCAGCCCGAGACCGCCGTACCGCCGCGTCGTCGCACTGTCCGCCTGACGGAACCTGTCGAACACGTGGGGAAGAAAGGCGGGATCGATCCCGATGCCCGTGTCGGCGACCTCAATCCGAATGTGCTGGTCGACGCGCTCCGCGCTGACAGAGATCTGCCCGCCATGCGGCGTGAACTTGACCGCGTTGGACAGGAGATTCCACAGGATTTGCTGGAGCCGCGTGGCGTCGGCCAGCACGTTGGCATCGTGCGTTCGCCACGAGGTGTGAATCGAGAGGTCTTTCGCGTCGGCTGCCGGACGCACGCTCTCGAGCGCGGCTTCGAGGACCGGGACGACCGGCAAGGGTTCGAGCTCGATCTGCAGCTTTCCGGTCGTCATCCGCGACATGTCGACGAGGTCGTTCACCAGCTGGGCCTGAGCCTGGGCGTTGCGGTCGATCAGCTCGAGCGCGTGTTTTCGCGCCTTGTCGCTGAGGTGATCGTGGAGCAGCATGCGCGTCCATCCAAGGATCACGTTCAACGGCGTGCGCAGTTCGTGGGACAGCGTGGCCAGGAATTCGTCCTTCAGGCGGTTCGACTCCCGCAGGCCACGCTCGATGCGTTCGTGCGTCAGATCGGTCACCACCACGGCGACCGTTCGCGTGCCCTCGATGTTCAACGTGATGGACGAGAGTTGCGCCGGATTGACGGTGCCCGAGCCAGTCGTGAGCTGGACCTCCGCACGACACGACCTCGAATGCAGCACCCGTTGCAGCGTCGG
Source organism: Vicinamibacterales bacterium (assembly GCA_035693505.1). GTDB lineage: Bacteria > Acidobacteriota > Vicinamibacteria > Vicinamibacterales > CAVVIG01 > CAVQFC01. The sequence continues at coordinate 17,238 of DASSGK010000189.1, forward strand.
CAGGTCGTCAGGGTGAAGGAAATCACGCAAGACACGGCCGGCGATCCGTTCTGCCGGACGTCCGATGAGCTCCGCGAAATGCTGGTTGCAATAGAGAATCGTGCCGTCGGCCGCCAGCGTGAGCGCGCCTTCGCGCATCTGCTCCACCATCAGACGATACGGCTGGTCGGCGGTGCGGAGCGTATAGATCTGTTCGCCTTCCGGTGAGCTGACGACGAGCGCCTCGATGTGTCCATCGCGGATCGCGCTGATCGTGTCTTCGGCTTCCTGCAGCCGCCGGCGCAATTCCGCGACGGACGGTTGTGATCGCCGGCTTCGCTTCCTCTTCAGCATGACTCAATCGGTTCGCTGCTGACGGATATCAAGGCCTACGAGGACGCGCTGTTCGTCCGACATGTCGCCGATCAGTCGGCGAAGCGGCGCCGGCAGCCGTTTGATGAGCGTCGGCGCGGCGATGATCTGGTCGCCGCGCGCCAGCGGCAGATTCTTGTAGATATCCACCACTTCCAGGTCGTACAGGCCTCGCAGGTGCTCCTCGCAGATGCGGCGGACATTCTGGATGGCGCGCATCGACTTGCCCGTCGTGCCGGTCACGTACAACCGCAGGAGATATTTCCCCTTTGCCTTTTTGTACCGTTCGACTTCGGCCTTCCGCGCCGCCGGTTTCTTCGTCACGACTGCACCCCGCCGCGGCGCCGGCGCGGCCGCAGGTCGAGCCCGACCAGGACGCGCTCCTCATTGGAGAGATCGCCGATGATTTTCTTCATCGGTGGCGGCAGATGGCGAACGAGAGTCGGCACGGCGACGATCTGATCGCCCCGCGCCAGTTGCGGTTGCTTCAACAGATCGATCAACTCGATGCGATAACGTCCGGCCAGGTGTTGCTCGCAGATGGCCTCGAGGTTGTGCAGTGCGGCTGCCGATCGTGCGCTCTGGCCGGCGACGTACAAGCGCAGAATCCACTCGTCAGAGGGAGCCTTTCTCCTCGCCGTTCGTCGCGCCTTCATCGACGTCTCCTTCGCTGGGCCGGCGATTCTCTGCCCGCCGCCAGGACGACAGGACCGCTGTCGGTCAACTCGAACGATCGCCGGTCGGATGAGTGAGACATGCCGCGCGACTTCAGAATCGACAAGTACCGTCCGCCGTGCTCGCCGGGAGGAGAATTGCGCAGCAGGATCCACGTATCGATCAAAGACGACACGCCGACTTCGACCTCCTGCGAGGCGCCGCTCCCCGGAATCAGGTGGGTGAACACGGCGGTGATGTCTTTCACTTTGAGGTAGTCAATGAGCCGCATCACCATGCTGTTGACTTCATCGAAGCTGGCGCCGACAAAACTCGACAGGGGATCGATGACGACGACGGACGGCTGCGCTTCGTCGACCTCCCGATGCATCGTGGCGAGGTGAAATTCGAGACCGTACAACGTGGGACGCGCGGCGTGGATCTTCAGCCGCCCGTTCTTGATCCAGCGGTCGAGGCCCAGTCCAACCGACTGCATGTTGCGCGTGTACTGCGCCGGCGACTCCTCGAATTGAAAACAGACGGCGCGTTCGCCGCGACGGCAGGCCGCATCGAGGAAATACGCGGCGAGCGTCGTTTTCGCCGTGCCGGCGCCGCCGGACAGCAGCACGCTGCTCGCGCGGAAATATCCCTTCCCGCCCAACATCGCATCGAGCCAGTCGAGCCCGGTGGAGATCCGTTCGGAGGTCGCCCGGTGAATCAGCTGCAGCGACGTCACCGGCAGCACCGCGATCCCACGCCGGTCGATCAGGAATGGATACTCGTTGGTGCCGTGGCTGGAGCCGCGGTACTTCACGATGCGGAGGCGCCGCGTCGAGATCTGGTCGTTCACCCGATGATCCAGGAAGATGACGCAGTCGGAGACGTACTCCTCGAGCCCCTGGCGAGTGAGCGTGTCGACGCCACGCTCTCCGGTGATGACGGCGGTGATGCCGCGTTCCTTCAGCCATGCAAACAAGCGTCGCAGCTCGGCGCGCAGGACGCCGGCATTGTCGAGCCCTGCAAAGAGCGACTCGATCGTGTCGAGCACGATGCGGCGGGCGCGAACGCTGCGCAGCGCGTGATCCAGGCGAATGAACAGCCCTTCGAGGTCGTATTCGCCCGTCTCCTCAATCTCCGAGCGTTCGACGCGAATGTATTCGAGCACCAGACGCTTCTGTGCGATCAGCGCCGGCACGTCGTAGCCGACGGACGCGGCATTCTTCAGAATGTCGTCCTCGGTCTCCTCGAACGTCACGAATACGCCGTTCTCGCCGTGAGCCGCGCCGTGGACGAGGAACTGCTGCGCGAACAGCGTTTTTCCGCATCCGGGTCCACCGCAGACGAGCGTCGGCCGGCCGCGCGGAAGTCCGCCGCCGGTAATCTCGTCGAAGCCGGCGATACCGGTGGCGGCCTTTTCTACCGACGAGGGCTTCGAAGGTTTCGGGCTACGCGTGACCGTGCGACGTGAGGGGGACATGTCGAGCGTGACACTCCAGGTATGAAGTGGAAGTCGTGATCGGGATTGAGTTCAGACCGGATGGAAATGTTGGAGTCGCGGGCGTTCGCGGAACGCAATTCGACGGCACATTCGCTCCAGATATGCAAAGCCGGAGCCGTCGAGGTGAACGACCACCCGCATGATGAGAGCTCGCAAGCTCGGCCTTAGTGATTCTGGCCGGCGCGGCGAGGCCTGCAAGAAAATCCGGGGCGATCGTTCTATGCCCAGAGGAGCGTCTGGCATGGCCGATCCGCGCCTGTATCAGATCTGCACGCTTGCATCCCTGCTCGTGTACGGAATGGGGTCGCTCGACTTCGATATCACGCCGCCCCGGGTCGCCCTCCTGCTGGCGACCGTGCTGGTCACGCAATTCTTCTGCGATCGCCTGGTCGGCGGACCGCCGTTCCGCCTGAGCGCGCGCAGCGCCCTGATTTCCGGGCTCTCCCTCTGCCTGCTCCTGCGCACGAATCGCCCTGACTTCGCCCTGCTCGCGGCCGTGATCACGATCGCGAGCAAGTCCCTGATTCGCGTCCGTGGCAAGCACGTCTTCAACCCCACCAACGGCGGCATCGTCGCGACGCTGCTGTTGACGAACCAGGTCTGGGTGTCGCCGGGGCAGTGGGGTGCGGCCGCCGCGTTCGCATTCCTCATGGCGTGCGCCGGCATGCTGGTCGTGCACCGCTCGGCACGGTCCGACGTCACGTTTGCCTTTATCGCGTGCTATGGCGCGCTGCTGTTCGGGCGCTCGCTGTCTCTCGGCGAGCCGCTGACGATTCCACTGCACCGGGTGCAGAGCGGCGCGCTGCTGCTGTTCACGTTCTTCATGATTTCTGATCCCAAGACGACACCCGATTCACGGACGGGACGCGTGTTGTTCGCCGGACTGGTGGCCCTTGGCGCCTGGTATGTGCAGTTCCGGATGTTCAGGACGAACGGCCTCCTGTGGTCGCTGGCGGCCTGTTCGACCCTCGTCCCGCTCATCGATCGTCTCGCGCCGGGAACTCGCTACATCTGGTCCGCGCCCTGGGCATCAACGGTACACCTCGCCGGGAACGCAAATCGGGCCTCGCGCCCTTTGATGGAGTCACTCACATGAGACGAATGCTGTTCGGCGTCACGTTGCTGTCGATCCTCGCGTGGCCGGGGGCGACCCTCTTCGGTTTCTGCGGTTTCTACGTATCGAAAGCTGACACGAAGCTGTTCAACAAGGCGTCACAAGTCGTGCTCGTGCGCGACGGCGACCGCACCGTGATGACGATGGTGAACGACTTCGAGGGTGCACCGAGGGAGTTCGCCGTGGTGATTCCCGTGCCGACATTCCTCAAGCGGGAGCAGATCCACGTCGGCGAGAAAGCGTTGGTGGACCACGTGGACGCGTATTCGGCTCCGCGGCTCGTCGAGTATTTCGACCAGAACCCGTGTGCGCGGCGCGAGTACGAGATGGCGATGCGCCAGTCCGCGATTGCCGGCGCCCTGGCGACGGACATGGCGGCCGTGCGCGCGAAAGCCCGGGGAGTCACCATCGAGGCGCAGTACACAGTCGGTGAGTACGACATCCTGATTCTCAGCGCGCAGCAGAGCACCGGGCTCGAAGCTTGGCTGCGCGAGAACGGGTACCGGATCCCGTCAGGCGCGTCTGACGTGATCGCGAGCTACCTGAGACAGAACATGCGATTCTTCGTGGCGAAGGTGAACCTTGCGGAGCACGCGAAGCTCGGGTTCACCTATCTCCGGCCGCTGCAGGTCGCGTACGAGTCGCCGAAGTACATGCTGCCGATTCGCCTCGGCATGGTCAACGCGAAGGGATCGCAGGATCTGTTCGTCTTCGCCCTGACACGCAAAGGCCGCGTGGAGACGACGAACTACCGCACCGTGAAGCTGCCCGCCGACATGGAACTGCCGGCCTACTTAAAACAGGCGAACGAGTTCGGCGCCTTCTACAAAGCCATGTTCACACGCCAGGTCGACAGCCAGAACGGCCACGCCGTGTTCACGGAGTACGCGTGGGACATGCGGTGGTGCGACCCGTGCGCGGCCGATCCGCTGTCGACCGACGAACTGCGTCAACTCGGCGTCTTCTGGGTGGACAACGGTGAGCGCCTGCCGTCTGACGTGTTCCTCACGCGGCTGCACGTGCGCTACGACGCCGCGCACTTCCCGGAGGACCTCGTGTTCCAGGAGACCGCCGACCGTGCGAACTTCCAGGGACGCTACGTGCTGCGCCACGCGTGGACCGGCGCGGACACCTGCAGCGCGGCGACGGCGTACAGGCAGTCGGTCATGGAGCGGCACTCGAAGGAAGCGGAGACACTCGCCCGGCTGACAGGGTGGGCGGTCCAGGACATCAGAGCGAAGATCGGCCCCGAGCCCGCGGCGGGTCGAGCGCCGGCATGGTGGGAAACGATCTGGAAGAAGTGAAGCGTCTACGCTGCAACCACGTCAGGCTGGCGTGACGGCGGCCTTGGCGTCCGGCACCACGAATTCATGTTCATGGTGTCGGACGGTCAGGACTGGACAGGGCGCGGTGCGAACGACGCGCTCGGCGACGCTGCCGACGAGCAGATGCGAGACACCAGTGCGTCCGTGGGTGCCGACGACGATCAACTCGATCGACGCATCCCTGGCGTAATCGGAAATGTCCTCGGCCGGATTGTCCGACACCTTCAGGACGGCCCTGGCTCTCAGCTCCGATCGATCCTCGGGGACGAGGCAGTTATCGAGGCGCCGATGCACCGCTTCGTTGAGAGCATGCGGGTCGGCGATCGTCGGACGGAGGAAGTTGTTCTCCGCGACGTGAAGCAGATGCAATCGTGCGCCGAATGCCTTCGCGAGCGCGCGGCCGTAGGTCAGCGCCGCATCCGAGGCGGGGCCAAAGTCGGTGGCGACCAGGATGTTCTTCAGGACAATCATTGCGTCCCTCCGATACGAGCACGGAGCAGGAGGCGTGCCGCGACCGATTCGCCGGGATGCCGGCAATTTTGGGCCAGATCAGCGCTCTGGGCTGCCGGATCCTCGCCTGCACCTGGCAGGCCGGCTGGGGGGAATCCAGCGGTGGTGCGGAAAAATTCGCGGTGCTCGGAGCCGGCGGGCGAACGGGCTCTGACCGGTCGCTCCAACCTCGGTGGACGGGCGCTCTTCATCGGCGGCATGTGCGTGCGCGTCGAATGGACTTGAGAGCGGCCCACTCGCCGAAATCACGTCAGGATCGTTCGCCAGTGTCCGGCATCGCCTTTGCGTTGCCAGCGCGCATCCAACGTTGCTCGGGCACATGAGGAGGGACGCCATGATCCGGAATCTTGCACTCTCGGTCTTCATCCTCGTCACCAGCGTTGCGCTCGCGGCCCAGAATCCCGCGGGTGCGGCGCGCCAGTACGATCCATCGGCGGAGCAGACCTACCAGGGCGTCATCACCGGCGTGATTGCCACCACCGGACCGGATGGAACGGTCGGCGTGCACCTGAATCTCCAGACATCCGGCGGCGTCGTCCTCAAGGTTCACCTCGGTCCCGCGATATTCATCGGTATGAACGACGCATCGTTCTTCGTGGATGAAGCGATTGCCCTCACCGGAGCGTTCGTGAACCACGATGGCGAGGTCGCAGTCTGGGCCAGGCAGGTCACCAAGAATGGCAAGACTCTCACGCTGCGGGAGCCTGACGGGACTCCGCGCTGGCCGTTCGCGACGGCCGATGATCCCGACGGTTGCGGCGTCCCGCATGCCCCGGTCCGGTACTGAAGGCCGGCGTCGTTGAAATAAGAGTGGCGAGACCTGTCGGTTCGTTCCAAGAAGGAGGAGTCTCATGAAAGCCCGTATGATCGTTGGCGCAATCTGTGTCGTCGGTCTCTTCGGCGTCGGAACCTTTGCCAGTCGAGGCGATGCGAGTGTATCGGCTCCGCGCCAGTGGACGATTGTGAACATCCTCGATCCGGTGTCCGTGAAAGGCGAGATCGCGATGGGGCCGGTGATGATCGTGCACGACGACCGGAAGATGGAGCGCGGGGAGCCGTGCACGACGTTCTATCGCTTCGATCCGGCCCGCGGTCCGCGCGAGGAGATCGTGTCGTTCCACTGCACGCCCGTGCAGCGTGAGGTCGCCCGCACAACCACGCTGACCCTGCAGAACGGCGTCGAGGGTGCGTGCAAACGCCTGGTCCAGTACCAGTTCGCCGGGGATACCGAGGCGCATGGCATTCCGGCGAAGTAAGAGGGACGGCGTAATTGGCCGGCGCCGGCCGCCCGGCGGACTGCCTGCCGCCGGGCCGGCGCAGCGGCGAGTGTCGCAACGCCACACCACCTGGATGCGCCTTACATCGTCAGCACGATAATCGCGCCCACACCGGCCGCCGCGCTCGCCACGAGCGTACCGGCAACGCGGAGCGCAAATCTGCGGTCGCCCAGGACGACCGCGACGAGCGCCTTCAAGACGGTATTGGCCATCACACCGACCGCGATCGCGAGCGCGGCGATTTCGAGCGACGAGACGCCGCGCGCCATCGAGAGCGTGAGCGCGTCAACATCAGTGAGACCGAGGACGGCTGCCGTGGTCAGAAGCCCTGAGGTTCCCCACGTCGCCTGGGCCGCCCGGACGAGGATGAGCACCACCTGAAACACCGCTGCCATCTGCAGCGCCGCGACGATCTGCAGGGGATTGCGTGATGGGTGCGTCGATGAGCCATCCCGTGCCGACCGGCGTGTGCTGAGGGCGACCGCCGCCCCGACGACGATGGCGGGCGGCAACAAGTATCGAATCGCGACCGGCAACAGCGCCGCGTTCAACACGGCGACAGCGGCGCACACGCGGAGATACAACATGGCGTTCGCCGCGATGGCGCCACCTGCGAGCGCCGTAGCGGCCCCGGGTTCCCGGCGGCTCGTTCTGGCGAACGTGAACGTGACCTGTGTCGACGAGATGATCCCGCCGAGCGCGCCGCTGACGAGATACCCGCGAGCGGTGCCCACGATGCGCTGCAGCACGTGGCCGACGAAGCTCAGTCCCGAGAAGAACAGGACGAGCAGCCAGATCTGGCGGGGCCGAACCGCGGCATACGGACCGTACGGGCCCTCCGGCAACAGCGGCAGGATG
>DASSGK010000190.1:0-5488 GCA_035693505.1 Vicinamibacterales bacterium
CGCAGATCGGGCTGACCCAGCGCGACGTCGCCAACAACCTGCTGATCTCCCTGTCGGGCAGCAGCCAGACCACCCCGACCTGGTGGCTGAACCCGACGACGGGGGTGAGCTACGCCATCGCGACGCAGACACCGCAGTACCGGGTGGCATCGCTGCAGGACCTCGGCAACATCCCGGTGACCACCGCCGGCGTGGGCCGGTCGCAGACGCTGCAGGCGCTCGCCACCGTGTCGCGCGAGAGCGGCACGCAGGTGGCGTCGCACTACAACGTCCAGCCGGTGATCGACATCTACGGCGCGGTGCAGGGACGCGACCTGGGCAGCGTGGCGCGCGAGATCAATCCGATCCTGGCGTCGGTCCAGAAGGAGCTGCCGCGCGGGTCGCAGATCATCGTGCGCGGACAGATCGAAACGATGACCTCGTCGTTCACCGGCCTGCTCGGAGGCCTCGCACTCGCCATCGTCCTCGTCTACCTGTTGATCGTCGTCAACTTTCAGTCGTGGCTCGATCCGTTCATCATCATCTCGGCGCTGCCGGCGGCGCTGGCCGGCATCGTCTGGTTCCTGTTCCTGTCGCACACGACGTTCAGCGTGCCGTCGCTGACCGGCGCGATCATGTGCATGGGCGTGGCCACCGCCAACAGCATCCTGGTGGTCAGCTTCGCGAAGGACGAGCTCGGGCGGGGCGTGAGCGCCGCCACGGCGGCGATCGAGGCGGGGTTCACCCGGTTCCGGCCGGTGCTGATGACCGCGCTGGCGATGATCATCGGCATGGTGCCGATGGCGCTCGGCTTCGGCGAGGGCGGTGAACAGAACGCGCCGCTCGGCCGCGCGGTCATCGGCGGCCTGGTGTTCGCAACAGTGGCGACCCTGTTGTTCGTGCCGGCAGTGTTTGCGGTCTTTCATGGACGGTCGCGCGGCCCTGCGGAGCCCGCACCGGAAGCGGCGGAGAGTACACGGTAATGTCGAATCGCAGATCTCGAGGACCCCTGGTCGGCGCGGCGCTGCTCATCGTGGCGGCGATCGCGGTCGCGTTCTGGGGCATTTCCACGCGGGCGAGGGCGCTGTCGGTCGTGACGACCGAAACGCGGGAGCTCGCCGTGCCCATTGTTGCCGTGATCACGGCGGAGAAAGGCGCGCCTCAGCAAGACATCGTCCTGCCCGGCACGATGCAGGCGTTCACCGACGCCGCCATCTACGCGCGCACCAATGGATACCTGCGAAAGTGGTACGCCGACATCGGATCGCGTGTGCGTACGGGACAGGTGCTGGCCGATATCGACAGCCCGGAAGTCGAGCAGCAGCTCGAGCAGGCGCGTGCCGATCTCGCAACGGCCGACGCCAACGCGCGCCTGGCGCAGTCGACCGCCGAGCGGTATCGCGACCTGATCAAGACGGATTCAGTCTCGAAGCAGGATCTCGACAACGCCAACGGCAGTCTCGAAGCAAAGTTAACGGCCGTGAACTCGGCCAAGGCGAACGTCCGACGGCTCGAACAGCTCCACGGCTTCGGCCAGGTCACCGCGCCGTTTGACGGGGTGGTCACCGCTCGCAACACCGACGTCGGCGCGCTGATCGATTCCGGCAGCAACGCCAAGGAACTGTTTCACGTCGCGGCGGTGCACCGGCTGCGCGTCTTCGTCAACGTGCCCGAGATCTATTCGCGCGCGGCGCAGACGGGCATGAAGGCGGACCTGACGCTCGCCGAGTTTCCGGGTCGCGCGTTCACGGGCACTCTGGCGCGGACGGCCCAGTCGATCGATACCGCCTCGCGCACGCTCCTGACCGAGATCGACGTCGAGAACGCCAAGGGCGAGCTGCTGCCGGGGTCCTACGCCGAGGTCCACCTCAAGCTGCCGGGCGCGCAGTCGACCTACAAACTGCCTGTGAACGCGATCATCTTCCGGACCGAAGGCGTGCGGGTCGCCGTCGTTGGCGAGGACGGCAAGGTCATCCTGCAGCCGGTCACCATCGGGCGCGATTACGGCGACAGCCTCGAAGTGGTGTCTGGTCTCAGTGGCCGCGAGCGGATCATCGTCAACGCGCCCGACTCGATTGAGGCCGGTCAGGCGGTGCGCGTCGCCGAGAAAAAAGCGGAATGAAGAGACTGCGGGTCCACTGGCCTGGCCTGACGCTCGCCTTCCTGCTCTTTTCGGCCTGCGCGCCGAAAACCAAGTACGTCCCTCCCACCGTCGACGTCGCGCCGGCGTTTCGCGAAAACGCCGACTGGAAAACCGCGCAGCCGGCCGACACGAGTCTCAGGGGTACCTGGTGGGAGCTGTTCAACGATCCCGACCTCAACGCACTCGAGCAACAGGTCGATGTCTCCAACCAGACGTTGAAGGCGGCCGAGGCGCAGTTCGCGCAGGCCCGCGCGCTCGTCCGGGGGGCGCGCGCCAACCTCTTCCCCACGGTCGATCTGGCGCCTTCGGCCGCGAGAGGCCAGCAGTCGGCGAACCGCGCGATCTCTTCGTTCCATCAGGCGTACAACGATTTCCTGCTGCCGGTTGATGCCACCTGGGAGCCCGACGTCTGGGGCCGGCTGCACTACGCCGTCAGCGCAAACCAGGCCGCGGCGCAGGCCAGCGCGGCCGACCTCGAGACGGCCCGTCTCAGCATCCATGCAGAGCTCGCGTTCGACTACTTCACGTTGCGTGGCATCGATCGCGACCGCCAGCTGCTCGATGCGGCCGTCGAATCGTTCGAGAAGGCGCTCGAATTGACGGAGAACCGCTTTCGGGGCGGCATCGCGTCGCAAGCCGACGTCGCGCAGGCGGAAACGGTCCTGGAGACGACGCGCGCGCAGGCCGTGGACGTCGCGGTCGCCCGCGCCTCGTTCGAGCATGCCATCGCGGTCCTCATCGGACGTCCGGTATCCGCACTGTCAATCGCGGAAAAGCCGATGAGCGATTCGCCGCCGTCGGTGCCGGTCGGTCTGCCGTCGGAACTGCTCGAACGCCGGCCCGACATCGCCGCAGCCGAGCGGCGTGTCGCGGCCGCCAACGCGCAACTCGGTGTGGCGACCGCCGCCTTCTACCCACGGCTGATCCTCTCGGGCGCGGCAGGCTTCGAGAGCAGTCCGCTCGGGAGCCTGCTGAGCGGCCCGAGTGCGTTCTGGACGATTGGACCGGCGCTGCTCGTCAACGTCTTCGACGCGGGCCGCCGGCGCTCCGTGGCAGACCAGGCGCGCGCGGAGCAGGATCAGGCGACGGCCGTCTATCGGCAGGTCGTCCTCGTCGCGTTTCGCGAAGTGGAAGATCAACTGTCGGCGCTCCGAATCCTCGACCAGGAGGCGACCGTGCAGCGGCGAGCCGTCGATGCCGCCGAGCGCGCGCTGATGCAGGCGACGAACCGCTACCGAGGCGGCCTGGCGAGCTATCTGGAAGTCACGGTCGCGCAGAACGCCGCGCTCACCAACCAGCGAACGGCGGCGGGGATCCTGACGCGCCGCATGAACGCGAGCGTGCTGCTGATGAAGGGTCTCGGCGGCGGATGGCAGCTGTCCAGTCTGCCTGCGAACTAGATCGCACGGCTAAAAACGTCCGCCATGCCCACCGGTCGCACGGCTAAAGCCGTGCGCCACACACGAAGCGGGAACGCCAGTGGCGCAGGGCTTCAGCCCTGCGACCGATCGCGCGCCGCTTTTCGCAGCCATCGACGCGCTTCCTGATAGTCCGGACACGCCTCAGCGACCAGCTTCCAGAACTTCGGTGAATGATCCATGCGCTTCAGGTGCATGAGCTCGTGGATCAGCACGTAATCGCGCACCGCATCCGGCATCGTGACGAGCCGCCAGTTCAGGCAGATGTGGCCGCTGCGTGAGCACGATCCCCAGCGCCACCGCTGATTGCGGATGCTGATGCGGCTGACCGTCAAACCATAGCGGCGTGCGAGCTCCAGCAGACGCGGCGGCAACTCCTGCCTGGCGCGCGCCATCACCACACGATGATTGGCGGAGTGTTCATCATGCGACGTAGCAGACGAATCGTGCACTGTCCGGTGTTCGCGCCATCGCAGTAGCTGATTCTCGATCCATCCGCTTTCGCGCGCGGCGAACGCCTCGGCTTCGCGCCTGGAACCCCTGCGCGGAATCGTCACGCGCACCGTGCCCTGGTCCGTCACGCGGATCAGATATCGCCGGGCCCGGGGGTGGCGGACGAACACAAAGACGGGGGCTGGGAGCTGGGGGCTGGAGTGTTGGGGCTCAGGGCTCAGGGCTGAAGGGCTGAGGGCTGCAGGGCTAAGGGCTGCAGGGCTAAGGGCTGGAGGGCTGAGGGCTGGAGGGCCCGCAACGAGCAAGTCAGACTCGAAGGTCAGCGAGAGCTGCATCAGTGTCCGCCGAATACGACGAAGCCGCGCTTACGGAGGCTGTCCGCGAGCGCGGCTTCCATCTCGACCGCCTTTGCGTACGGCATCGGGTTCAGGTGTTCGTAGAGCCGCGGCACCAGCCGCTCGCCGCAGCGCGTCACGACGCTGGCCGACTTATAGCCTCGCTTGTGATTCTCGAATCGCTCTTCAGGCGACAGGCCGGTCATGCCTACGTAATAGCCGGCCTTGCCGTCGCCTTTCGGATCCCGCAGGTACACGACGTACACCGAGTGATGATTCGCCGGCGTCTTCTTCTTGCGCACCACTCTGACAGCCACCGCTTGACGCCGCCATTTTAACGCAGGTCAGTACGTGACCCGGACGCGATACTTCAGCGCCACGGTGCCGTCGGCAGCGACGGGCACCGCGAAGGCCGCCGCCCACGCCGCCGTTTTCTTCCACTCGTGCGACGACCGGATCATCTTCCACGTGCCGCCGATCGGCTCGTTCACGTCCACCGTCACCGGCGTCGTCTTGTGGTTCCGCAGTGTGATCTCGTACTCGAGCTCATACACGTTCGAGGCGATCTTCTCGAAATCGATCTGGTTGCGCTCGCACGTGACGTCGAAGGCGTTGCCGATCTTGAGGTTCAGCTCTTCGTCCTTCGGCGTGTGCGTGATGCGATCCTCGCCCACGAACTGCGTGCCGCCCTTCGAGTCGGCCTGGTAGACGCGGACGATGCCCGCCGGCATCGGCATTCCGAGGCCGGCCCGCTCCTCGTTCTTGAACCGATAGTAGACCTGGACGACGTCCCTGATCGGCGCGCCGGGATGCTGACCGTTCCGGTAATAGAATGCCTGGCCGTCGACGACGTAGCGCTTGTCGACCGGAACGCCGGTGCCGCTCAGCATGCTCACCTGCTTGGTCTCGTTGTTGTTGATCGTCGTCTTTCGGCCCAGCGTGTACAGGTGGTAGTCGGAGAACGCTTCCTGCGCCATCGGCGCCGGCGCTGCCGCGCGTTGCGCAACCATCTCTGCCCGATCCATCGCGACTCCGAACGCCTGCTTGACTCGATTGAGATCGCCCGCGACGAGCTGCAGCTTCGCGTTCCGGAACGACGTCCCGCTCCCGTTGCCGAGCGTGACCCACCCGTCGAGATCGGCGGCCTTGTCGTCGCGCGA
>DASSGK010000191.1:0-18094 GCA_035693505.1 Vicinamibacterales bacterium
CACCCGATGTAAAAGCAGACGCCGCGTCCGAACACTTGACGCGGATCCCTGACCGGCGGCCGCTTGCCCTCGTCGTACGCGGTGTTGAGCATCAGATCAACGTCGTCGAGGCGCAGCCAGGCCCAGCCGATCTCAGCGGGATCCGTGTCGATTTTCTTGCTGGTGGCCACGACCTGGAATCCAATCGCGTCGCGGTAGAACGCGAACGAGGTGGGCATGTCGAACACCTCGAACAGGGGCGCGCTGCCATTGAGCGTGATCGCCATCGATTCAACCTTGCGGCGGCGGGCTGGTCAGGAGCTCGTTCAGGATCGCCGCCAACCGGACGCCCGCCAACGCCAGCCGCTGATCCACGACATCGATGTGTGCGCGATAGTACGCCTCGTCGGCGGCGCCGTGCTCGGGCAGCAGCGCGGCCCGGGCGAGCGCCTGCGATTGCATGGCCCACTCGGCCGGCGTGCCATGCGCCTGATTTTCCCACCGGCGACCAACAATCAGATCGCGGAGCACCGTCACGTAGTGTTCGTCGTCGAGGCCGCGATGCTGGATGAGGCCGCCGTCCCAGACGCCGTGCAGCTCGCACGCCCTGTTTCCGCACGTGTCGGAGCCGAAAACGCGGACAGGAATGTCGTTGCCGCCGTGTCCGACGCCGAGCGCGTGGAACGGCTGATGAAGATCGCCGACCAGGTGCACCAGGAACTTGAGCGCGATGGCGCGATCCGCACGATCGAGCGATGTGTCCGCCAGCCGGGCCTTGCTGTAGCCGATGCGATCCACGGCGCAGTCGCGCCACGCATCGGCGCGCGCGCCGGCCGCCACGCCCGGCTGCCTCGGACAGTCACGATCGCGGTCGTAACTCGCCGCCTCGGGTGGAATGTTGACGAAGTGCCAGTAGAACGTCTGGTAGTTGCCGTCGAGGTATCGATCGGCCCACGACGATACGTCCGCCAGCGACTCGGGACCGAGCAGCCACGAGACGTTCCTGCGTGCGACCGGAGTCAGACGCTCGCCGGCGAGCAGCGCCACGAGCCGGTGCCCCTGCGCGTTCCAGGCGCCGACTCTCACCGTGGCCGTCATCGTCAGGATAAGCGACGCCGCCGCGAGCGTCCGCGGACGAAACCGTCGCCCGCCGGCCGGACGAACCGGTGAGCCACCCGCCGGGCGGCGCGGGATCATTTCGCCGGCGCCAGGTTCTCGGTCAACTCGATGTAAGTGCCCCACGGATCGGTGAGGAACGCGATCGCGGTGTTTGAATTCGGAAGCCGCGTGTAAGGCCGATCGAGTTTGATACCGCCGGCTTCGAGCTTCTTGCAGAACGCCTCGAGGCCCCGCACTTCGAACCCGATATGATCGAGGGACCGCCCTTTCGTGCCGACCGTCGGCGTGTCGGCTTTCGCGAACGTGAGATTCACGCCCGGGAGATCGGCCGCGTCGAACTGACCGCGCTTTCCGGGAACGGCGCCGAACGTCTTCGCGTACCAGGCCTGCGTCTCGAGCGGCGAAGCGATGTAGTAGTGCGCGTGGTGCATCTTCAGCGGCACGTCGATCGTCTTGTCCTCGAGAATCTCCACGCGCACCTCGTCGGGACCGATCAGGTAGACCTGCGTCGGACGCGCCTGCGGCTCCATCGTCAACCCCGCGGCCTTCCATTTCGCGATCCACGGCGCGATGTCCTTGACCAGGAACCCGACGTGATTGATCGTCGATCCCACGGTGCCACCGGTCGGTTCCGCCTTCCGCAGCATGACGAACGTGCCGGGCAACTGAATCAGCGCGAGCGACCCGTTCTGCACGGGCGTACCGCCAAGCTGGCCCCAGAACTTCTGCTGCGCGTCCAGATCCTTGACGGCGAGATGCAGATGCCCCATCACCACGCCGGACTCGCCGGGCGCGGCGAGTTGAGCGCGGAGACCGGCACCACTCGCGACAAAAAGTGCGACAGCAGTCGAGAACATCGTTAGACAGGTTGTCTTCATGGGGCCGATCCTACTCCGATTGTGAAAACGGATCGGAATCATCCGCGGATTACGCGGATTTCGCGGATTGAGACGACGATCGGATGCAAACGACCGGCGGCCCGGCGAAGCCGCCCGTGAGCGAGAGACGAACGGCGTGAACGCGAGCCACGCGAACATTCGGGCTCGTGTTCACACCGTTCGTTTCTCGCTCAGCCCGGCCGCTCCGCGGCCGGCGCCGGTCGTCGATTGCACATTGCACGCTGTTCTCAGTTGGCCAGGCACCCTTTGGCGCAGCGTGTGCACTCGGCCGTGCCATGGGAATGCGATCCGACTTCGATGATCCGCAGACGTACAAGATCATCGGTGCAGCGATGACCGTCCATCGAGAACTCGGTTGCGGATTCCTGGAAGCCGTGAGTCGCGAGGCCTTTGCGATCGAGTTGGAGCACCAACAGATACCCTTCGTTCGCGAAGCGCGTCTCGAGGTGACGTACCGCAATCGCATCCTACCGGTGCTCTATCGCGTGGACTTCACCTGCTACGGTGAGATCCTTGTGGAGCTGAAAGCGCTGAATGCGATCGGGCCGAACGAAGTCGCTCAGTTGATCAACTATCTCCGTGTCGCTCGTCGCACCCGCGGACTGCTACTGAACTTCGGCGCATCGAGCCTTCAGTACAAACGTATCGTTCTCGATCTTACGGACGATCCCGTGATCCGGTGAAGTTGACGTCCGGCGGCGCGGCGAAGCCGCGCGTGAGCGAGAAGCGAACGGTGTGAACACGAGCCCAATTGTTCGTATGGCTCGCGTTCACGCCGTTCGTTTCTTGCTCAGTCCGGCCGCTCCGCGGCCGGCGCCGGACGTTCCGGCGACGCATCCGCGTAATCCGCGCAATCCGCGGATGGCTTTTATCCTCTGGCGTCGAGCGCGGCTTTGACTCTCTCGGGTGTGAACGGAATTTCGCGGACGCGGGCGCCGGTCGCGTCGAAGATCGCATTGCCGATCGCCGCGGCGACGATCGTGATCGCGGTTTCGCCCGCACCGGTCGCCTCGGCTTTCGTGTTGTTGATCAGCACGCTTTCGATCGACGGCATGGCCGCGCCGAGCGTCAGGCTGTGGAAAGTCCGCCAGTCGATCGACGTCACCTTGTGATCGTCCCAGGTCACTTCTTCTCCAAGCGCGCGGCTCATCCCCTGCAAGGCGCCGCCTTCGATCTGGTTGCGCATCCCGTCGGGATTCGAAATCGGACCGCAATCCTGCGCGACGAAGAATTTCGTCGCCTTCACCTGGCCGGTCGCCTGATCGACGTCCACCTCGGCAACCATCGCGACATAACCGTTGTCGCCTTCGTAGGCGACGCACGATATCCCACGGCCACTCGCGACGCCGGTCCGCGCCGCGCCGGGCCTTGGCGAAGGGCGCGGCTCCCATCGTGCGGCCTTTGCGGCTTCCTGCACGACATGGCTCAAACGCGGATCGCTCAAGTGCCGCAGGCGATAGGCCACTGGATCCGCCTTCACGTGCGCCGCGATCTCGTCCATGAACGACTCGTGCGCGAAGGTGTTCTGCAGCCGCGACGGCGATCGCAGCGGCCCCGTGAAGAACGGCGATGGGACGCTGTGCGACAGCACACGCTCGCCCTTCACCGTCCCTGCGCCGCCGCAGCGCCCGGCGATGCACCCGGCCATGTAGGACGGCACCGCATTGCTGTTGTTGTTGAGCGATCCACCCGGCTCCGGGGCCGGCGTGCGCGGCGTGAACGCCGCGGGCGGAAATCCCAGCAGCTGACCGGTGATCACGTTGCCCGGCCGATCGTACCCGGGACGCCCGCCGAGCGTCGGCGACCAGCCCTCGTAGTCCCACGCGACGATGGCGCCGGACGCGTCGACGCCCACTCGTTGATCGATGACGTAGGCCATGCCGTAGTTCTCCCACGCCATTTCGTCCTTGCGCGACAGCTGCACGCGAACCGGTTTCCCCACGGCCTGCGACAGGAGCGCCGCGTCGTACGACACCGTGTCCGCACCGTTGATCCCATAGCAGCCCGATCCGCGGGTGAAGATGACGCGCACGCTCTCGACCGGAATGCCGAGCACCCGGGCGGCGCCGCTGCGCGTCGGATACGCCGATTGCGTCGGCGACCAGATGGTGGCTTTCCCATCGCGCACGTCGGCGACGGCGCACGAACTGCCGATCGACGCGTGCATCTGATACGGATGCAGGTAGGTGGCCTTCAACACCGCCGACGCCTTCGCGAGCAACTCGTCCACGTCCCGCGAGTTCACCAGCAGCGTGTCGCGGGATGGTTTCAGGCTTCTCAGGTGCGCATAGAAATCCCGTTGGCTGGGAAGACTCTCACCCGGCGTCCATGTCGCCTTCAGCTTCTCTGCCGCCTGGATCGCCTGCCACGGCTTCGCGGCGACGACGCCGACGAAGTTCTTGTTGACGACGACCTTGACGATGCCGGGGAGATCGCGAATAGAGCCTTCGTCGACGCTGGCCAGCGTCGCACCGACCGACGGCGGGCGCACGACACGTCCGTGCAGCATCCCGGGCAGCCGAACGTTGTGCACGAACTCGAAGGCGCCGGTCGCCATCGCCGCCATGTCGACGCGCCGGATCGGTTTGCCGAGAACGGTCCATGTGTCCGGCGTCCTCCGCTTCGCCGTTGGGCTGAGCGTGAGATTGAATTTCTTCCCGCCGACGAGGTCGCCATATCCGACCCAGCGGGACGCATCACCCTGGACGCCGATGACGCCATCGACGATCGTCAGCTGATCCACCGGCACGCCAAGGCGCGCGGCGCCAAGCCGCAGCAGCGCCTCGCGCGCCGTCGCGCACGCCTGCGCCAGGTTGGCTTCGTTGAAGTTCGTCGGCGTCGACTGGCTGCCGGACGTCGTGCCCTGATCCGGCGCCACCGAGGTGTCGCATTGAATCAGTGTGATCCGTGCGACCGGCACCGACAACTCCTCCGCGACCAGCTGCGTCTGCGCCGTGTAGATCCCCTGCCCCAGCTCGCATTTGCCGGTGTAGGCCGTCACGCGGCCGTCCGCACCAATCGCGAGCCACGAATCGAGCTGCCGCGCCACCCGTTGATCCTGCGTGCCGAAGGGGCCCTGAGCGAACGCGCGGTCGAGCCATGCCGCCGAGGCGCTGAAGCTGACGATCAACGCGCCGCCGCTCTTCAGGAACTCCCGGCGGGACGCCATCACTCCGCCTTCCTTCCGGCGTCGTTGCTGATCGACGAGGCGTAGCGTTGGATGGCGCGCAGCATTCGCGTGTGGACGAAGCATCGGCACAACACCGTCGACATCGCCTGGCGGATGTCTGCCTCGCTGGCCTTCGGGTTCGAATCGAGGAAGGCTTTTGCCGTGAGGATCACGCCGCTGAGACAGAAGCCGCACTGCGCGGCCTGCTCGTCGATGAATGCCTGCTGGATCGGATGCGGCCGGTCGGGGGTTCCGAGACCTTCGAGCGTCGTGATCTCCGCGCCGGCGAGCGTGCCTACCGCGGTCACGCACGAGCGCACGGCGCGTCCACGCGCAATCACGGTGCAGGCGCCGCATTGACCGAGGCCACAGCCGAACTTGGGTCCGTTGAGTCCCAGATCGTCGCTCAGCACGTACAGGAGCGGCGTGGCCGGATCGACGTCGAGCGAGTGCGCACGGCCATTGACCGTGAGCGCGATGACGCTCATGGACCTAGGATAAACGAAAACGCGGGTGCTACCCCGCCAGCTGCTTCACCGTATAGACGACCCCGTTGATCGTGAAATGTCCGGTTCGCGCCGCACCTGTCGTGTTGGCGACCGCGCGCACCCTGACAGTCCCGGAACCGGCGACGGGCGCCGCCGTCGGCGTCGTGCTCTTCACAACCAGCCAGGTCGCGTCGGCGCTCGCCGTCCAGGTACAGGTCGAGCTCGGAGCCGTCACCGTGATGATCCAGTTGGCCTCCGTGCCACCGACGGTCTTCGCAGTGCTGTCCAGCGTCACAGTGCTGCAGACCGATCCAGTACCCTGCTGCGCCGCGTCTTGCGTCGCGGCAAACGCCTGTCCGGCGACGTTGATCGCTCCGCTGCGAGCGGCGCCATCGTTGGTCCCAACCGTAAACGTCACAGTGCCGTTGCCCGTGCCCGAACCGCTGCCGGAGTTCACCGTCAGCCAGGCCGCGGTCGACGTCGCCGACCACGTGCACGATTGATCCGATGTGGTGACCGCGAAGCTGCCGGTTGCGCCAGTCGCCGGAAACTGATTGTTCGTCGGCGACAGCGTGACGCTGCAGGTCGGCGGTGTCGACGTGGTCTCCGGCAGGATCGTCGTGTCGTTGCTGCGGGTTCCCGGCGAACTCGTCAGATACGTCGTCGGGCTCAACACGATTTGATCCACCATCGCGCCGTCTTCGCGCTGCTGGATGCGCAGCGTATGAGAACCGGTGGTCGCGAAGTAGATCGGAGCGCCGGGCGCGCCCCAGCCGTTGTCGGTCCAGCCCCAGGCGTGAGCGGCCGGACCGGTCGGACCGTTCTGCAAAACGAATTCAGCGGAGCTCGACGTGCCGATGCGCTGCGTGGCGGCGCCGGTCGATGTGACCGAGTCGTCGAACTGAAGATGGATCGAGTCGTTCGCAAACGAATCGTTTTCCGCGCGCATCCGCACCCAGACGTGGTACGCCGTGCCGGCCTTGGCATCGAAGGCGACATCCACATAGTTCGGCGGCGATGCGAGCGCCGGCGACACCTTCGCCTGATTGCCATTCGGATTCCACAATGCCTCGCCGTCCGCCGCGGTGGTGTCGGCCTTCAGCTGCCAATTGCCGGTCATCGTTCCTGTGGCCGGGTACACGACGATGGTGGCGGAATCGAGCGGCGGCGGAGGCGGCGGATACTGGCACGGCGCCGGACCGCCGTAGTTGGTCGCGTTCGGATCGGTGCACGTGGCGGAGGACGCGCCCTCCGGCAGGATGGTCGAATCGGCGAAGCGCGGTCCGGGCGCGTTGGTGATGTAGGTGTCCGGGCTCAGCACGATTTGATCGACGAACGGTCCGTCCTCGCGCTGCTGCATGCGGAGCGTGTGCGTCCCGCTCGCGGCGAAATAGATCAGCGCGCCGGGCGGGCCCCACCCGTTGTCCGCCCATCCCCAGCCGCTCTCGGCGCCGCCGCTGGGCCCGTCCTCGAGAATGAATTCAGCGGCGCTCGACGTCCCAATGCGCTGGGTCGCGGCACCGGACGAGGTCACCGAATCGCTGAATTGAAGGTAGAAGGAATCGTTCGATTTCGAATCGTTCTCCGCCTTCAGCCGGACCCAGACGTGATACGCCGTTCCCGCCAACGCGTCGAACGTCTGCTCGACATAGCTCGCCGGTGCCACTAGTGGTGAGCTCACCTTCGCCTTGTTGGCATTTGGATTCCACACCGCCTTGCCCGCGGCTGCCGTCGGATCCGCTGTCAGCTGCCAGGCGGCGCCAATGACCACACCATGGGCCGGGTAGACGACGATCGTCTTCGCACCCGGAGGTGGTGGCGGCGGCGGGGGCGGAGGCGGAGGATACGTGCACGGCAGCGGGCCGCCGAAGTTCGTGGCGTTCGGATCGCCGCACGTGGTCGGCTCGTTCGGCGGCGGCAGCGTCGGCGTTCTCCACGCGACCGTCTCAATCGAGCCATCCGGCGCCAGATTGTTCCATTTCCGCTCGAACACCTTGCCGAGCTCCGTGAACAGGAAGTCGTTCAACGGATCGCCGGGGGCCTTGTCCGTGAAGATGTTCGCTTCGAGCTGGTTGTCGTCGGACGCATCCGACCAGTTCGACGTGCCGAAGGCCACGACATGCTGCATGTGCAGCCAGATGGTCTTCTGATGGTTGAGACCCGCATGCTTGCGCATCCGGATCTCGATCGTGCCCGGGTATTGCTGAGCGGCGGCGACCAGGCGATCCATCTGCACCTTGTTGCCTGGCCGCGCTGTGTTCGTGTATTCGTTCGGCTCCAGGTACATCCGGATGCGTACGCCGCGGGACGCCGCACGAATCAGGGCGTCGACAGGCCGCGCCATCGTGATCCGATACATATCGACGTCGATCCAGCCGCCGGCCGGCTCGCGATCGATGAGCGGGATGAGGGCATCCTGATAGCTGTCGGTCGGCGGAAAGTTCAGCCGCGGGTCGAGCGGCGCGGTCGGATAGTTCCGCACCAGCGTCGGAGGCACGTTCGCGTAGTTCGCGTAGTCCTTCGTGTTCGTCCAGATGTTGTCGAACATCGTCATGAACGACGGCAGGAGCTGCTCGGAGAAATAGATGACCTCGTCTTCGTAGTTCTGATACGGCGTCACCGGCACGAACGCCGTCGGGCTGAAGTTCGCGCCCGACCACTCGACGACGCCCTGCCCGGCGAAGATCATCAGCTTCCAGTGGCAGATGTCGCCGGCGATGCGCTTCCGCATCGGGATCCCGGCGGCCGAGAGCTTGTCGAGCAGCGGCCCGTTCTCGGAATACTGCGCGTTGGCGCGCGGATCCATGATGATGCGGATGGGCACGCCTCGGTTTTTCGCGTTGATCAGCGCGGTGATGAATCGGCTGTCCTTGAAGAACCAGACCCCGACGTCGATACCCTGGTGTTCGTTATTGATCAGCGCCAGCAGCGGCGCGCGGCAGTCGGTGGAGGAGGCGTCGCACAACTTCTCTTCCGCTGAGGCGTTCGCGGGAAGAGACAGCGCAGCCGTGACGAGAAGGCTTCCAAGGAGGACACTGCGATTCCAAGTCATGTTCCGCCGCCCTGTGGACGCAAGGGGCGCGCCACAAAGTCATATCGCGGCGGAAACGGCTCAGTGAGTCATGCCATAGAACAAATAGTTGACCCCGAGCTTGTACGCTTCGTTCGTGTCGTCGATCGGGCGGAGGCCGGTGCCCGACCATTCCCAGTATTGAGAGATGTCGGTGTTGTAGTTGACGATCATCAGCAGACGTTTCGAGGGATCGTTGTCTTCGTAGACGCCGAAGAAGTAGGGCTTTCCGGCGTTGTAGGCCTGCGGAATCACATCGAGGTTGTCGATCTCGAAGAACGAGTGGAAGATGGGGTGCGCCGCGCTCATCGGGACGAACCGGACGCCCGGGAGAACTCGCCGCATGTTCTCCTCGAACGGTCCCCATCCCGGACTGCCAAAATCACCCTCCGCCTTGAAGTCGTCGACGATGACGAAGCCGCCTTTCTGAATGTAGGTACGCAACGCCGCAGCCTGCGAGTCGGTCATCTGCCACCAGCTCACCTCGATGATGTAGGCGACGGGATAACGGAACAGCTCGGGATCGTCGAGCGTGATGGTGTTGATGGTCTCCTGCGCCCCGAAATAGCTGACCTCATTCATGATTTTCATGAGGTTCCGCTCGGCCATCGGGTAGCCGTGCGCCCATGACGGGAGGCCTCGATACCAATAACCGCTCAGGTCGCAGTCGTAGATGACGCGGACGAAGTTGAAGCGGCCGTCGTACGCGGTGTTGGGATACGGCTTGAAGTTCCCGCGCGAAGCGCCGAAGCCGTCGAAGAAGCGCCGCTGCGCATAGGCGCTCGCCGAGACGATCGAGACCACCAGCGCCACGCCGATCAGCGCGTGCGTGATCGGGCGTCTCGTCCACGAGCGCACCGGCTGCAACCGATCGGCCATCAATATCCCAGGCGCAGCGTGCCTTCCTTCATGCCGTTGACCGATCCGGTCGTGAGCCAGTCGAGCGAGGCCTTGAACATCAACAGGCGGTTCTTTTCCCACATCGCGTTATGCGACGAGCACGCCAGATCCACGAACAGTTTCTGCGGGGCGGCGAGATCGGCATAAAGCTCCCGCACGCGATCCGGCGAGACCTGCTTGTCGTGCTGTCCGGCGATCATCATTGTTGGCGTCTGCGTCTTCGCGACCGCGGATGCATTCCACCCCCACGTCGCCGTCTGCGGCGCACGTCGAACGCCGGGTCCCCATGTCGCGCCGACCGGATCCGACGCGAGCATCGCCGACCAGACCGCGTCGCCGACGGCCGGTTCGTACTGCGCCGGGCAGCCGACCTGACGGTCCCAGTTAGCATAGAACTCTTCGCGCGACTGCGTGTTCATCGGGACGCCGTCGGGCGGCATCTGGGCGGGCGGCGTGCTCGATGCGTTGCGTCCGTAGGCCGGAGCGAGCAGGACGAGTTTATGAACTTTTTCGGGATGCTGCGCGGTGTACCCGCCGGCGCGCGGGCCGCCGAGCGACCAGGCGAGCAGGCTCACCTTGTCCACATGGCGTAAGGCGCGGATGTAGTTCACGACGCCGTCGATGTCGTTCCAGTCGGACGCGATCGTCGTCAACGCATGCGGATAGCTCGCCGCGCAGGGCGCCGGGATCAGGCTGGGGACGAAAGCGCCCTGGCGATCCCTGGCGAGGTTGCACGGATCGTTCATCGCCGCGGGACGATTCGACCGCCCGTAGCCGGTCGTGTCCATCGCAAAGACGTCGAAGCCGGCGGTGGCGAGGTACGCCATCCAGCTGTAGTCGCGCTGCGGCACGTCGAAGGCGACCTCGGCGGGCGTGCCCGCGCCGTGGACGAAGAGCGCGACCCGATCGGAGCTCGCCACGCTACGGAGCGCCGTGCCCGCCTGGACGCGCTCGCGGACGTAGATCGGCACGTCCTGACCCGCGATCGCCGGCACCGTCGACTTGACGCGGACGTAATGATCGATCGTCAGCAGGTGCTCGCTGTCGTCTCCGAACGACAGCGCCGCCATCGCCAGCACGCACGTCGCGAACGCGAGTTTCGTCATGGCAGGATTATATGTGTTGCGTCGGGTTCGGGGTTTAAGGTTCAGGGTTCAGAGTTCAGGGCGCCGCACCAAGCACCTAGAACCAGGAACGTGGCACCCCTCGATGCACTTATAATGCCGACACCCTGAGGAGGGAGCTTTCATGCGTTACGCCCGTCACACATTACTCACCGCGCTGCTCGTCGTGCCGGTCCTCGCCGTCGCGCAGGATGCCGGCCAGCCGACCAACGACGCGCCGAACAACTACAACACGATCAAGGACTACTTCAAGCTGCCCGACGGGCGGACGTGGGGATCGACGAGCGCCGTTGACATCGACAAGGACGGCACATCGATCTGGGTCGCGGAGCGCTGCGGTCCGCACACGCCATCCGGGAATTCGTGCCTCGATCGCACGACGGGCAAGATGTCGGATCTGCCGTCGGTGCTCAAGTTCGATTCATCGGGCAAACTGGTGAAAAGCTTCGGTGCGGGGCTGCTGATCTTCCCGCACGGCATCCACGTGGACAAGGACGGCAACGTCTGGGTGACCGACGGACAAGACGATGCGCCGGTTCCGGCGCGCGGGGCGGGCGGAGCGGGCGGAGCGGGCCGCGGTGCGGCGGGAGCGGAAGGCGGACGCGGGGCGGCACCGGCCGGTCCGATTGGTCCGCGTCCGGGAGCGACGCATGGCAATCAGGTGTTCAAGTTCAGCCCAGACGGCAAGGTGCTGCTCACGCTCGGCAAGCCGGGCGGCGCGGCCTCGCCTGATTATTTCTATCAGCCCAACGACGTCATCACCGCGCCCAACGGCGACATCTTCGTCTCGGAAGGCCATGGCGCCGGGAACAACCGCGTGCTCAAGTTCGACAAGACCGGGAAGTTCATCAAGGAGTGGGGCAAGCTGGGCACCGGCCCCGGCGATTTCGATCAGCCGCACGCGCTCGCGTTCGACTCGAAGGGCCAGCTCTATGTCGGCGATCGGAACAACAACCGCGTGCAGGTCTTCGATCAGAACGGCAAGTACATCACCGAATACAAGCAGTGGAGCCGGCCGAGCGGCCTCTTCATCAAGAACGACATCCTCTACTCGGCCGATTCCGAGTCGGAGTCGGTGTCGCAGAACCACTACGGATGGAAGCGCGGGATCCGCTGGGGCAGCCTGAAGGACGGCAAGATCGTCGGCTTCATCCCCGACCCGGAGACCGGCTCCAACAAGGATGCGACGCCGTTCCGCGGCACGAGCGCGGCTGAAGGCGTGGCGGTCGACAAGGACGGCAACATCTACGGCGCGGAAGTCGGGCCGAAGGCCGTCAAGAAATACGTCAAGAAGTAATCTGGTGAATGTGTAATTGGGTAATCTGGTAATTGAGCAAAGCGATTACCAGATTATCCAATTACCCGGTTACGCAATTCCCAGGTTACCCAATTACCAGCTTACCCAATTACCAGATTGCTCAGTGCTTTCGCTGAGCTGATCCGCCTCAGCTGTCCTCTCTAACCTCAAACGCAAACGCGATCTCCATCGTGACGATGACGGGCAGTCTGAGACGGAACCTCTGAGACGGAACCTCTGAGACGAAACCTCTGAGACGGGACCTCTGAGACGGGACCTCTGAGACGGGACCTCTGAGACGGAACCTCTGAGACGAAACCTCTGAGACGGGACCTCTGAGACGGAACCTCTGAGACGAAACCTCTGAGACGGGACCTCTGAGACGAAACCTCTGAGACGGGACCTCTGAGACGGGACCTCTGAGACGAAACCTCTGAGACGGGACCTCTGAGGTAGCAACGGCTGAGCGCGCCATTTGTGCTTGCGGGCATGAACCACCGGATTCATACTCCCGACGATTTATTCGACGCCCGGATCATTCTCGGCACGGCTTCGTAGCTCTTGGCGATCGCTCGCGCAGCAGTTTCGCGGGGATGACAGCGACCAGACGAAGGAGGCCCGGGATGAGCAGACACTGCGTTCGCTCGGCGGCGATTCTCTTCACACTATTGATGGTGGCCCGGCCTGCCACCGCTCAGCAGGGCACAGCGGAAATCCGTGGCCGGGTGACCGACCAGCAGACGGGCGCCTTGCCCGGCGTCACGGTGACCGTCACCAATCAGGAGTCCGGAAATTTCCGTGAGGCGACCAGCACCGCGGACGGCTCGTGGTTCATGGCGGCGCTCCCGCCCGGCCGCTACCAGGTCGCCGCACAACTCGACGGTTTCAAGAAATTCGTGCGCCGCGACATCATGCTCGCCGTCGGCAATCAGATGAGCGTCGACGTCAAACTCGAGCTCGGCGGCATCGAGGAGACCGTCACGGTGTCGGGCGACTCGCCGATCATCGACGTCACGTCGAAAGAAATCGGCGGCAACATCACCACGAAAGAGTTGTCCGAGATTCCGACGATCGCCCGGAACTTCACCTACTTCGCCGGCATGCTGCCCGGCATCGTCCCGACCGCGAATCTTGCGTCGTGGGGATCGGACACCCTGACGGCCAACGGCGTCGACTCGCGCAACAACAGCTACCTCGTGGACGGCGCGTGGGACAACGACGACTATCTGGGCCAGAACAACGGCGCGCAGGCGCGCGTGCCGCTCGACGCGGCGCAGGAATTCCAGGTGCTCACCGGACAGTTCGACGCCGAGTTCGGCCGCACCTCCGGGGCCATCGTCAACGCCGTGATCAAGTCGGGGACCAACAGGCTTCACGGATCGGCGTTCGAGTACTTCTACACGAAGGGACTCAGGGCGAAGGATTTCTTCCAGGAGCAGAACAACCTGGACAAGGCCGACGCGCACAAGAACGAGTGGGGCGGCTCGGTCGGCGGTCCGATCGTGAAGGACAAGCTGCACTTTTTCGCCGACGTCGAGCGCGTGCAGTTGAACGAGGGACGCACCATCCAGATTCCCGCGCGGCCGGATCTGAACTACACGACGGTCACCGAAACGCGCGTGTGGGACACGGTGTACCGCGTGGATCATCAGATCAACGCGAATCACAGCTGGAGCGCGCGCTGGATTACCGAATGGTCTCCGCAGCAGAACCAGACGAACAACACCGCCGTCACCCTGACCGCCGCGCAGCAGGAATGGGATCGCGACGATACCGGGTTGATCTCCTTAAACTCGGTCCTCGCCACCAATCGCGTGAACACCATGCGCCTGTCGCTGACGCGCGAGGACGATCGGTTCGCGCCCAACGGGTTTCCGGGCTGCAAGCAGAACCTCACCGGTTTCTTCCCGATGTGGGAAGCCGATTTCAGCGACTGCGTCTCGCTCAACCAGACCAACATGCGAACGCAGGGGCCGAACCTGACGTATCTGACGTTCCAGGACGGGATTCGCAATGCGGGCACTCACTGGATCACCGACGCGCCGGAGTTCTCCGACACCTTCAGCTGGTTCGTGCCGACGAAGAAGACCGGCGAGCACGACATGAAGTTCGGCTTCCAGATGTACTACGTGCAGTGGAACTACCAGAACAACGCGCAATTGAACGGGACGTTCGTGATTCCGTCGAACAACTCGTTCAATCCAACCGTGCCGTCAACCTACCCGGAACGCCTGACGATCCAGGCGCCGACCGATCAGGTCATCAAGATGACGCAGTGGGCCTACACCGGCTTCGTTCAAGACAAGTGGCACGTCTCGAACCGGGCGACGCTGAACCTGGGCCTGCGCTACGACGTCGACTTCACGCCGCTCGACGAGTCGAACAATCCGGCGTTCACCGATCCCAACGCCTACCCTGTCGACAAGAACAACGTGTCGCCGCGCGTTGGCTTCACCTACACGATGGACGAAGGCAAGTCCCTGATCCGCACGGGCTGGGGATTGTTCTACGACAAGACGAACTTCGGCCAGCTGGTCAACTACGTGACGGCGGGCGCGATCGTCCCGTCGGTCACCGTGCAGTTCCCGGCCGATAACATCGATCCGGGCCCGCGCGCGGGCAAGCTGCCGACCAACCCGATGCTGGCCAACGGCCCGACCGTCAACTATGCCCTGCTCAACTCGCTGTACCCGCCGGGATCGAATCAGCGGAACACCGGCGACGTGTACCTCGACACGCCGGATCGCGTCCAGCCGCACACGCAGGAGATCAGCGCCGGCTTCCAGCGGCAACTCGGCCCCGCGCTCTCGGTGAGCGCTGACTATGTCCACACGATCGCCCGCGATCAGTGGATGCTCGAGAACCTGAACCCCGGGCTTCGCGTCAACACGACCGCTTCGGGCGCGATCATCCGCGTCGATCCGAACTACGTGACCAACGTCTGGCAGCGGCAGAACATCGGCGAGTATCTGTACGACGCGCTGAACGTCATCGTGGAAAAACGCGACTCGCACAACTGGAGCGCCCGCGCCTCGTACACGCTCGCCAATTCGCGCGGGAACTTCGGCGGTTCGCTGGCCGCGACGAACAACTATCAGGTGCTCAACAACCCGAACTTCGATCTCGGCCAGGGTCCGACCGATTTCGACCGTCGCCACAACCTGGTGCTGGCCGGCCGGATCGCCGAAGTGCCGCACACGCACGGCATGACGTTGAGCGGAACGCTGCGGATGCTGAGCGGGCTCGCGTTCAGCCTGTACGATTCGAGCAGCGATCCCGACAGGAACGGCATCCTGATGGATCCGCTGCCGGCCGGCACCTTCTCGGGGACCGGCCCGAATGCGATCACCGTCGACAACAAAGGCGGACGCAACGGCGCGTTCGGTCCCGGCTACATGCAGCTCGATACGCGAGTCGGCTGGCGGTTCAGGGCGGGCCAGGCCAAGACGCTCGACCTGACGATCGATGTGATCAACCTGACGAATCGCGCGAACTTCGTGAACCCGACATCAGATCGCCGCAGCACGAACTTCCTGCTGTTGACGACGCTGTATGGCGGCGGCCAGCCGCGACAAGCGCAGGTTGGAATGAGATTCGGATTCTGAACTTCAGGGACACGTATTGGTCCGCGCCGGCGCACTCGACGCGGCGCGGACCGATAGGAACTGCACCTTCGGCGGATTCGTTGGCGCGAGCGTGATCGCGACCTCCAGCTTTCCCTTGTCGCAGCTCAACGTCCACGACCCCCGCAGCGCATTCTCGACGTTGTCGAACCCGGCTCCGGGTGTGCACGCGCCGACTGAGGCGCGGAGTCGATCAAGTTCGGCGTGCCGGCGTTCTTTGGTCTGATCCAGAAACAGGTTCTCCGCCGCGATGCTGTCGGCAAGGCGATCGTCCCAGCTGGCGACGAGCCGCGACACCTTGTCTCGCGCATCGACGAGGGCCGGCGACGCCGCCGGCTGTCGCGGACGCAAGTCAGCTTTCGCCACCAGCGTTTCGAGCGCGTTCGTCGCCACGCCGCCCCACCCCGTATACGTCAGGTTGCCGAAGGCGACGATGCCGACGCCGTAGTCGGGCAGCCAGGTCATGACCGATCCGAATCCCGGCAGCCCGCCGGTGTGCGAGACGATCGTGCGGAACGTGCAGTTCTGCGCGACGCGCAGGCCGTAGCCATATCCGCCCGACGTCAGTTGCACAGCGCCCGTCGCCCGATCGCGCGTCACCGCTGAAGGCGCCGGCGACCAGAGATGTTGCATTTCGCGGAGCGACGAGCGGCGGATGGGCGCGGTCTCCGGACCATCGTGCGCGGGCCAGGCCGACAGGAACATGGCCACATAGCGGCTGAGATCGCGAACCGACGTGAGCATCCCTCCCATCGATCCAAACGAACCGTTCGCCAGCAGCGGCTCGTTCTTCCAGCGCTCGTCTTCCCATCGATAACCGTGGACCAGTCGATCGGCCGGCACGTCCGATGGCTCGAGCGTGGTCGAGGTCATATCGAGCGGCTTGAGGATGTTGGTGGCCACGTACTGCGGATACGGCACCTTCGACACGTTCGAGACGATCCGGCCGAGAATCGCGAAGCCAAGGTTGGAATACTCGTAGGCGATGCCTGGGGCGTTCGAAAACGGGATGCCCCGGCGCAGCATCTGCGAGAGCTGCTCGTCGGTGTCGGCCAGCTGACGGTCGCCCCACGGGTTGTCTTCCGGAAAACCCTCCGCGTGCGTCAGCAGATGACGGATCGTGATCTTCGGGGCGTCGCTCGTCGCGTACTTCATGCCGGCCATTTCCGGCACGTAGCGCTCCGCCGGATCGTCGAGCGACAGCTTGCCTTCGTCGCGCAGTTTCAGAATCGAGATCGCGGTAAAGCTCTTGGTCATCGACGCGATGCGAAAGACGCTGTCGCTCGTGACCCGGGCGTTCGACTCCACATCCCGCATCCCGGAGGCTCCGGCGCTCACCAGCTGACCGTCGATGATCACGCCCCACGCCGCCCCAGGCACGTGCCGCTCGGCCATGTAAGCCTCGAACAGCTTGTTGACGTCAGCGATCGCGGCGGCGAGCTTTCCCGCCGGAGCCTGCTCCGCTCGGGGCGTCACGGGCAGGGCGATCCACGCGAGCGCGAAAACCACAGGTACGAGACCGGTCCTGATGATGCGGATCATGACGCGTAGTATGCGCTAACATGCGCGGGACATGACGATGATGACCCGGCGAATGTTTCTGGCGGCCACCGGCGCCGTCGCGGCGCTCGGACACGGTTGGCCCGTTGAAGGCGCCGATCCCGTTCGCATCGGCCAGCAGCCGCTGAAGCTCGGCTCGGATCGTGACGGTGTGCTGTTCGTCCCGAAGAACTACAAACCCGACGTCGCGACACCGCTCGTCCTGATGTTCCACGGCGCCGGCGGCACCGGGCTTGGCGTCAGTTATACCTTCGACGTGGCAGACGATCTCGGCATCATCGTGCTGGCGCCGGACTCGCGCGACGAGGCGACCTGGGACTTCCTTGTCCACGGCTATGGCGAGGACGTGGAGTTCATCGGCACGGCGTTGCGAGACACCTACGCGCGGTGCAACGTCGATCGCAAGCACATGGCGATCGCCGGCCACTCCGACGGTGCGTCGTATGCGCTGTCGCTTGGCCTGGGGACCGGCGACACGTTCGGCAAGATCATGGCGTTCTCGCCCGGCGTGATGCAGCCGGCGGAAGTGCACGGCAAGCCGAAGATCTTCATCTCGCACGGATTGAGCGATCCGATCATGCCCATCGACGTGACCAGCCGGAAATTCGTGCCGCGGTTGAAGTCGCTCGGGTACGACGTGACGTACCGCGAATACGAGGGCCGGCACGGCGTGACGCCGGCCGTCGTACGTGAAGGCTTCGAGTGGTTCATGAAGTGATGTGTAACTGGCTCTGACGTGACGAAGGAGAAGAAGAGGTCGAAGACGAAGGAGACGGCCGCGCGGCCGCTGCTGACCCTCGCCGGGATGCCGCTGGTTGGTCACCTGGCGCGGTCGCACTGGAAGCCGCTGGCGCTGGCCTTTGTCG
>DASSGK010000192.1:0-4644 GCA_035693505.1 Vicinamibacterales bacterium
AACAAACGCGGGATCGCGCTGGACTTGAAGCACGTCAAAGGCCGCGACATCCTGCTGCGCCTGGTCGCGACCGCCGACGTTCTCACCGAGAATTACCGGCGCGGCACGCTCGAAAAGTTCGACCTCGGTTACGAGGTGCTCGCGCAGGCGAATCCCGGATTGATCTATTGCGTGGTCTCGGGTTATGGCCGAGACGGACCGCTGGGAGACAAGGGCGGGTTCGATCTGATCGCGCAGGGATTCTCCGGTTTGATGTCGGTCACCGGCGAGCCCGGCCGCGCGCCAGTGAAAACGGGCAACTCGGTCGCCGACATCAATGCCGGCATTCTCGCTGTCGCGGGAATCGCCGCGGCGTACGCGCACAAGCTCAGGACGGGCCAGGGACAGATCGTCGACACTTCGCTGCTCGAGGCTGCGCTGCAGCAGACGTACTGGCACGCCGCGATCTACTTCGCGAGCGGCACTTCGCCGGGGCCGAGCGGATCGGCGCACCTGTTGACGGCGCCCTACCAGGCATTTCGCGCGAGCGACGGATGGATCAACGTGGGCGGGGCGAACCAGGCGAACTGGGAGCGGATCGCCGACGTGCTCGGCCACCCCGAATGGCGCGACGATCCGCGCTTCGCGACCAACTCCGCTCGGATGGCGAACCTCGACGAGCTGGTCGTGAGGATGAACGCGGTGCTCGTGACGCGCACGAAAGCCGAGTGGATCGCCGCGTTCGACGCCGCCGGCGTTCCGGTCGGTCCCGTCCACACGATCGGCGATGCGCTCGCACATCCGCAGACGCTCGCGCGCGGGATGGTCGTGGACCTCGTTCATCCGCAGGCCGGCGCGACCAAGGCGCTCGGTTGTCCGATCCATTTTTCCGAGACGCCGACGCGCATCACGCGCCCCGCGCCGCTCCTGGGCGAGCACACGCGCGAAGTGCTCCGCCAGAACGGTTACAGCGATGCGGAGATCGACGCGTTTCTCGCCGCGGGCGCCGTCGCCGCGTCGGGTGCGAGGGCCGGCACGTAGCAGCGCACGTCTCGCGCGTCGGTACTTTTTGCTGTCGCGAGTACATCCGCTGGCGCGCATATCTACCGAAGGCGAAGTCCTACTTTCAAAGCCGACACTCCCTGATGCACGAGGCGGAGGAATGCGTCCATCATCATTCGACCTTTCCCCGTCAGTAGGGACGGGGGGGCCTCGTTTACTTTCAGGAGAACTGATGATGACTTCAATGAAATCCATCGGATCGTCGATCGCTACGATCGCGCTCGTCAGTGCGATCGGCTTCGCCTACGCACAGTCGGATACCTCGAGTTCGTCGAGCTCGGCGCAAGGTTCCAGCTCAGGCGCGCCCAGCGCTTCCAGCACCGGCCAAGGCTCAAACGCCTCCGGTACCAGCGGTCAAGGTTCGAACGCGTCCGCTTCGAGCGACCAGGGCTCGAGCACGACGATGGCTCAGTCGAGCACGACGTCTCCACCGAACACGACGAATCCGCCGAGCACGACCGGAGCCACCGCGGGCTCGGCCGGTTCGACGGCGGCGATGCCACCCGAACGCACGGCGCGCCCCGACCGTAACTGATTGACGTCGAGCTTCGAGATGAATGCGGCCGGCCGGGAAATCTCTGCCGGCCGCACTTCGTCGGCATCCTTCAGCGAGACGCCATCAAGACATCGCGGTACCCACTCACATCTTTGAAATGAACGTGCGCAACCTTGCATCGAGGATGGCCCGCTCGGAGGTGGGTGTGGGAATCCTCCGCGGGCTCGTCATCGGCGTGCTCGTCGTTGCGGGCTTCCGCTTCGTTTCCCTTCCATCCGCTCCACAATCGACATCCGCTCCAGCATCGATCGCGGTACAGGAGCGCCGTGCCGAGCGTGCGTCCGAAGGATTCGATCGCCTGTCGCCCGATGCTCGCGAGCTCGTCGGCTGGATTTCGGCGAGCGGCGACGCGGCGGGAGCAGCCTTCGTCATCGTCGACAAGAAGGAAGCAATGGTCCACGTGTTCGACCCGGCCGCGCGATGGCGCGGTTCGTCCCGGGTTCTGCTGGGCGGCGCGATCGGCGACGACACCGTGACCGGGATCGGCGAGCGTGCAATTGCCGATGTGTTGCCTGAAGAGCGCACGACGCCGGCAGGCCGGTTCGTCGGCGAACGCGGGCACAACGCGAGAGGAGAGGACGTGGTTTGGGTCGATTACGACGCGGGCGTGTCGATGCACCGCGTGCTCACGTCGAACCCCGCTGAACGCCGGCTCGAGCGGCTGGCGACTCCCACCAGCGCGGACAAGCGCATCTCGTATGGTTGCATCAATGTTCCGGTCGCGTTCTACGAGTCGTACATTCGTCCCACGTTTGCTGACCGGCGTGCCCTCGTCTACATTCTTCCGGAGACTAAAACCGTCGCCGAGGTCTTCGGTCCGGGCAGAACGGTCGCGCGTAGCGCGAGGATCGAGTAGCCGGGGAGCCGGCCCCGCTTCAGCGTCTGCGCCGGGAATGGGCGCCGGCGAGGATCGTGATCGACACAATCAGGAACGCGACTGCGTTCGCGCTGACGGCTTGCGCGCGAGGAGCTCGGGCAACGTGTCCGCCGCGCCGGTGACCGACGGAGCCGCGAACCGGTAAAACATCGCGTTCAGATAGCGGACGACGTCCGCGACCTCCTCATTGCTCCACGCGAGCCCGGTGTTGCCGGCCCATCGCCGCACCTGGCGCTCGAGGCTTGCCCAATCGGTCGCGAGTTTCCGCTCCCGCCAGTGAACTTCGGTGGTGTGGCAGGAAATGCAGTGCGTCTTGTAGAGCAGCTCGCCGCGCGATGCGGACGGCGGGGTTTGCGCGAGCACGACAGCGGCGCTCGCGATCATTCCTGCATGCGCCAGATGCGCGATGATCGACGGCATTTCGTGGCTTCCCTTCGCGTCGCTCCGGACGCGAACACAGGCGCCGATCATACCGCGGATCGCGCCTCGCTATCAGGCGCCGCCGTTCGCACGTGAACCTCGACGATGTGAGCGCTGCCGTCGTCGGCGAGCGTGATCGCGTTGTCGCTTTGCCATTCGCCGTCGACCCGCACAGCGGGTTCCTCGATCGAGTTCGCGGTCTGCGACACGGTGACGTCGTAGGTCGTCCGGCCGTTGCGATAGCGGAACCCGAAGCCCTTCCAATCCGCCGGCAGGCGCGGCGCGACGCGCAGCTTGTCGCCCACGCGCTCGATGCCGAGCAGTGATTCAACGATCAATCGATACATCCAGCCCGCCGATCCCGTGTACCACGTCCAGCCGCCCCTCCCGGTGTGCGGCGGCAGCGCGTAGATGTCGGCGACGACCACATAGGGCTCGACGCGGTACACGGCGGTTTTTTCCGGCGTATTCGCGTGATTCACCGGGTTGATCATCGTGATGAGCTCCCACGCGCGCTGCGCGTCGCCGAGCGCCGCGAATGCCATCACCGCCCAGACCGCCGCATGCGTGTACTGGCCGCCGTTCTCCCTGACGCCCGGAACGTAGCCGCTGATATAGCCGGGATGATGCGACGAATGATCGAACGGCGGCGCCAGCAACTCGATGAGCGCATCGTCGCGCCGGACCAGGCGCCGATCAACGGCATCCATCGCCGCGCGCGAGCGCGCGGGATCGGCGACTCCCGAGAGCACCGACCAGCTTTGCGCGATCGAGTCGATCTGGCATTCGCTCTCGGCAGCGGAGCCGAGCGGCGTGCCGTCGTCGAAATATGCACGCCGATACCAAGCGCCGTCCCACGCGTTCTTCTCGACGTTCGCGACGAGCTCCGCCCGGTCGTCGTCGCACTTCTGCGCGAACGCCGAATCGTCGCGCAGTCGCGCTACGGCGGCGAACTCGGAGAGCACGGCGCAGAGGAAGAACGCGAGCCAGACGCTCTCGCCCTTGCCCTCGATGCCGACGAGATTCATCCCGTCGTTCCAGTCGCCGGAACCCATCAGCGGCAATCCGTTCGCCCCGAACCGCAGCCCGTGGAGGATCGCGCGCATCCCGTGCTCGTAGAGCGTGGTGACCTCGGCCGAGCGGGTGGGCAGATCGTAATAGGAGTCCTCGCCGGGATTGAGCGGCCGACCCTCGAGGAACGGAACGAGCTCATCGAGTATCGCTGCATCCCCGGTCGTCAACACGTAGCGCGCCGTCACGAATGGAAGCCACAGGTAATCGTCGGAGCACAGCGTCCGCACACCGCGGCCCACGGGCGGATGCCACCAGTGCTGGGCATCCCCTTCGACGAATTGCCGGCTCGCCGAGAGCAGGATCTGCTCGCGCGTCAAATGCGGGGCGGCGTGCAGCAGCGCGAGGGAATCCTGCAGCTGATCGCGGAAGCCGAATGCGCCGCCCGACTGGTAGAAGCCGCTCCGCCCCCACATGCGCGCCGCAAGCACCTGGTAGAGCAGCCACCCGTTGCACATCAGGTCGAGCGCGGGGTCGGGCGTTTCGACGGTCACGGCGCCGAGCAGCTGCTGCCAGTAACCGCGCACGTCGTCGAACGCGGCGCGGGCCGCGTTCGCGCCGCGGAAGCGCACGACGAGTGCGCGCGCTTCGTCGACGTCGCGCGCCGCGCCGAGCCTGAACGTCACGTCGCGCTCGACGTTCGGCTCGAGCGCGACCGTCACCTGCAGCGCCGCGCACG
>DASSGK010000193.1:0-2525 GCA_035693505.1 Vicinamibacterales bacterium
TCGAATTTCTGGCCGGCAGCGAGAGGCGCCGCGTCGGGATCACGCGCGTCCACATGGAAGAGGACGCCGGGAAATCGCTGCACGAAGGCTTCGCGGACGCCGATCGCAAGAGTTACGTCGACTTCAACCGCAGCGGCGTGCCGCTCATCGAGATCGTCACCGAGCCGGACCTGCGGTCAGCGGCGGATGCAGCGGAATTCTTCAGCCATCTGCGCGCAATCCTCGTGTGGCTTGGCGTGAACGACGGCAACATGGAGGAGGGGAGCCTGCGGTGCGACGCCAACGTCTCGGTGCGTCGCCGCGGCGAGGCCGCGCTCGGCACGAAGGCCGAGGTGAAGAACCTCAATTCGTTCCGGTTCCTGCAGAAGGCGCTGGAGCACGAGATCAAGCGTCAGATTGACGTCGTCACAGAAGGCGGCCGCGTCGTTCAGGAGACGCGCCTGTGGGACGCAGCGGCCGGATGCACCATCGCCATGCGGAGCAAGGAAGAGGCGCACGACTATCGCTACTTCCCGGAGCCCGATCTGCCGCCGGTGATCCTCGACGCCGAGCGCATCGAGCGCATCCGTGCGGCGATGCCCGAATTGCCCAGCGCCCGCCGCCGCCGCTTCATCGAGGCGTTCGGTCTACCCGAGTACGACGCCGCGCAGTTGACGCAGTCCCGCGGCCTGGCGGAGTACTTTGAGGCGACCGTACGAGCCGGAGCTCCCGCGAAGGCGGCGAGCAACTGGATCATGGGCGAGTTGGCGCGTGCGTTGAACGAGCAGGGCTCC
Source organism: Vicinamibacterales bacterium (assembly GCA_035693505.1). Taxonomy (GTDB): domain Bacteria; phylum Acidobacteriota; class Vicinamibacteria; order Vicinamibacterales; family CAVVIG01; genus CAVQFC01. The sequence goes on from DASSGK010000193.1 coordinate 774, forward strand.
GACATTTCCTCGTCGCCGCTCGACGCCGAACGGCTCGCCGGCCTTATCGCGCTGGTCGACAAGGGCACGCTCAGCGGATCGATGGCCAAGGGCGTCTTCGAAAAGATGTTCCGATCGACTCTGACCGCCGCCAACATTGTCACCGCCGAAGGGCTGGCACAGATTGACGACGACGCGCAGATCGTCGCGCTCATCGCGGACGTGCTCGCAGCGAATCCCGATCCCGTGGCTCAGTACCGCGGCGGCAAGACGACGACGTTCGGCTTCCTGGTCGGCAAGGTGATGAAGGCCGCGGGCGGCAAAGCCAACCCGAAACGCGTGAACGATCTGCTCAAGCGCGCCCTCGAAGCGTGATATAACGTCTCGAAGTTGATAGAGACCTATCACCTTTCCAAGTTTTACAGTCGTGGCGTCTACGCGCTGCGCGATCTTTCGCTCACCATCGACAAAGGCGACTTCGTCTTTCTCACCGGCCCGAGCGGCGCGGGAAAGTCGACGCTGCTGCGCCTGCTGCTGCGGGAGGATCTGCCAAGCGAGGGCGAGCTGAAGGTGCTGGGGCGCGACCTCAGGACGTTGAGCCCGTCGCAGGTGCAGACGTTCCGGCGCACGGTCGGCTTCGTCTTTCAGGACTTCAGGCTGATCCCGCGCTTCACCGTCTTTCAGAACGTCGCGTTCGTCATGCGCGTCCTCGGGATGCCGCTCGCCACACAGCAGCGCAAGACGTTTCAGGTCCTCAAGTGGGTCGGGCTGCAGCACCGGATGAACGCATTTCCGGAGGAGCTGTCTGGAGGCGAACAGCAGCGGATCGCGATCGCCCGCGCCCTCGTCAACGATCCGCAGCTCGTGCTCGCGGATGAGCCGACCGGCAACCTCGACCCTGATCTGTCGCTCGAGATCATGAACCTGTTCCGTGAAATCAACGCCCGCGGTACGACCGTCGTGGTCGCGACGCACGATCGCGAGCTGATCCGGCGCGTGGGACGCCGTTCGGTCACGCTCGATCACGGGCGCATCGTCGAGGTCGCCTGACGTGCGCGCGTGGCGGTATGCGCTCGAGGAGGCGTTCACCAGCCTGTGGCGGGGCTGGCGGGCGGGTCTCCTGTCGATGCTCACGATTGCACTGGCCTTGTTCGTCCTCGGCGGATTTCTTGCCGTGACCGCCAATCTCGAACGGCTGGGTGCCGAGTGGAGCAATTCCGCCGAGCTGTCGATTTATCTCAAGGACGACATCTCAGCAGAAGAGCGGCGGGTGCTCGAGACGGCGTTGACGCCTGGGGAGCTCATCGCGTCGCACGAGTACGTCTCGAAGACGGCCGCGCTCGCACGCTTCAAGCAGACATTCGGCGATCTGGCCGCTGCGGTCGACAGCGTGGGTGGAAACCCGCTGCCGGCGTCGCTCGAGGTCAAGCTTCGGCCTGGACCTGGCGTGAGCAGCGGCGTCGATGGTCTTGCGACGCAGATGCGGCTGATGCCTGGTGTCGCCGATGTTCGCTACGATCGGCAATGGCTGACCCGGGTGGTCTCGGCGATCAACATCATTCGCGGCGTCGGATTGTTCCTCGGGCTGGTGTTGACCGTCGCGGCGTCGCTGACCGTCGCAAACGTCGTTCGCCTGGCGTTGTTCGCAAGACGTGACGAGCTGGAGATCATGGACCTGGTCGGCGCGCCGCACGCCTACGTGCGGGGGCCCTTCATCATGGAGGGCGTGCTCCAGGGCGGGCTCGGTGCGATCGTGGCCCTGGCGGCCCTCGG
>DASSGK010000194.1:0-5955 GCA_035693505.1 Vicinamibacterales bacterium
CCAAGGCCAGCGCCGCACGCGCGCACTTCGCCGAGGCAGGACTCACGCAGTGGATCGACCTGCACGAGGGCGACGTGCGGGAGATCCTGAAAACTGTCAGCGGCCCGATCGACTTCGTGCTGATGGACATCTGGACCGAGATTGCGCGGCCCGCGCTCGAGCGCGTCGCGCCGCTGCTGCGGCCGGGCGCGATCGTCCTCGCTGACAACACGACGGCATTCCGCCAGTCGTACGAGGATTATTTTGCGTTCGTGAACGATCCGCGAAACGGCCTGCGTACGCTCACCATGCCCTATCCCGGCGGCCTCGAGCTCACGGTGCGGATCTGAGCCGCATTTCTAGAATCGCCAACCCGCGTGAACGGTCGCGAACAGACTGTGTTTCTGCTGGTCGAACCGTTGCCCGGACAAGACGACGTCGTCGTGAACGTTGAACTCGTATGCCGCCGAGAACCAGGGGGTGACGTACAGGTGTTGGCCGATCTCGAACCGATAGCCGACGCGAGGTCCGAGGCCGACGTTGTTCCTGTCGGTGCTGTTTCCGGTGGCCTTCAGCCCGAAGCGTTCTCGCGAGTAGTCCCCGTCGACGCCGACAAAGAATCCAGCCGTCCTGTTCCGGACAAAGTAGTCGAACTTGGCAGTCACGCCACGGGAGCTTTCAGTAAAGGCATCGTTGCCGAGGAACGAGGCGGGCACATCCGCTCCAAAGATGCCGACTTGCAGCCGTTCCCGTCCGTCTGGCAGTTCACGGGCCACATGTGCCGAGAAGCCGCCCAACGCATACGCCACCGGGTCGGCCTCGATCTCCCATTGCGCGTGCGCCGCCGCCGGCACCAGAACCAGCAACGCCGCCGCCATCACCATTGTCTGCAGTCTCATATCGCCTCCGTCTGCGCCGCGCGTTCCGCGCAGATCACTGTTCGACGATATGTGCTCGATGCGAAGCCTGGAATGATTCGACATGACAGAAGAGGGGACTTTATCTGTCACGTCGGCGAATCGAGGCGCGACCTTACCGGGCCGTCGATGGCTCGCCGGCCCCCGAGTGGGTCCTGCGGAACGCCGCTGGATGCAGTCCGGTCCATCGCTTGAAGGCGCGCCGAAATGCGCTCGGTTCGGAAAAGCCCAGGAGGAAGGCGATCTCGCCGACTGCCAGCCGGGAGTCGCTCAAGTGCCGCTCGGCCAGCTGGCGTCGCGCGTCGGCGAGGACTTGTCGAAAGCTGGCGCCCTCGTCTTCCAGCCGGCGGTGGAGTGTGCGGACGCTCATGTGAAGACGCGTGGCGACACGCTCGAGCGTCGGCTCTCCATCGCACAGTTCCCGCGACAGGACGCCCCTGACGGCGTCGATCGCCGATTCGCCGCTCGGCAGGCTCTGAAGCGCTGCGCGGACCTGGCCCTCGACGATCGGCTGGAGCATCGAATCGGCGGCCAGCATCGGCAGATCGAGGACCTGCCTCGGCCAGACCAGCTCGCTTCGGTCGTGATTGAAGCGGAGCGGCGCGCGAAACACGCGCTGATGGTCCGATGTGTCCGCAGGCTCGGGGAAGGGAAAGCGCACCTCGGCCGGCGCGCAGTCCGAACCGGTCGCCTGGCGCGCGACGACCAGCCAGCCGGTCAGGATGAACTCGGAGATTGCGCGCGGCGCGCCTCCAGGCAGCGGCAGGCGGTGACTCAGGACTGCGCGTTCACCTCGCAGCGTCAGGGCGACTTCCGCGACATCGTGATACACGTGGTGGTACCGGCATAGCCGCTCGATTCCCTTGCCCAGAGTCGCGCTCGTCCGCAGCGCATATTCGAGCGCGCCAAAGATGCCCGGGCGAATAGCCTCGGCCACATGAATCCCGATGCACGCGTCGCCGGTGAGTTGTCGAGCGGTGTCCCAGAGACTGACGGCCGCCGCGTGCGCGATCCGCGCTTCGGAATTGTCCAGTTCGGCCGGGTTGACGCCCACGCCGCGCAGCATCGTCGACGTGTCGTACCCGCGACCCGCGAGATAGCCGAGTACCGGTCGAACGGATCGCACCGAAACGGAAACGGGAAGAGGCCGATGACGTGCCACAGTCTGGCGCGAACGGTCAACGGCTCCGGCAGTACCGGTCATGTCTCGTGAGCCACGCACTCACGATCCTAATCCGTCACGCGCGTTGTCGGCCACGTGGCGGCCGGCACGATTGCCTGAGCGCGCTGACAAGACAAGTAAGGATTTCATTGCGTAACGGTAAGGACTGTGCCCGGGTGACGACAACGACAGTAGCTCTTAGGTACTCTTTACCGAATGAACAAGTGAGTCGGCGCTATCCTGAATATCCGCAGGAGGATGTTCATGAGCCGCACTCGTCTCTTTCTGGCTTCCACAGCAGTCATCGGCGCGGCGTTACTCTGGCCCGCTCCGGAAGGCTCCGGGAACGGGTTCCTCGAAGCGACTGTCGGTGCGAAAGCGTTGACAAGGCCGACGACCAGGTCGTCGTGCAGGTCACCGATTTCGTCGCCGACGCCGCCATCCTGGTCGATCGCTTCGGCATCGTGCATCATCCGTTGGTCATGGATCCGAACCTGGTGAATCCGTGGGGCACCGCGGAATCGCCGACGTCGCCGATCTGGGTGTCGGACAACGCCCGCGGAGTGTCGACGCTCTACAACATTGGAGGCAGTAGTCCGGTCAGCATTGCCCCGCTCGTGGTCAGCGTTCCTGCACCGGGCGATCCATTGAATACGAGCGGTGCGCCAACCGGCGCTGTCTTCAACACGAGCGCGGCCGCGCAGCAATTCAAGATTGCCGGTGTCGACCGCAATGGCGTCGCGGCGAGCGCGGCAGCCCTCTTCATGTTTGCGACCGAAGACGGGACGATCGTCGGCTGGAATCCCGGCATCAATCCGCCGGGCTTCGATCCCAATCGCGCCGGAACCTATGGCATCGTCGCCGTCGATAACTCGGCGAAGCCGACTGTGGCGGACGGCGCCGTGTACAAAGGGCTCGCCATCGCCACGGACACGGCGGGCGCGACGTTCCTCTACGCGACGAATTTCCGCGCCGGCACCGTGGAGGTCTACGACGCCTCGTTTCATCGAGTGCCTCTTCCCGCGAGCGCATTCACGGATCGGCATCTGCCGCACGGCTATGCACCGTTCAACATCGTTCTCACCGGCGGGAAGCTGTTCGTCACCTACGCAAAGCAGGATCGAGCGAAGCACGATGATGTGCCGGGCCACGGTCACGGAATCGTGAACACGTTCGATTTGAGCGGCCACATGCTGGCACGATTTGCCGAACACGGTCACCTTGATTCACCGTGGGGACTGGTGCAGGCGCCGGCCAGCTTCGGTCAATTCGCCGGTGCCGTTCTGATCGGCAACTTCGGCAACGGCCGCATTCACGCGTTCGATTCCAGTACCGGTAAGTTCCTGGGACCGGTCGTCAATTCCGTCGGGCAGAAGATTCTGATTGACGGGCTGTGGAGCCTGAGCGTCGGCAACGGCAAAGCCGGCGGCGGCGCCAACGCCGTTATCTTCACCGCCGGTCCGAACGGCGAGAAGGACGGCCTGCTCGGCAGTCTCGTCCCGGTTGCGCTTGGAACTCCCTGCGGAATACCGTGCCGATAGGCGATCGCTGACGCCGAGGTAGTGACTCGCACCGGTGTCGATTTCACCGGCAGCACATTCGTGTGCGGCTCGCACGGGCCGGGTCTAGAATACGGCCCCAGCGAGGCAGCCATGAACATCTCCCGTCGTGCACGTCTGTCGGGGACCGTCGCCGCGATCTCTCTGGCCATCGGGGCATCGCTTGCAGGACAGCCGCAGGCTCCTGCGCAACCCGCCGCCGCGCGCCCCGCGCCGCTGCATTCACCGGACATCCATCCCGACCGCACTGTGACGTTCCGCCTGCTGGCGCCGAAGGCGTCGGAGGTGACGCTCAACGGTAGCTGGGACGGCGGCACGAACCTCAAGATGACGAGGGACGAGGCCGGCATCTGGTCCACGACCATCGGTCCGCTTGCGCCGCAGCTGTGGGGCTACTGGTTCGTGGTCGACGGCGTGAAGGCGCTCGATCCGAACAACGCGGAGACGCAGCGCGATGGCGCGCGCTACGACAATCTGCTGATGATCTCCGGGGCCGAATCCGAGTGGTGGGACTTCAAGGATGTGCCGCACGGCACGGTGCAAGCGGTCTGGTATCCATCGCCGACCTTGAAGCTCGCGAACCGCCGCATGATGGTCTACCTGCCGCCCGGGTACGAAACCAGCACGCAGAAGTACCCGGTCTTGTACCTCCTGCACGGCGGGGGCGGCGACGAAGATGCGTGGCTCACGATGGGCCGCGCGAACATCATCATGGACAACCTGATTGCGGCCAACAAAGCGAAGCCCATGATCGTGGTGATGCCGAACGGCAACGCGACGCAAACGGTGTCGCAAGGGTTCGGGTTCGGCCCGACGCCCGCGCCGCAGTCCGTGCAGGCGCCGGCGCCGCCGCCGGTTCAGGCGGAGCAGGGCGGACGCGTGGGAGCGCCGGGCGGCCGCGGGGCCGCGCCACAGCCGTACGCCGGTTCGTACCCCGAGAGTCTCGTGAAGGACGTCGTGCCGTTCGTCGAGAAGCGCTTCCGCGTGCTCGCCGCGAAAGACGATCGCGCGATCGCCGGGCTTTCGATGGGAGGCGGGCATACGCTCGCGGCGACGAACAACAACCCGGGGATGTTCGCCTACATCGGTGTCTTCAGCTCAGGGCCGCAGGCGGTCGACGAGACGTTTCAGAAGCAGCTCGAGGCCGTGAAAGGCGGCGGCGTGAAATTCTACTGGCTGGGCGCGGGCACCACCGACATGGCGCGCGATCGCACGGTCACGCTGTCGGACCTCGTGAAGAAGGACGGGTTCAACACGACGTATCGTGAGATCCCCGGCCGCCACTACTGGTTTCTGTGGCGCGACTTTCTCGTCCACTACGCGCAGATCGCGTTCGCGCCGCCAGCGAAGTCGTAGAACGCGACGCCGTGTCAGGCAGGCCTGAAGGCCTGCACTACACCGTGTTCTAATGGCGACGGGCCGCGGCGCGCCGCCGACGGACGAACGCCAGCGCCAGTCCTGTGCCGGTCAACACCATCGTGGCCGGTTCGGGCACGGGCGCGGGTGTGGCGAACTCGAACGAGTGAGAGAGCAGCGTCTCGGCACCGTCGGGGGTGAACTCGAAAAAGGAGAACGACCCGCTATACGCCGATCCCGCGGTGAGGCCGGTGCTCCGGAACAGCGTCGTCGCCGATACGACCTCTCCATCCGCCAGCGGGTAAGGCAGCGCGAAGAATGGCAGGTCGTCGAGCAGCGTCGGCCCCGCGAACAGATCGAGCGGCGTCGAGCCTTCCGACAGGCTCACACCGAGGCTGTCGAGAAAAACCGGATCGCCGGTGCTGGAATGCGCTTCCAGTCCTCCGATGATGCTGGCGACCATGTTGTCCAGGTCGAGCTGGACCTGGAAATCCGACAACGCGATCGAATCAGCCGAGGCCCGGCCCGCGAAAACGATCGTGAGCGCCACGACCAGCGTGGAGCGCACGAGACAGTTGAGAGCACGCTTCGCCATTGGAATCCTCACCTTCCCCCTCAGGGCAGAACAGCGCGTTGAGAGAACGACGCCGCCCCGCCCGTCCACACTACGGACAACCGCAGCACGTTGCCGGAGCCGGCAGTCCCCGCGCCAGGAGGGAACGTCATCTGCTGGACGACGCTCGCGCCAGGAGCGACCGTGCCGAAGACCAGCGGGAACGGCGCTCCGGCCGTGCTGTTCAAGACCCCGCTCGACACCTGCACGACGTTCGCCGTGCCCGTGCCCGTGTTGCGAATCGTGATCGTCGCGACGTACTGGCCGGCAGCGTTCTTCGTGAACGTCGCCGACGCGATCAGCTGCACCGTGCCGGGAACGGTAAACGTCGTGACCGTTACGGTGAACGTGCCGACCGATGTGTTACCC
>DASSGK010000195.1:0-12317 GCA_035693505.1 Vicinamibacterales bacterium
ACGACGCGCATCGAGCCGAGACGTCCGGTGTCGAACGGCTGGCCGCCGGACGTCGGATAGAACGCCGTGCGGTCGAGCGTGATCAGCACGCGATCGTCGCGGCGATCGACTCGCGAGACGGTGGCGTCAAACTCCCGGAGATACGGGTCGAGGTAGTACAGGCGGTCCGTCATCGGGTTTCGATGTTCCCTTTTGTGAGACGGCGAAGGACGTTCGCGCCGACGGATCGGTGACCGGCAGCTCGAAGTAGAACGTGGCTCCGCCCCACTCGTTAGGCCGGTGTCCGATGTTGCCGCCGTAGGACTCGATGATGCCGTAGCTCACCGAGAGGCCGAGCCCCGTCCCCTTGCCCACGGGTTTCGTCGTGAAAAACGGTTGAAACAGTTTCGGTTCGTCTTCCGGCGTGACCCCGGGCCCATCGTCCTGCACTTCCAGTCGCACCCGCTTGCCGGCGTCGAAGACGCGGATGAGGATGCGCCCGCGTGGCCGCCCCCCAACCTCAATCGATTGTTGCGCGTTGATGACGAAGTTCAGCGTGACCTGCTCGACTTCGGTGAAGTTGGCGTAGACCTTTCGCGTGGCCTGTACGTCGACGGTGAGCGCGATGTTCGACGAGTCGAGATCGCGCCGGCGGAGCTGCACCACTTCGCTCACGACGTCGCCGAGATTGACCAGCGTCGGCGGCCCGGCCTGTTGGCTGCTGAAGCGGGACAGGTTGCGGATGATCTCGCGCGCGCGGCCGCTTTGCGTTTTCACGAACGCAATCTCTTCGAGAACCGTAGGCGAGATACCGCGATCGCGCTCGAGGAGCTCCAGCGTCCCGAGAATGGCCTGCAGCGGGTTGTTCAGCTCGTGAGCGACGCCGGACACGAGCACGCCGACGGCGGCGAGGCGCTCCTGACGGACGACTTGTCGCTGCAGCGACTGCAGCGTCTCGCGCATCTTTCGCTCCTGCTCCACGCGGTGGTCGAGTGCAGCGTGTGTTTCGCGCAGGCTCGCCGCCATTCTGCTGAACGCGTCCTGGAGCTCGGCCAGCTCGAGGTTCGGCGCGGGCGTCTGTACCGGCGGTGACAGGTCGCCGCCGGCGATCAGCTGGACGGCCGATCGAAGGTTGTTCATGCCGCGCGACATGGCCGTCGACAGGCCGAGCGACAGGAGAAAGATGGCGCCGATGCTGATCGCCACGATCATGAAGTTGCGCCGGAGCAGCGGCGCAACGCGCGCCATCGCAACGTCGGTGGGAATGCCGACGCTCAGCAGCCAGGGGCCGCGCTCGATCACGGCGTTGCCGTAGGAGCGCTCGATGTTGTCCAGCCCCGTCCGCACCTGGGTTCGCGGCACATCTCGCGGCGGAATGGGATGCGGATCCGCGGGCTTGCCGATGTACAGCTCCGCATCGCGGCTTCGAGCCAGCACCCGGCTCTCCTTGTCCGACAGCGTCACGACCGATCCCTCCGGCAGAGGGATGTCGCGGAACAACGTCTGGAAGCGCGTCAGATTGAGGCCAAAGCCAAGCACGCCGACGAGCGTGCCCTGAACGTTGCGGACGGGATACGACAGCACGATCGTCGGCTGGTTCGAGATCCGTCCGGTCATGATCTCGCTGACCTGCGGCTTGCCGGTACGGACCACCTCGTTCACGTACGGCATGGCCGTCGGCGACAGGTGCGCGGCGATCGACGGCAGCGCCGATCCATCGACGACGCCGACGAGGTCACTGACCACGATGTTGAGGAGCAGCGGCTGATCGCGGAGAACGGCTTCGAAGAGCTGGTCGCACTGGTGCCGATCCAGCGACATCACCGCCGGGTGTCGCGCCAGCGCGGACGCCATGGAGTCGAGGCCGCCGAGATACGTCGTGAGATAGTTGCCGGCCGTCACCGCGACCGACGCCGCTTCGTCTCGCAGCTGATCCGCGTGTTCGCTCCGCGACCGGCTCGCCGTCCAACCCGCGGCGACGATGAACGCCACGAGCAGCGTGCTGGTGATGACAAGTACCTGTCGACGGATGGGCTGGTCTGTAAGGATGCGCAAGGAGATCGCGCGATCTTAGCCCATGAGGACCGGGTCGGCGACGCCGGCTTCGCGGAAGCCCCTGGCGCGCAGCACGCAGCTGTCGCATGCGCCGCAGGGACGGCCATCCGGTGATGGATCGTAGCAGCTGTGCGTCAGCCCGTAGTCGAGACCCAGCTCGAGGCCGCGCCTGATGATATCGGCCTTGCCCAGCGTGAGCAGCGGCGCGTGCACGCGGAACCGGGCGCCTTCGACGCCCGCCTTTGTCGCCAGATCCGCGAGCCGCTCGAACGCGCCGATGAACTCCGGCCGACAGTCCGGATAACCCGAGTAGTCGAGCGCGTTGACGCCGATGACGATGTCTCGCGCCTCGAGGACCTCGGCCCAACCAAGCGCGAGCGAAAGGAAGATCGTGTTGCGTGCCGGCACGTACGTCGAGGGGATATCCGTCGCCTGGAGATCTCTGTCGCGCGGAACCGCCGCATCCGAGGTGAGCGACGATCCGCCGATCGCGCGGAGGTCTACTTCCAATTCGAGATGCCGTTCGGCTCCAAGCGCCCGCGCGACGGCGCGAGCCGCCTCGATCTCTCGCGCGTGCCGCTGGCCGTAATGAATCGTCAGCGCGAACAAGGTGAAGCGCTGCGCCTTTGCGATCGCCGCGGCGGTGTAGGAATCCAGTCCACCGCTCAGCAACACTACAGCTCTCATTGGGTAATTGGATAATCGGGTAATTGGGTTATGGGATTGGCTAACCTATTCGATCGATTACTAGATTGCCCGATTAACCGATTACCCAATTCAGACTCCCCTCGTGGTTGGCGACCAGATGTACTTGTGGAGCTGGAGCTGCAGGCGCGCCGGAAGCCGATCCGAGAGCATCCACTCCGACAGGGATTTCGGATCGAGCACACCGTGTACGGGCGACATGAGCACCGCGGCGACTTTCGACGGCAGATCGTACCGGGCGATCACGTCGCGGGCGAAATCGTAGTCGGCGCGATCCTGAATGACGAACTTAACCTCGTCGTGGGGCTGGAGGCGCTCGAGGTTGCTCCAGTCGTTCCGGGAAGACTCGCCGCTTGCCGGGCACTTGACGTCCACGATCTTGAACACCGCCGCGGGCACACGGGTAGTCGGCCGGTGTCCGCCGGTCTCCAGCATCACTGTACGCCCGGCAGCCAGCAGCCGGTCCATCAATGGGTACACGTCGTCCTGAAGCAGCGGCTCGCCGCCCGTGATTTCGACCAGCGGCGACCCGAACGCCTCGACCGCGGCAACGACCTCGTCGACCGACATCTTGCGCCCTTCGTGGAACGCGTAGGGTGTGTCGCACCACGTGCAGCGGAGGTCGCACGCGGTCAGCCGGACGAACACGCAGAGCTGTCCCGCGTGCGTCGATTCGCCCTGAATCGAATGAAAAATCTCGTTGATCGTCAACATCGACGGTTTCTATTATCCTACCGCTATGGCGAAGCCGACGTTCTATACCAAGCCCACGTGAACGACCTGCAAGAATGCCAGAAGTTTTCTGGATACGGCGGGCATCGACGTGAATCAGATCGACATCAACAAGGAGCCGCCGTCTCGCGAGTTCCTCGAGAAGCACATCGACGCGGATCGCTTTCTTGATTTCGTGAGCACGCGAAGCCCGGTGTTCAAGGAGCGGCCGCTGCCGAAATCGAAGAAGGAAGCCATCGCGATGATGATGGAGAACCCCAACCTGATCCGGCGGCCGATCATGATCAAAGGGTCGAAGGTAGTCTTCGGATTCGACAAGGATCAATACGGCAAGCTCTAGCCTGCGGATCGGGACGTCGGGGTGGAACTATCCGACCGGCAAGGGCACCTGGAACGGCGTGTTCTATCCGCCGGCGCGAGGCCGTCCGAAAACGTTCGACGAGCTCGCGTTCTATGCGGAGCACTTCGACACGGTCGAGGTGAACTCCACCTTCTACGGTCAGCCGCGCGCCGAGGTGACGCGGGCGTGGGCGGCACGTACGCCGCCCCGCTTCGAGTTCTCGATCAAGCTCTATCAGAAATTCACGCACCCCCGGATGTTCAAAGAGCGGCTGACCAGCGCCTTGCCCGACGAGGCGGGAGGCGATGCTGCGCTCCTCGATGCGCTGGCGGAGCCGAACGGCGCCGACATCGACGCCTTTCGTCGAGGCATCGAGCCGCTGGCCTCGAGCGGCCGGCTTGGCGCGCTGCTCGCGCAGTTTCCCGCCAGCTTCAAGGACGCCCCCGCCTCCCGCGACTATCTGGCGGGTCTGCTCTCCGCGTTCAGTGACTACCAGGTGGCCGTGGAGCTGCGTCACAAGAGCTGGAGCGATCGCATCGCCGACACGCTCACGCTCCTGAACGGGTTCAACGCCGCGTGGGTGCAAATCGACGAGCCGAAGTTCCGCTTCTCGATTCGGCAGAATTATCTGCCGAACGTCCGCGGCTTCTACTACATGCGGCTGCACGGACGGAACGCCGCCCAGTGGTGGCGGCACGAGAAATCGGAAGATCGCTACAACTACTTGTACTCGTCAGACGAGCTGAAGGAATTCTCCGAGACGGCTGATGCGGCGCAGGCGCTGGTGAAGAAGCTCTACCTCTACACGAACAACCATTTCTCCGCGAAGTCCGTCGCCAACGCGGTCATGATCAAGCGTCAGCTCGGCCAGCCGCTCGAGGGCGAATATCCGCCGGAGTTTCTCGAACGTTACCCGGAGCTCGCAGGCGACGTGAAAGCGTCCGCCCCGTCACTCTTTCACGGACATCTTCACGATTAGATCGCCGCGCTCGAGTCGCGCCGGGACATCGTCTCCCTGAGTGACGTGGCCGAACACGGTGTAGCGGTTGTTGAGGTCTGGACGATTCGCGAGCGTCACGTACATCTGACTGTCGGCGAGCGCCGGGTTCCCCTGGTGAGCCATCGCGACGGCGCCGCGCGTGTGCAGATGCTTGCGTTGAATCTCCGCGGCGCCGATCGGATTGCCGCTCGACGCATTCTGCCCGTGGCCCCACTCGGGTTCCAGGGATAGATCCTTCGATCGCGGATCGCCCCACTGCACGAGAAACCCCGGCAGGGCGCGATGCACGCGCTGTCCGTCATAGAAGCCGCGTTTGACGAGCTCCACGACGTGCGCCACGGTCTTGGGCGCGTCTGCCGGGTAGGTTTCGAACTCGAACGTGCCTTTCGACGTCTCGACGACGATGACCGGCCCCGCCGTCTGCGCGAAGACCGGCGACGATAAGAAGGAACCGCCGAGAACGCAGAGGCCGCAGAACACGTACAAGAAGAACTTCTTCGCGGTCTTTGCGGTCTCCGCGGTTTCTTCTGGTCGTCTCATTCCTTTGCCACGCGCGTCACGCCGATCTGCGGGCAGTACGGACGGATCACGCATGTGCCGCAGCGCGGATACACCGGGCGGCACACGTTCTGTCCCCACGTCACGAGATACAGGTTGATGTACGGCCACCAGCGCGCGCTCGTGTTCTTGTAAAGCGCCTGCTCGGTTTCGTCCGGCGTCCGCGTCTGTACCCACCCGAGCCTGTTCGAGATGCGATGGACGTGCGTGTCGACGCAGATGTTCTTCAGGCTGCGAAACGACAGGATCATCACCAGGTTGGCCGTCTTCCGCCCCACGCCCGGCAGCGTCAGCAGCTCCTCCATCGTCGACGGCACGCGGCCGTTGAATCGCTCGACGAGGATCCGGCACGTCTGCCTGACGTGCGCGGCCTTGTTGCGGTAGAAGCTCACCGGGAAAATCAGCTTGATGATCTGACGCTCGGTGAGCTTCGCGAGAGTCCTCGGCGTCCGCGCCACCTTGAACAGACGCGCCGAGGCGGCCGCGGTGACGGCGTCGCGTGTCTGCGCCGAGAGCATCGTGGCGATCAGCACCTCGAATGGATCTTCCTGGCTGCTCTCGGCGATCTTTTCGACGGCTGGCAGGTCCAGGTTGTCGATCGCGCGAGCGAGCGCACGCATGACGGCGTGAACGGTCCGCGAAGAGGGTTTGGGCATGCTAGACCGGCGTGAGCGCAGGCCGTCCGGCGAGCACGGCCAGCACGTTCTCGACCGCCAGATCCGCCATCGCCGTTCGCGTTTCGGTGGTGCCGCTGCCCAGATGCGGCACGAGCAGCACGTTTTCCAGCGTCAACAGATCCGGGTGCACCGCCGGTTCGTTCTCGTACACGTCGAGCGCGGCACCGGCGAGCAGATGATGATGCAGCGCCCAGGCCAGCGCTTCTTCGTCCACCACGGGTCCGCGCGCAGTGTTGATCAGATACGCCGACCGCTTCATCCTCGCCAGCGCACGTTTGTCGATCAGCGATCGTGTATCCGGCGTCAGCGGGACGTGCAGCGACACGATGTCCGATGTGAGGAGCAGACGATCGAGGGGCATCGCTTCGGCGCCGGACAGCGCGGTTTCGCTGCGCGCGGTGTAGGCGACACGCATGCCGAAGGCTCCGGCTCGTGCCGCCACGGCGCGGCCGATGCGGCCGACGCCGACCAGGCCGAGCTGCTTGCCTCGCAGTTCCGTCCCGAGCAGCAGGTCGAGCGCCCAGCCTTTCCATTCGCCGCGGCGAACCAGCCGCTCGCCTTCCGACAGACGCCGTGTGATGGCGAGAATGAGCGCCCACGTGAAGTCGGCCACCGACTCGGTGAGCACGTCTGGGGTATTGGTAACGACGATCCCGCGCGATTTGGCGTATGCGACGTCGATGTTGTTGTACCCCACCGCGACGTTCGCGATGGCCTTCAGCGCCGGCGCCGCGTCGATCACCGATCGATCGACGGTGTCGGTCAGCAGGCAGACGAGCGCGTCCTTGTCGGCGATGCGCGCCCGCAGTTCGTCCGGAGGAATCGCCGCCTCGCCGGTGTACAGATCGATCTCCGCCGCCGCCTTGAGCTTGGCGATGACCGACGACGGCAGCCGGCGCGTGACGAGAATCTTGGTCATGGGCACAGTGGGCTGGATGGGCAGGATGGGCTGGATAGGCAGGACGGGCTGGATGGGCTATCAAGTATCTGCAGGCTTTTTTCCTGCCGTTCCCGCCTATCCAGTCCCTCCCGCCCTTATGTCTCCTGCCTAGTGTCCGTAAGACAGACAAAAGCCGCAGTGGTTGCACCGCACCGCCGGCTCGATGATGCACGCGCCATCGTCGTCGGCGCCGCGGAGGAGCGGAAGGCGCAGATGACTGACATGCGCGCCGAACGCGGAGGCGGCGTCCGGGCCTCCGTGCGATGCCCGTTGATGGCCCGGTGCGGCGCCATGCCGGGCAATCGACTCGCGAATCATCGCGCGCAGCTCGTCGTCAGTCATCGATCGTCACCGTGTCGATAATGCCGACGATCGCCGCGTCGACGGGCGCGGCCTTCTTGCCAAGCGCTTCGCCGGCGGCACGCCCTTCGAGCACGACCAGGACCTTCTCATCCACGCCCGCGCCGACGCCGTCGATCGCCAGCAACGCGTTGCCGCGCGGCGTGTCGTCGATGTTGAGCGGCTGCACGAGCATCAGCTTGGCACCTTCGAACTTCTTGTGCTTCTGCGTCGAGACGAGCGTGCCGACGACTCTACAGATTTGCATACCTACATTGCAGGATGGGGGAATTGCAGGATGGCAGAAAGGGAAGGTCGAAGGGCGTACTTCCCGTCTGCTCTTCGTCCTTCCCTTTTGCAATCCTGCAATCCGGCAATCCTTACTTTCATCCGACATCCCAATGGTCGACGATTCCGACGATGCCGGCGTCGACTGGCGGTTCGGCCGGATAGAACGGGAAGCTGGCTTCCTTGCCGCGGACGAAGAACACCGTCTCACCGACTCCGGCGCCGACTGAATCCACGGCGACGAGCGGCCTTCCCGCCGGTTCGTTCTCTGGGGTGAGCGGCTGCACGATCAGGAGCTTGATGCCGTGCAGGTTCTCGTCCTTGCGAGTCATCACCACATCGCCGATCACCCTGGCTAGTTGCATAGGCAAATCGAGTAATCGAGTAATTGGGTCATCGAGTAATCGGATTGGACGACGGAGCAACAAGGCAATCAATACGCGATTACCGATTACCCGATTACCCTGTTACCAGATCATCCAATTCTCTATTCACTGAGATCCACGCTGTCGATGATGCCCACCACCGCGGCATCGACCGGACAGTCTTTCAGGCCGGCCGCCATTCGCGCCGAGCTGCCGCTGACGACGAGCACGGTCTCGCCAACGCCTGCGTCGACCGTGTCGATGGCCACCAGATAGTTGCCTTCGGCCTTGCCTCGCGGATCCGTCGGGCGGACAACGAGCAGCTTGCAGCTGACCAGGCGGGGATCCTTGCGGGTCGCGACAACGGTTCCGACAATTTTCCCGACGATCATTTCGTCAACGGGTTCTATGCCTTCGAGGTCGTCGCCTTGCCGATCGGCAGCGCGTCCTCGAGGTTGGCGTGCGGCCGTGGAATGACGTGCACCGATACCAGTTCGCCCACGCGTCGTGCCGCGGCCGCGCCCGCGTCGGTCGCGGCTTTGACGGCCGCCACGTCCCCGCGCACGATCGCCGTCACATAACCAGCGCCGATTTTTTCCCAGCCAACGAGCGTGACCTTCGCGGCCTTCACCATCGCGTCGGCCGCTTCGATCATCGCGACCAGACCCTTGGTTTCGATCATGCCTAACGCTTCACCCATTACTGTCTCCTTCGAATTGCTGATTGCTAATTGCTGATGGCAAATTCAATTTGCATTTAGCAATCTGCAATTTGCATTCTTACCGCAAGGCCCTCACGGCTTCTTCAATCAGAGCCGACAGTTCTCGGTATGTTAGCCGAATTTCTCCCTCGCCACCCGCCTCCGCAGCCTGTTTCACAAGCTCCGGCACGAGGCGGCGGCCGCCGCCCGCGGGCGCCTGAACGACCTGGCACGACTCGTCTTCCCCGGTGTCCGCACAGATCGGCGCCGGCGCCTTGATGCCATACGAGCCGCGGAGATCCTGCAGCCGTGTCACCTCTTCGCGCGAGAGCAGGTTTTCGCGGCCGAGCATCCGCGCGACCAGGCTGATTTTGGCGAAGTGTTCGATCGTCTCCATCTTGTAGTACGCGCCGAAGAGATCGCCGCCGACGGTCAGCGCCCCGTGGTTCGCGAGCAGCATGCCATCGTGCGCGCGGATGTACTTTCGAACCGCTTCCGGCAATTCCTTCGTCGACGGTGTCGCGTATTCCGCAATCGGGATGCTGCCGAGCGTGGTCAGGACTTCCGCCAGCACCGCACGGTCGAGCGGAATGCCCGCGACGGCAAAGCCGGTCGCGGTTGGCGGGTGCGCGTGGACGACCGCCTGCACGTCCGGACGCTGACGGTACACCTCGAGGTGCATCAACGTCTCCGACGAGGGATCGCGATCGCCCTGCAGCTTGCGGCCTTCGAGATCGGTGATGCACATCATGTCCGGCGTCATGAATCCCTTGCAGACGCTCTTGGGGGTCATGAGCAGCCGGCTCGCGTCGAGCCTGACGCTGATGTTGCCGTCGTTGGAGGCGGTATAGCCGCGCGCGTACATCCGCCGGCCGACTTCGACGATGTCGGCGCGCAGCGACGATTCAGAGGTCAAGCGATCCGCCCTTCGGCCCGTGAGCCTGCCGAAGGTCGCGCCTGATACTTGGCGCGACAGGCATCGGAGCAGAAGAACAGACGCGCGCGCCCGTCGACGAGGGTCAATGCATGATCGGGCAGGACGAACGTACCGCAGACGGGATCGCGCACCATCTGCACGCCGCGCGTTGGCACCTGACCGCGAGGTGGACGGCCGCCGATGCCCTCGACAATCCCGTCAACCAGTCGCCAGAATCCGCGCGCGAAGACGATGGCGAACACGATGAAGAGCGCGAGGCGCAGCAGCATCAGGCACCTGGCTTCCGGGCCACGCCGACGTGCGCGGACTGCAGGCTGTCGAGCGCGCGCTTGGCCGCCTGTCCTTCGGGGCTGTCGGGCGCAATCGCCAGGACCTGCTTCCAGGCCGCCTCGGCGCCGTCGAGGTCCTGCTTGCCGAAGGCCTTGACGATGCCGACGTTCAGGAGCGTCTTCGCGTGCCTGGGATCGAGTTTCAGCGACTTATCGAACTGCGCGAGCGCCTTGTCCGCCTGATTCGAGTAGTAGTACGACACACCCAGGTCCGTGCTGACGTTCACGTCGTTCGGCGCGAGCTTCAGCGCATCCGCGTACCACTTGATCGCATCGTCGTAGCGTTCCGCGTCGAAATAGAGGTTGCCGAGCTGCACGCGCGGCGTGGCGTTCGAGGTCTCCTTTTCGGCGACCGTCTTGAGCGCGTTGACCTGGGTTTCGTCGAGGACCGCGGCGCGCGACGTGGAGCCGCTGCCTGCCGTAGACGCCTGCTGCTGTGCGGGCGCCGCCGCTGGCGGCCGCGTGGCGGCCTGCTGCGATCCGATGATCCAGCCGGCGATCAGACCGAACAGGATTCCGGCGATTCCAAAGGCGATGGCGTCCGATTTCATGAAGAAGTACTGCTGATCATATCGCACCGCCCCTCGCACCGCCGAGCAGCGCCAGGTACTCGCGGACGACGGTCGAGAGGCCGACGTACAGCGCCCGGGACATGATGGCGTGCCCGATCGACACCTCGTCGAGAAACGGCAACCCGCGGAAGACGGTCAGGTTGGCGAGATCCAGATCGTGGCCGGCGTTCACACCAAGCCCAAGCGAGTGTGCGAGCTCGGCAGACTCGACGTACGATGCGAACGAACGGCGGCCTTCATCCGGCCCGCGTTCGTACGCTCGCGCGAACGGCTCGGTGTAGAGCTCGACGCGATCGGCGCCGGTGGACGCCGCCCAACGGATCGGGTCCGGCAACGCGTCGACGAACAGGCTGACGCGCACGCCAGCCGCGTGCAGGCGCGCGATGACGGCGGGAAGGCGTTCGCTCTCGCCGCCGCGCTGCCATCCGGCCTGGCTCGTGATTTCGCCGGGCATCACCGGCACCAGGGTGCACTGATCGGGCCGGACCTCTTCGACCAGATCGAGCAGCTCGCCGCGCGGATCGCCCTCGATGTTGTATTCGAGCCCCTGGTGGTTGCGCACGGTCCGCACGATCGCTCGCACATCGTCGGGCGTGATGTGGCGGCGGTCGGCGCGAGGGTGCACCGTAATGCCAGGGGCACCGGCCGCGATGCACACCTCCACGGCTTCGACGACGTTCGGCTCGCGCCCGCCGCGCGAGTTGCGCAGGGTCGCGACCTTGTTCACGTTCACACTTAACTTCGCCATGCAGGGCTCAGGGCTTGGGGCTCAGGGCTCGGGCTTCCTTCGACAGCCCTCAGCTCTCAGCCTTCGACCCTATCCGAGGTGCTCCTTGACGACATCGACGATCTCCTGCGCCCAGCTGCGGATTTCGTCCTGCTGCTGCCCTTCGAGCATGACGCGCAGCAGCGGTTCCGTCCCCGAGTACCGGATGAGCAGCCTGCCCTGCCCGGCGACGCGCGCTTCGACGCGTGCGATGGCATCGGCCACCGCAGGCACGGCCTGGAGCGCCACCTTTTCGCGTACGCGGACGTTGAGCAGCACCTGCGGATACGTCGTCAGGTCAGAGGCGAGGTCGGCGAGCGTTCTGCCCGTGAGCGTCACCGTGCGGAGCACGTTCAGCGCCGTGCACAATCCGTCGCCGGTGAAGAGGTAGTCCGAAAAAATGATGTGGCCGGACTGCTCGCCGCCGAGGGAGAGGTTCTGCTTGAGCATCTCCTCCATCACGTACTTGTCGCCCACCGACGTTCGCACCAGATTGATGCCCAGCGGCTTCAACGCCAGCTCGAGTCCGATGTTGCTCATCACGGTCGCGACGATGGCGTTGCCGCGAAGCCGGCCTTCGCGCTGGAGCTGCCGCCCGCACATCAGGAGCACGGCGTCGCCGTCGACGATCCGGCCGCGGTGATCCACGAAGATGGCGCGATCGCCATCGCCGTCGAACGCCACGCCCATCGCGCAACCGCGCGCCACGACCGTCTCCGCGAGCTGTTCGGGATGGGTCGAGCCGCAGTGCAGGTTGATGTTGCGGCCGTCGGGCCGGTTCCCGATCACGATGGTCTCGAAGCCGAGGCTGTTGAACAACTCGGGCGCCACTATCGTCGTGGCACCGTTGGCGCAGTCGAGGGCAATCGGGAAGCGTTCGATCCCCGACGCCTCGGGAAACACGGCTCGAAGATGATCGAGATACGCGTCGACCAGATCGACGCGCGGAACGTCGCCGGCCTGGCCCGCGCGGGCGGACCACGAGGCATCGGCGATGATCGCCTCGACCTCGCGCTCGACCGCCTCGGTGAAC
This sequence comes from Vicinamibacterales bacterium, assembly GCA_035693505.1. GTDB lineage: Bacteria > Acidobacteriota > Vicinamibacteria > Vicinamibacterales > CAVVIG01 > CAVQFC01. The sequence goes on from DASSGK010000195.1 coordinate 12,316, forward strand.
TT
>DASSGK010000196.1:0-3501 GCA_035693505.1 Vicinamibacterales bacterium
GATAGATGTGGATGACTGAAGACATGGCCGTCCGGATGATTCTGTATGTGGCTGTGGCTAATGTTCGATGATCTCGTGGTGGAGTTGACTACTCGAGCAGCTCAGTCCAACGGCGCAACGTGACGCTGGCCAGTGGCGTCGTAGTCAGAAAGATGTCAGATGCGGCGCATGCTATTTACTGTCGTGAACGGTTAGCACGTCGCCTTGCTCCGAGATCGTTCCCTGATCGACGGTGTAGAAGCGGACCTCGTGACCGTCCGGGTCATGCACCAAGGGCAAGATCCATCCGGCCGATGCCTCGTGGACGCCGCCGTGCGAATCGCCGAGTTCCGTGAGCCGCGCCGCAAGCTCATCCAACGTCGGCTTGTCCGGAACGCCGATCGCGAAGTAGTCGAAGCCCGCGGCTGAGACGGCACGCTGCGGATCGAGTCGGAGCGCGAGCAGTGGGCCCCCGTTCGGATGAGCCAGCGCGACGCCCATGAGCACGCCGTCCTCAACGAACTCGATTGCGACGCGATAGCCCAAGCGGCTTTCATACCAGCGCCGAGAACGCTCGAGGTCGCTCACTGGAAGCTTGAGGTGATGGACACCTGCGAGTCTCGGGGCGGTTGCCATAGCGGGGTTGTCTGGACTGCCTGAGGTTGTCAGCGAACTCTTGATATAACCGGTGAGCCAAATCATTGTACTGCGCCGCTTGGTGGCCTCACGGCGGCAGACACGCTTATCGAGATCCTCGACCCGCACCGCGAGACTGCTCCGTGCGCGGCGAGCTCGTCGCTGCCGACCGCAACTGAAACTGGCCACCGCGACCATAGGGGTAAACCGATGTTGACAGGAGACGACGAGGATGCTCCGAACGCGCTGACACACCGCGACTGCTGCGCTGTCCAACCGATGAAGAACCCGTACGAGCCGCGCGGACAACAGACACTGGATACCTACAACGCTGGGTTGCGCCGTAACGAGGTCGGCGCTGCTTCTGCAAAGCATCTGCCCGTGCCACGACAATGTCGTTGGTAGGACTTCGACTGCACGTCGTAGGTTAGGCGGGTGGAATTGATTTTTCTCCACGGCGGCGTCGCGGCGGGCAAGTTGACGACCGCCCGAGCGTTGTCTGGAATCATTGGCTATCCCGTCTTCCACAATTACGTCGTGGTCGACTTGTTGGCGCCGATCTTTCCCTTCGGGTCGGAGCCGTTCGTCCGGCTTCGCGAGCGATTCTGGATCGCGGTGTTCTCTGAGGCAGCGCTAGACAATAGGTCGATCATCTTCACGTTTGCCCCTGAGCGGACGGTCGCCCTGGGTTTCTCGAACCGGGTCCGAGCGGCAGTGGAGTCCCGAGGGGTCGAGTGTGTTTCGTCCGACTGTCGGTAAGCCCAGCCGAGCAGGAGCGTCGGATCAGCGATCCGGGCCGGGCGGAGTTCACAAAGGTGACCGACGACCAGACCTTGCAGCAGCTGCGTGAGCAGCACAGTACTGAACAGCCGCCGGTTGACCTTGAGGTGAACACTGATCACAGCGACGCCGACGCGACGGCCGCACGCATCGTTAGCCACTTCGGTCTGACGTAGCAGCAGTCCCCGATCCGCTAGCGGCAATACGCTGCGCCCGCATATGTAACAACGCTCTATCGCGTCGATTAATGCGAATCGCGCCATTATTCAGCGATCACCATGCACGTCGGCGTGAGCGTGTGCTCCGGCGGCTGACCCGCGGTACTCCGACGGAGATCACTCCGCGCGCTTGACGTCCCACGCCTGGGCGAAATCATATGATCGTGGAGAGTTTGTACGAACATGCCGGCGGATGGGACATGCTGCGCGCCTTCATCGACATCTTCTACCGCAGCTGCATCGCCGACCCGCTGCTGCAGCCGCTGCTCGGCACGTTCAAGCCTGAGCACGTGGAGGTATTCACCGTGCTCGAAGCCGAAACCTTCGGCGGACCCGATCGGTTCAGTCGCGAGATGGGCGGATTCAACCACTTGATCGACGTGTACCGCGGCTTCAAGATCAGCGAGCCGCAGCGACAATGGTTCGTCGGGCTGTACATGGCGGCTGCAGAAAGGGCGGGCCTGCCCGACGATGCGCCGTTCCGCGAAGCGCTGGCTCGCATGTCGTGATGGTCGCGAGGTTGAACCCGCCCGGCACGGCGGTAATCCCGTCGAAGTGAGTGAACAGCTGCGGGGTATTGCCGTAGTTGTAAAACTGTGGCGTGCCGAAGGCCCCGGTCCGTTCGTTGTGGTTCATCAAGAACGCCCGATGCCGATCGGCGAGCCACTGCCTCCGAACCTCCTACAGCCCGATCCGCCGTACAACTCCGAGCGTCACCGGGCACGGCGGCTCGGGTGCCTCACCGCGGTCGTGGTGGTCGTCGGCTTCCCCGCTCTTGTGACCGCCGCCGTGTACCGGGCCCCCGACCGCGTTCGTTTGGGTCCTATTAGTCGTCTTGCTCATCGCCACACCCGCCATCTTCGCCGTCCGGCGGGGGTGAGCACGAGCAGTCACGTCACGAGGACGTCGCAGCTCGATCCAGCCTTGAGTCCAGCTTGCTCAGTACGTCAGAGACGGTCCACGAATCACCAAAGTGCTTGCCGTAATGCACGTCGATGATTCTTCCCGTCTTGTCGACGAGGAAATCGGATGGAAGACCGACGACGCCTCCTTCGAATCGGTTGAACTGCGGGAAGTAGCCCATGGTGAATGCTGAGAAGGTCGCGCGCCATGATGCAGCCGAGAACAGCTTCCTCCACAGGAACCTCGACTGATACTCCCGGTAGAAGGCCTTCTGTCGATCGGCAACGATGTGTAGGCCCGGTACCTCGTGGAAGTTAGGAAGGATCTTCGCCACGCTGCTGTGCAGGAAGACGATGGTTTCGATGCCCGCGGCGGACAGTTCGTCTTGTCGCTTGATCAGGTCGTCGATCTGGCACCGTGCCACGGGACATCCGCTGAACCGATGAAACTTGATGAGCACCGTCTTCCCGCGAAGCGTGGAGAGCTCGATCGGTTGGCCACCTAGTGATGTTGTGCGAATTGCGGGTGCCAGCTGGTTCTTTGTCAACATAGTTAGGAATCCCTTCATGTGAATTGTGTCGGTAGGTCATGATCGCCAGCGTCGCAGTGTCAAACTCCATTGAGACGAGCGCTCTCGGCGGTGCCGATCATGCGTCCTCGGCTTGGTATGCCAGTAATTCGGCGTCGATGTGATGGCTGCGATGCTAGAAATCGAACCTTCCGCAGACCTTCCGCTCGAGTCGGGGCCCGAGAAGGTCCCGCGAAGCCCCGCATGGATGCTCCTTGGAGCAAACGAACTCCTCTCGAAGACGTGAAATCACGGACAAATGTGCGCCTGTCCGAACCGATCGCCTTCTACCGGAGGATGGACCGCCAGCTCCGTACTGATGCGATGGAGGTGCGGCGGTCGCAGATGCCGCGGCCACGATGTCCAGCTCAGCGGACTAGAAGACCTCGACCGTCGCGAAGCTTAGGCACGCTCATA
>DASSGK010000197.1:0-2924 GCA_035693505.1 Vicinamibacterales bacterium
TGCAGCCGTGTAAAATAGCGTCATGTCCACAGTCGACGAGTTGATGCGCCGCTACGAGGATCTGAGCAAGCGTGCTGCCGATCTTCGGAGCTATCTTTGAGGCCACACGACCAGACGAAGAACTGACCCGTCTTGACGTGCGCGCCGCATCCCCCGATTTCTGGAAGGACCAGGCGGAAGCGCAGAAGGTCCAGCAGCGCCGCCGCCGCATCGAGCAAGATCGCGATCTCATTCTCTCGCTCAAGAAGAAGAGCGATGACCTGGCCGTGCTCATCGAGTGGGCCGAGGCCGGTGAAGCCGTCGACGCCGAATTCGCGTCGGGCCTCGAGGCCCTCGATCAGGAGGTCCAGGCGGGCGAGATCAAGAAGATGCTCGGCGGCGAGCACGACCGCAAGAACGCGATCATCACGATTCATCCCGGCGCGGGCGGCACCGAGTCGCAGGACTGGGCCGAGATGCTCCTCCGGATGTACATGCGCTGGGCCGACCGCCGCGGGTTCAAGCGCGAGATCATGGACTACCAGCCGGGTGAAGAGGCCGGCCTGAAGAGCGCGACGGTCATGGTCACCGGCGAGTACGCCTATGGACTGCTCTCGGCCGAAGCGGGCGTCCACCGGCTCGTGCGCATCTCGCCGTTCGATCAGGCGGCGCGCCGGCACACGTCGTTCGCGTCGCTGTACGTCTGGCCCGAGCTCCCCGAAGACGTCGACATCGTCATCGACGAGAAGGACATCCGCATCGACACGTTCCGGTCGAGCGGCGCCGGCGGTCAGCACGTGAACGTGACCGACTCCGCGATCCGGATCACGCACCTGCCGACCGGGCTGGTGGTGTCCTGCCAGAACGAGCGATCCCAGCACCGCAACAAGGACTCGGCGATGAAGGTCCTGAAGGCGCGGCTCTACGACATCAAGATGAAGGAAAACCAGGCGAAGCTGGATCAGATCAGCGGCGTCAAGAAGGAGATTGGTTTCGGGAGCCAGATCCGCAGCTACGTCCTTCATCCGTACCAGCTGGCGAAGGATCACCGCACCAAGGAATCGATCGGCGACGTGATGCGGGTCCTCGACGGCGATCTGGATCCGTTCATCAAGTCGTATCTGATGAAAAAATCCAACGGCACGCTCGGTCAGGCCACGCCCGACGAGGATCTTGACTGAGCCGCCTGCGCCCCTCCGGGGCTCCGGCGAGCCAGGGGCGTCTTCGCCGGGGCCTTCCTCAGGCTTGCCGCGCCGAAGCGCGCAGCGCGAAGGCGAGGGTGGACGGCATGCGCTGCTGGTCGGCGCCGGCATCTTCGTCAGCCGGCTCACCGGGCTGATCCGGCAGCGCGTCTTCTCGCACTATTTCGGGCTGCGCAACGACGCCGCGGACGCGTTCACCGCCGCCTTCCGCATCCCCAACTTCCTCCAGAATCTGTTCGGCGAGGGGGCGCTCTCGGCTTCCTTCATTCCCGTCTACGCCGCCTTGCTCGCGCGCGGCGAACGGCGTGAAGCGGATCGCGTCGCCGGCGCGGTCGCGGCGCTGCTGTCGCTCGTCGTCGCCGTCATCGTGCTCGTCGGCGTCGTCGCGACGCCGTTGTTGATCAGCGCCGTTGCCCCGGGGTTTCACGGCAGCAAGCGCGAGCTGACGATTACGATCGTCCGGATCCTGTTTCCCGGGGCGGGCCTGTTCGTGGTGTCGGCCTGGTGCCTCGGCGTCCTCAACAGCCATCACAAGTTCCTGCTGTCGTACGCGAGCGGCGTGATGTGGAATGCGGCGATGATCGCGACGCTGCTGGTCTTCGGCGCCGGCACGACGCTGCCGCGGCTCGCCGAAATTCTCGCGTGGGGATCGGTGGCCGGCAGCGCGCTGCAGTTTGCCGTACAGGTGCCGTTCGTCTGGCGCGTCGCGCCGGATCTCCGCTTCTCGCTCGATACCAGCTCGGAACACGTACGGGAGATCGCGCGCAACTTCGCGCCGGCCCTGCTCGGCCGCGGCGTCAACCAGGTCAGCGCCTACATCGATCAGTTGATCGCGAGCCTGCTCGGCACGGGCGCGGTGACCGGCCTGCAGAACGCATCGACGCTCTACACGCTTCCCATGAGCCTGTTCGGCATGGCCGTGTCGGCGGCGGAACTGCCCGCGATGTCGGGCATCGCCCATGTGGATCCGGCAGCGGCGGAGACGATTCGCCGGCGCCTCGACGCCGGCCTTCGCCGCATCGCGTTTTTCGTCGTGCCGTCCGCCGTCGCGTTTCTCGCGCTCGGCGACGTCGTGGTCGGCGCGTTGTTCCAGACCGGCCGCTTCAGCTCCGCCGATTCGATCTATGTGTGGCGGATTCTGGCCGGGTCGTCGGTCGGACTCCTGGCATCGACGCTCGGTAGGCTCTACTCGTCGACGTACTACGCGTTTCGCGACACCAGGACGCCGCTGCGTTACGCCGCGATCCGCGTGACGCTCACGACGGTGCTCGGCTATTTCTGCGCGATTCCGCTCCCCGCGATCCTGGGCCTTGCGCCGGAATGGGGAGCGGCCGGGCTCACCGCGTCGGCCGGCGTGTCGGGCTGGGTCGAGATGCTGCTGCTGCGATCCACGCTGAACGCGCGAATCGGGAAGACGGGTCTGTCCGCGGGTTATGCTGCGCAGCTCTGGGGATCGGCGATCGCCGCGGCTGCCCTCGCCTGGGGCGTCAAGGTAGCCCTGCCGTCACTGCACCCGATCGTCACGGCGTTCTTCGTTCTTGGCGCATATGGCCTCATCTTCCTGGCGATGACGCTGCTGTTGCGGATCCCGGAAGCGTCATCCTCTCTGGCTCGCCTGCGTCGCTAGTTAGAGCGTCGCGATGTCGGTAGTGTCCGGCTTTAGCCGGACTACGCGGCGATGCGGATTTACGCCGATGTCGTGCAGGCCTTCAGGCCTGCGATCACCGTGTATGATTCAACGAT
>DASSGK010000198.1:0-6116 GCA_035693505.1 Vicinamibacterales bacterium
GGCCGACCTCGTCGAGCGCTGCTGTCGTCTGGCGCGGAGGTTCGCGGATCGGCTGCGCGGGGAACCGTCGATCCGGATTCTGAACGACGTCGTCTTGAACCAGGTGCTGGTCAGGGTCGTGCCCGCCGCGGGTGATGCCGACGCCGCCACGCGATCGGCGCTCCAACGTGTTCAGGCCGAGCAGGTCTGCTGGCTCGGCGGGTCCCGATGGCACGGCATGGACGCGATGAGGATTTCGGTGTCGAACTGGTCGACGTCTGAGGAAGATGTCGATCGGTCGGCCGATTCGATCATCCGCGCGGCACGGCAGGCCTGAAGGCCTGCACTACTTATCAATCGGAGATGCCTTCGGATGTCGTGCGGCACGGCAGGCCTCACTTGCGGGATTGCCGTCAGGGGCTGGTGTAGTGCAGGCCTTTAGGCCTGCCCTGGATCTATTCGTATCGCAGCGCTTCGATCGGATCGAGCCGTGACGCCTTGAGCGCGGGCAGAAATCCGCTGACGAGGCCAACCACCATCAGGATCGACGACGTGATCACCACCAGCTGCACGGACAGGACCAGGTGGATGTCGGTCACGCGGCTCGCATCGTCGAGCAGCTCCGCGAGGAACGGCCGCGGGCTGAGCAGCCACACGAGACCCCAGGACACGGCGATCCCAACGACGCCGCCGGCAAACGTGGTCGCGAGTCCCTCCAGCAGGAACTGAATCAGGATTTCGCGCGGCCTGGCGCCCAGCGCCTTGCGCACGCCGATTTCGCGCGTGCGCTCCTGCACGTTGACGAACATGATGTTCATGATGCCGACGCCGCCGATAGCCAGCGTCAGCACGCCGATGAAGGTCAGGACGATCTTGAGTCCGCCGACGATGCCGCTGGTAATCTCCTGGGTTTTCTCGGACCCGAACATGTTGAGCGCGCGCTCGTCGGCCGGATTGTAGCGGTAGCGCTTCGCAAGAAACTCGCGCACCTGCCGCTGCGCCTTCGGCTCGAGCATCGGCGACACCGCCTGCCAGACGAACGTCCCGACATAGCGGTTGTCTGACAGGCCTCCCATGGTCGTCCACGGGATGAACACGCAGTACTTGTCCGGCCGGTTGTAGTTCGAGAGCTGAACCTTCTCCTCCATCACACCGACGATTTCAAACGGCTGACCGGCGACGCGGAGGGTCTCCCCCACGGGCGGGACGCCGCCAAACAGCTTCCGCTGCACTTCGGATCCGATGAACGCCACGCGCCGGCGCAGCCGGACATCGTCTTCTTCGAGGAACCGGCCGCCGGCCTGCGGCTTTTCGGCCCGCATCGTGCCGTACGACGCGGCCACGCCGCGAATGAGGTGGCTCGATTGTTTGTTGCCGTAGACGACCGGAAATTCCTGCATGAACTCGGGACTGACGTTCTTGATCAGGGGGAGTTCGCCGATGGCCATCACGTCGTCGGATGTCACGCGGATCCGCTTGCCCGCACGCTCCCCGCCGGCCTGCAGGCTCGTCTGCCCCGGGAAGGTCACAACGGTACCGTCGGAGAATGCGCCCCGGAAGCCTGCGGCGAGCGCGCCTCTGAACCCGTCGCCGTACGACAGCAGAACGACAACCGAAATGATCCCCCACGAGATGCCGAGCATCGACAAGGCCGCGCGGAAGCGGTGGTGGTAGAGGCCGAAGCACGCTTCACGCACGATCTCGCGCGCCGTCACCATGCCCCGCGAACGGCGCGGCACAGATGACAAAACGGGAACAAAGGACACAGAGGGCGCAGCTTCCACAATCACATCTCGAACCGGAGGGCTTCGACCGGCGGCAGCTCCGCCGCGCGTCGCGCGGGATAGGTGGACGTCGCAACGCCGATCGCGATCAGCGTGAGCAGCGAGAGCACCGCGGACTGCCACGACAGAATCATCCCGGCGAATCGCTCCGGCATCGGCGCGAGGTTGATGAGCTGACACAAACCGAGGGCCAGCAGCATGCCGCTGCCTCCGCTCAGAAGCGTGAGGAAGAACCCCTCGAGGAAGAACTGACGCTGAATCAGCGACGTCGTCGCGCCGAGCGCTTTTCGGACGCCGATCTCCCGCGTCCGCTCCTTCACCGCGACGAGCATGATGTTCATCACGCCGATTCCACCGAGCGCCAGCGTCACGATGCCGACAATGGTGAAGAACTGCTTCATGTGCCCGATCATGCGGCCGAACATGAGGGTCTGAAGCGAGGTGTCCCACATCGCGATCGCCTGCTGGTCCGCGGGGTCGAAGCCGTGCCGGCGCGCCAGAATGGCGCGCACGTTCTGCTCGAGCGGCCAGTCGATGTCCTCGATCCGGCCCGTGCGTTCGTCGAGCGCGCGCGGCAGCAGATCGACCACCCAGTCCTTCGGGGCGACGATGATGTCGGACAGCGCGCCCGGCTCCGCGTCCTTGCGCGGCATGTCGCGCGACATCGCCGCGAACGGCACGAAGATCTTGTTGTTGTCGGGTCCGCTGTAGTTGCTGTCCTGGTTCTTCTTGCGAATCTTGCCGACCACCGTGTACGGCGTGCCGTTCAGCGTGATCGCTTCGCCGACGATGTTGCGCTTGCCGAAGAGCTGTTCGGCCATGTCGAAGCCGACAATAGCGACCCGCGACACCTGCGCTTCGTCCTGCGGCGAGAAGTTGCGGCCGTACTCCAGCTCGATCGTGCGGATGTCCTGGTATTGGGGCTCGATGCCGGTCACTCGCGCGGTCGCCGCGTTGTAGCCGCTCTTCACCTTGACGGCCGCGCGCTCGATCTCGGGGCTGACCACGGCGATCATCGACGACTCCGCCGCAATCGCCCGCGCATCGTCGAGCGTCAGCAGAATCTGGCGGCCCGCCCGCTCTCCGCCTGCCTGCATGCTGGTTCGACCGCCCCAGACGATTCCGATGTTCTTCCCGAGCTCACGCAGTACCTTGTCGTTCCCGCGGCGAAATCCCTCGCCCGTCGCCGACAGGACGACGACGGAGATCATGCCCCAGAGAATTCCGAACATCGTGAGAAAGCTGCGCAGCTTGTTGGCGCGCAGGTTCTGGATGGACTGGGTGATGGCTTCTTTCATATCGCTCGCCTGAAAGGCTCGCGCTCCAGGACCGTGAGTCTTCGCTCCACCTGCAACAGATGCAGGAGCGCGAGGCTGTCAGCCGAGCGTCAGGACGGGAGAATCACCTTATCGCCCTGTTTGAGCCCTTCGAGGATCTGGATCTTCGTGCCGTTGCCGACGCCGGTCTTGACCGCGACCTTCTGGCGTCCGTTCTTGGCGCCCGGCGCCGCGATCTCGACGAACGCATTCTTCTGCGCGTCGTACGTGACGGCAGCCTCCGGCACGATGAGCGAGTCGGGATGCTCTTCGAGCACGATTTCCGCGTTCGCGGTCATGTTCGCCTTGAGCTCTTTGCCCGGATTGTCGATTGAGACCCGCACCTCGAAGTTCGTGACGTTGTCTTTCTCGACGCCCATCGGCGAGATCTGCGTGACCTTGCCGTCGAAGACTTTGTCCTTGAACGTTTCCACGCGGATGCGGGCCGCCTGGCCCAGGCGAACGTGGCCGATATCGGCTTCGTCGACCTTGCCGCGCACGAAGACGTGATCGATGTCACCCAGCGTCATGACCAGCGTCGCATTCGCGCCAAGGTTCAGGATCGATGAGACGGGACTCCCGATCTCCACGTCGCGCGAGAGCACCGTGCCGCGAATCGGCGCGCGGAGCGTCGCATTCGCGACATCTTCGGCCGCTCGATCGGCGGCGGCCTTGGCCTGCGCGACCTGCGCATGCGCCTCGGTGACTTTCGCGTGCGCGATCGCCAGCTGTGATTGAGCGGCCCGCTTGCGATTCTCGGCCACGTCCACCAGGCTGTGCGCGTCGTCCAGTGACGATTGCGGGATGAGCCTCTGATCGAAAAGAGTCTTCGCCCGCTCGTAGGCCCGGCGCGCGAACTGCTCGTCAGGCCCTTCGGCCTCGACCACGTTCTTTTTCAGCTGCGCCTCGGCCCCTTCCAGCGACGCGCGCGCGGCCTGCAGGTTGGCCTCGGCACCCCGCAGGGCGGCGGCAAGCTGTTCGCGGTCGAGTTCGACCAGGATGTCGCCGGCATTGACGGCCCGGTCGATATCGGCATTCAGGACCTTGATGATGCCGTTTGCCTTGGATTTGATTTCGATTTTGGTGATGGGTTCGACTTTGCCTGTCGCGACGACCGACTTGACCATCGTGCCGCGCTCGACCGCGACGAGGTGGGACGCATCCACCGCGGCCGCCGTGCCTTTGAGCGTGGCGAGGCCGGCCGCGCCGCCTAGGACGACCACGCCCACGGCCGCGCCGATGTACAGGCGCTTCCGGGATTTCCGCGCTGCTGGACTCATAGGCAGTGTTACGAGATCGGCGCGCGGGATGTTCAACACGGACGGGCGCCGACGGCGGAGTTCGGAGGCGGACTGGAGTCCCGAGGCGTGCCCGTTTAAGATAGACCGCGATGTGGATCCTTCAGAGCTCTGACGCGACGTTTCGCCTGAAATCCGGCGCGATCAAGACCATGGGCCGCGCACCGCGCGCCGATTTCATCCTCGACGTCGCGCTCGTCTCCCGCCTGCACTGCCGGATTACCGCCGGTGACGAGCGGCTGGAAGTGGTGGACCTGAAAAGCACCAACGGCACGTTCGTCAACGACAAGCGCGTGCAGAAGGCACGGCTGGAAGCAGGCGATCGCCTGCGTATCGGCCGGGTCGAACTCACCGTGGACAAGCGGGATATGGCTAAGGGCTGATGGCTAATGGCTAATGGCTAATGGCTAATGGCTAATGGCACATGGTTGATGGCCCATTTGACCCCAATGCCATAAGCCTTCAGCCATCAGCCATTGACGAGAAAGGGATTCGTCCGCCTTTCCTTGCCGATTGTCGTGTCAGGACCGTGCCCCGAGTGGACGACGGCATCATCTCCCAGCGGGAAGAGCACGTTGCGAATCGACGCGATGAGCGTGTCGTAGTCTCCACCTGGTAAATCGGTTCGGCCTATCGATCCCGCAAACAGCGTATCGCCGACGAAGAGCTCTTTGCCGCTCGTGTTCGCCTTGCCGATTTGCAGACAGACGCCGCCGGGGCAGTGACCCGGCGTGTGATGGACGCGCGCTTCGTAGGTGCCGAACGGAATCACCTGCGCCGGCTCGTAGAACCGATCGATCGGCGGCTGAGGGTCGACCTTCAAACCGAACATCGCGCCCATTTCCACGGCGCGCTCGTAGAGAAACAGATCGTCCTTGTGCAGATGGATCGGCACGTTCAGCACGCGTTTCGCCGCCGCGACGCCCGTGACGTGATCGACGTGAGCGTGCGTCAGCAGGATGTGGCGGATCGCCAGGGCATGGCGTTCCGCAAAGGCCAGCAGCGACGCCACTTCGTCGCCGGGATCGATTAAAACTGCCTCCCGCGACTCTTCGCAGCCGACGACGAAGCCGTTCTTGAAGAACGGACCGACAGCCTGGCTCTCAACTATCATTGTTCGACCATGATTTTAGCCGTACTCGACGATCTGATGTTCAGCTCGAAAATCAAAACCGCCGCCAATCAACTGGGCGTGGACCTCCGGTTTTCGCGATCGGTCGACGGCGCGCTCGAGACGATGCGCAAGAATCCGACGACGTTGGTGATTTTCGACCTGAACAACGAGCGAATCGGACCGCTGGCCATCGTCGCCGGCATGAAACAGGACCCGGCGCTCGCGGCGATTCCAACCATCGGGTATGCGTCGCACGTGCACACCGATGTGATCAACGCCGCGCGGCAGGCCGGCGTCGGTGAAGTGTTGCCGCGGTCGGCGTTCGTGCAACAGCTCGCCGACATCCTGAAGCGGCAGGCGTGACGCAGTCAGCGGGATGATCGAGATTCTTCGCGCACGTCGGAGAATCGCGCCGTACACCCGGCGTACGCCGCTCGTGTACTCGGACTGGTTGTCCGCGCACACCGGCGCGCGCGTGTCGCTGAAGCTCGAAAGCCTGCAGCTCTCCAACTCCTTCAAATCACGGGGAGCCTTCAACGCGGTGATCGCGCGCCTCGAGCGACCTGGCGGTGCGCCTTCCCAGCTCGTGACGGCCTCTGCGGGCAACCACGGGCGGGCGCTCGCG
>DASSGK010000199.1:0-2661 GCA_035693505.1 Vicinamibacterales bacterium
GTACCCATGCCTTTCGTCGTGATGTGTATCGTGGCAGCCCTGGCGTGGGTGCTGCTCCATCGCTCCGTGTACGGAAGACACCTGTTTGCCGTAGGCCACAACGAAGAGGCGGCACGCTACTCCGGTGTCGGAACACGCGCGGTCGTCGCCTGGGCATACGTCCTCTCCGGAGTCCTCGCGGCCGTGTCGGCGATCATCATCGCGTTCTACACCAACTCGATCTCCCCAGCGTCGCACGGCAATTTCTATGAGCTGTACGCAATCGCTGCGGCTGTCGTCGGCGGCTGCAGCCTGCGCGGCGGCGAAGGATCAGTGTTGGGTATCGTTTTGGGGGCCGTGCTGCTGCAAGTGCTGCGGAATCTGGTGAACCTGCTCGACATTCCCGGTTCGCTCGATTTTGCGGTGATGGGCGCTGTCATTCTCATCGGCGCAGCGACAGACCAACTATTCGGTCGGCGTCTGCGGACACGAAGGGAGTAGCTTCACGGCTCGGCGGTGAACTTGTGAATCATGAGGTGTCGATAGGTCTGGCCAGGTCGCAAGATCACCTGATCCTGCCATGCAGGGACGTTGATCGCGTTCGGGAACTTTTGAGTCTCCAGACAAAGCCCGGCGTATTGGCCGTAAGTCGTGCCCTTTCCTTTAATCGAGCCGTTCAAGAAGTTTCCCGTATAGAACTGCACGCCGGGTTGATCGGCCGATAGCGTCATCACCCTTCCGGATTTGGGATCCTTGAGCCGAGCCACGGGACGCAGGCGATTCGGCTCACCGTTCACCACGAAGTTGTGGTCGTAGCCGATCGGTGTGCCGCCCGCTTGCTTGAGGTCCCTTCCAACCGGTTTGCTGCGCGTGAAGTCGAAGGGCGTGCCCTTGACTGCTTTGATCTCGCCGTAAGGGACCATTGGTGAACCGGGTGTGTACTGATCGGCGTAGAGCGTCAGCTCGTGATCGAGGATGGTGCCCGAGTTGTAACCCCCGAGATTCCAGTAGCTATGGTGAGCCATGTTGACGAGCGTGGTCCTGTCCGTCGTCGCCTGCATGTCCACGATGAGTTCGTCGTCGTCGGTCAGCGTATACACCGTTTTGGCCGTCACGGTGCCCGGATAACCTTCTTCGCCGTCTTTGGAGATGTAGGTCAGTTCGAGGGCCGGGCCTCGGGCGGTATCGACGGCATTGGCGGTCCATACCACTTTGTCCCAACCCTTCTTGCCGCCATGCAGGTGATTCGGCTTGTCATTCGCGTCGAGCGGATAGCGCTTACCTTCGAGTGTGAACTCGGCGTCCTTGATGCGATTGGCGACCCGCCCGACAATCGCGCCAAAGTACGGACCGCCTTTGGTGTAGCCGTCGAGATTCTCGAACCCGAGCACGATGTCGGAGAACGCACCCGTCCGGTCCGGCACGTGGAGCTCCGTGAGAATCGCGCCGTAGTTCGTGATCTTGGCTACGAGACCGTGCTTGTTCGTCAGCGTGTAGAGTTGCACCGATATATCGCCTAGCTTGCCGAACGACGCCGCGTTCCGGCCGCTCGTCGGAGCGGAGCATGACAGGACGCTAATCGTCGCCAAGATCGCAAGGCCAAACGCATTTCGCTCAATCACTCTCAGTCCTTAGCGCGCAGGCACCACGTCGAGCGTCGCCGTCAGCGCCGGCGATGCGCTTGTACCGACCATGACGTCGAAGCGGCCCGGCTCGACCACCCTCTGCATCCGCCGGTCGATCAACGACAGCTCCTCAGGCCCGAGCGTGAAACTCACGTTCTGCGATTCACCGGGTTTCAACGTGACGCGCGCAAACCCTCGCAGCTCCTTGACGGGACGCGTCACCGAGCTGACCTGATCGCGAATGTACAGTTGCACCACTTCATCACCGGCGCGCGAGCCGCTGTTGGTGACACGAACGGTCACTTCGGTGTGACCGCCAGGACCGATCGTCGGCGAGGCGATTCGCAACTCCTCCAGACGGAACGTCGTATAACTGAGCCCGAAACCGAACGCCCACAATGGCTCTCGCGTGAGGTCGAGATAGCTCCGGAACGACGTCGGCCGTCGATTGTAGTAGACCGGAAGCTGGCCGCTGTGACGAGGGAATGTCACTGCCAGTTTGCCTCCGGGGTTCACGTCGCCGAACAACACCTCGCCAATCGCGGTGCCTCCCTCCTGTCCCGGGTACCACGCTTCGACGACAGCAGGCACCCGCTCAGCGACGAGCGGCATGGCAAGTGGACGTCCGTTGATTAGGAGCGCGATGACGGGCTTGCCGGTCTGGAGCATCGCCTCAATAAGTTCTTCCTGCTTGCTCATCAACCCCAGATCGGCGACATCGCCCAGGTGGTTGTCCGCCCACGCTTCGCGTGACACCGACTCGTTAGTGCCGACGGCGAGCACAATCGCATCCGCTTGCCGCGCCGCCTTGACTGCCTCTTGAATGCGGACGCGGTTCTGCACAGCGTCGCCGAGCACGACCTTGTCGCTGCCCCAGTTGGCCTCATGCTCAGTGATACGCACCCCCTCTGCATACACGACCTTGATCCCCGCGCCCGCTCTCGACGTGATGCCGGACAACACGTCCACGCCGCGTCCCGGGTCGCGCGAGTACCCGCCCAGATGCATTCCCTTGGCGTTCGGTCCGATCACAGCGAGCGTTTTCACTTTGCTGCGG
>DASSGK010000200.1:0-9964 GCA_035693505.1 Vicinamibacterales bacterium
CTCAGGCACGAGCACGGCTCGCGAGCCTGGCGATGCGGACCCGTCAGTTCGACATCGCGCGGCCGCAATTCGAATCACTCCTGCGGATGGGCTATCGTCCCTCTCGTATGCACTTCGGCCTGGCGCAGATTGCCGAAGCCCTGGGCGATACCGGGCGCGCAATCGCGGAGTATCGTGAGGCCATCCGGCTCGAGCCGTCGTTCGCCGACGCGAAAGCGGCGCTGGCGAAACTCGGAGGGTAAACGAGGTTGAGACTGCGACACCTGTTCCTCGCGCTCGCGGCTACCGGTGCCGTCCCGATGCTCGCGCAAGCACCGCAGCCGCCCGTCTTTCGCGCCGGAACGGAGCTGGTCGAAGTCGACGTAATCGCTCGCGATAAATACGGGTTATTCGTCAGCGATCTTGCGCTCGATGACTTCGAGCTGCAAGAAGATGGCAAACCGTACCCGGTGCAACAGCTCTACCTGCGCCTCTCCGGGCCGAACGGTTGGACCGACACGCTGCGCGGATCGCCGGCGTCCAACCCGGCCGCCTCGCGCGACGGCGCTCCGTCCCCATCCGAGGGCCACAGGGTGTTCGTGGTCGTCTTCGACGATGCGCACCTGTCCGTTGGTGGATTCAAACGCACGCAGGCCGCGGCCCAGACCTTGTTTCAGTCGCAGATGCGCGACGGCGACATCGGCGGCATCGTCGCCGGCGGCCGCATGGTCAATGGACGGCTCACCGGCAATCGCACGGAGTTGATCAAGGCGGCGAAAGACGCAAAGCCCAACACAAAGACGTTGTCGATCGAAGTGGACGAGAGGCTCTGGCCACGTTTGAGCGAGATCGAGGCGGTCCGGATTGCCGTCAACGAGGACGGTGAACTGTTCGACATGGCCACGCGACGCGCGTGCGACGAAGACCGGTCGGCCTGCCAGGGACCCGCCGGCGACGATGCCGTGCGCGGGATGATTCGCAACAAGGCCACCCAGCTTTCGACAAACGTGCGCGTGGAGGCGACGAGGACGCTCGCCGTGCTGCAGTCGCTGCTGACCGGGCTCTCGCGCCTCGACGGACCCAAAAACGTGCTGCTGATGACCGAGGGCTTCATCAGCGAGGAAACCTGGCCCGACGTGAAGGACGCCGTCAGCGCGGCCGCGCGCGCGAATACCCGTATCTACACGCTCGACGCCCGCGGCCTCACCAGGGGTCTGGCATCGGTCGCGAGCGTCGCGCCCGACGACCCGCTCGCGCGCATGTACGAACAGATGGACATGGGCGCCGACTCGATCAACAGCCTGGCCGTCGATACGGGCGGCTTCGTGGTCCGCAACACCAACCAGTTCGATCGCGCCGTCGCGCAGATTGCGGACGAAGCGGGCAACTACTACGTGCTGGGGTACCTGCCGCCGTCGCCGGCTGACGGCAAGTTCCACCGCATTCGCGTGAAGGTCAAACGGCCCGGCGTCGGCATCCGGTCGCGGCGCGGATACACGGCGGTGCCGCGGACGGCTACGGTCGTCACGGCAAGCCCTTCGGGTGAATCGCACGCGACTGTTGGAGGCGCGCCGGAGACGGTGGCTCCGCCGACGCCGATCGAGAGCGTCGGCGCCACGGAACGGCCGGCAGCACCGACCGTACTCGCGACTCCGGCTCTCGTCGACACCGTGCCGACGACGGCGTCCCCCGCCCCCGCGATGCGGCTGCGTCCGGACGCGGCGAAGCACATCGATCTGCTGCTGCCGGATCCGTCCGCCGATCGCGCGGCCGCCGAAGGCTGGCAAGCGTATCAGCGTGGTGACGTGGCGACCGCGCGCACCTCACTGCGCGCCGCCGCGTCGAGCCCGGCGGCGGAGGCGTGGGTGCACTACGCGCTCGGCCAGTCCGAGTACGCGCTCGGCGACTACGCCAGCGCCGTCGCCGCCTGGGAAAAGGTCCGCGCGGCCGCCCGGACGTTCGAACCTGTGTACTTCGATCTCGTCGATGGATACCTGCAGCTCAAGCAGCACGACAAGGCGATTCGCATGCTGCGAGAGGGCGCGTCGAACTGGCCGAAGGATCCGGACATCTTCAACGCGCTCGGCGTGGTGCAGACGGTGCGCGGAAGCATGGACGAGGCGATTGCCTCGTTCCAGGAAGCGACCAGGGCGGCCCCGGGCGAGCCCGTCAGCTATTTCAACCTCGGACGGGCGTTCGAACTGCGATACTTCCGATCACGCCGGTACTTTCAGCAGACGAAGCGCTGGATCGCCAACGAGAAAGACCGCACCTCGGCGATGGAACACTACGAACGCTATCTCACCTTCGGCGGTCCGTACGCCGACGCCGCGCGAGAGGGGATCACGCGGCTGAAGTGGGTCCCGAACCCGCAATAGAACGATAAGAAGAAACCTCGGCGATTTTTTCCGGGTCGTCTTGGTTTTTCTTAGAACGTGAATCGCGCTCCGAGGCGCGCGATCCGCGGGTTCATGATCTCCAGCGTCTGGTTGAATCCGGTCGCGCCCGTCAGGCGCGCGTCGTATTGTTTGCCCAGCACGGTTCCTGCGTTCAGCACGTTGAAGATGTCGAAATCGAGGGCGATGTGCGTCTGGCCGAACGTAAACCGTTTCTCGATGCGGCCATCGAGCGATGTCACCGACGGCAGGCGGAAGTCGTCCACCTGGCTCACCAGTAGAACGGTCTTGCGCCCAAGCGGATCGCCGGTCACCACGTTGGACTGGAAGAACGGCTGCGCGTATCCCTGGCGCGTCACCATATTGGCGCCGAAGTTGAGGCCCCACGGGCCTTCGTACGTGCCGTTGGCGACGAACTGATATTGCGGCGCGACCAGGTAGATGTTGCTCTTGCCGCTGCCCGCCGCTTTTCTGACCACAAGTCCGCCGTCGATCTGCGGCCCCGCGAACTGACGGGCCTGCGTAATCGCCGGCGCCGGCGCCCTGGTCGGATCGATGATCGACACGCTGGGATCGTCGAAATACTCGCGCCAGTCATTCGTCGAGAAACCAAAACGCGCCATCCAGTGATTGGACATGCGCTTGGTGGCGCTGAACTCGAAGCCCAGGTACCGCTGGTGATAGCCCTGCCGGTTCGTCTCAGTCTCTCCGCCGCCGGCGGGCACCGCCGCCGACCTGAGCCCGTACAGCGGCACGCTGAACGCGCCGAGCTCGGGAATGTTGCCGCTGAGCGTGCCCGTCTGCGTGTAATCCGACGACTTGACGCCCGTGAGCGGATCCCAGATCAGGTCCGCCATCCTACGCCAGGTGAACGTGCCGCTGATCGAGAAGTTCGGCAGCAGCTCCTTGTCCATGCCGACCAGCATCTCGTGCGTAATGGGCGCCTTGACGTTCGGGTCGACCGTGTTCACCGTCGACAGGCGGCTCGGGTTGGTGGGGTCGAAGCCGGAATAGCCCTGCAGGCCCTGGTTGAACAGGATCTCGTTCAACTGGGCGATGCCGTCGCCGTTCCGGTCGACCGCGTTGTAGTACGCGTAGGAATACTGAATCGGCGAGACGAACTTCGCGGCGTCGCCGGGGAGCTGCGAGGCGAACATCGCGTAGCTCGCGCGAACGACCGTCTTCCGGGCTTCGTCGACCGCGTAGGTGATCCCGATGCGCGGCGTGACGTTGTTCCACTTGTACACACCCGACACGGCAGGTGCAGTCAGGGCGGGGAGAATCGGAATGCCCGGCACGCCGGGCACACTCGCGCTCCCCAGCGACGATTCCTGGTGATCGAACCGGATGCCGCCGATCACCGTCAGGCGATCGAGCGAAATGGTATCGGTCACGAAGCCGTTGATGTACTTCGCTTCGGTCGCGGCCTCGTAGTCGCGGGCAACCTGGACGAACATGTTCGGGTACGTGTCCCAGCTCGCGATGAGATGGCTCGCGGGCCAGATCTGCTGCGTCGTGACCGGCGTGCTGCGCCATGCGCCGCCGAACTTCACTTCGTGCTTGCCGGCGAAGTAGCTGCCGTCACCGCTGACGTAGTTCTGAGGGCGGTCGCTCTGGTACTGGTAGAACGTGTTGTGCGCGACGCCGCCATCATCAAAGTAGTAGTCGGTGCCGAGTCCGCCTTGGGGCGCCAGCAGGAATCCGCCGTCGACGTGGGCGTACTTCGCCGTCGCAAACAGGCGTGAGCCGAGCACGAAGTTGCCCTCGCCCTTGAAGTACTTCGTCGGTCCGGTCTGATCCCAGGCCGTCCCGGCCGGACGCAGTGGACCCGCGCTGCGGCCGTTCTTGATCTTGTTGTTCTCGTAGAACGTGAAGTTCCCGCGGACGGACTGGTTGACGACGCCGTCCGCCTTGAACGCGTAGTTCTTGAAGATGGTGTTGTCGGCGTCGTTGGTGAGCGTCAGCAGGTTGATGTCGGTTCTCGCGATCGTGCCCCACGCCCAGAGGCGATCCTTCACCAGTGGCCCACCGAGATCGAACCCGTAGTCCTCGTACTTGTCGGTACGATTGCCCTTGCCCGTCGTGTTGCCGAGCGCGGCCGCCAGGTCCGGCGAGATGTTGACCGCCTGCAGGTTGTCGTTCTCGAAGTAGATCCGTGCGTTCCCCGAGGGCTTGTTGCTGCCCTTGCGCAGGATCATGTTGAGCTGCACGCCGCCGGTCGCGTTCTGCGCGTCGGCACCGCCGGTCGTGATCGCCATCTCCTGGAAGCTGTCGAAGTCGTAGTAGAACGCGGAGGAACCGGTCGCGCCCATGTCGGTGATCGGCACGCCGTCGATCGCCCATGTATTGTCACGTTCGTTGGCGCCCTTGGCGTTGTAGTTCGACTGCTGGCCCGACTCCGCGCCGCCGACGTTGACGCGATCCATGTAGACCGTCGGCACCGTCTGCATCACCGCCCACGGATCGCGTGAGCTCGGGATGTTCTGGAGCTCTTCGAGCGTCACGTTCGTCGTCGTGGTATCCCGCTTGAGATCGATCACGGGCGTCGCCGCCGTGACGTTGATGGTCTCGGTCGTCCCGGCAATCGCCAGCCTCGCCGAAATCGGCGTCGCCGAACCGCTGACGACCTGGACGGTGTTGTTCGTAAATGTGTTGAACCCGGCGAGCGTCGCCTTGACCGCGTAGGTGCCGACCGGCAGGTTCAGGAAGCGCGCCTGACCTTGCGCATCGGTGACTTGCGTCTGCGCGATCGGGCCCGTGAGATCGACGGTGACGCCCGGCAATCGTCCGCCGGTCGCGTCCTCGACGGTGACTTCAACACGCCCGGTGAATACCTGCGCCGACGCGGTCGATGCGCATCCGACCGTGACTGCGACTGCTGCCAGCCACGTTGTGATTCTTCCGAGATGACAGGTCATAGGTCCGCTCCTCCAAGTGGAACCGACGTATCGGAGCGATACGGCGGCGGCCGTGCGAATGGCGGGGGCTGGTAAACGACGCGTAAATGCCAGCCGAAACGGATGATAGGACGCGGGCTATATCAGGAAGGATGAAACGTCGTGCGATTCAGCGCCGCCGTACTCGCGCAATCCAAACAATAGGAGTGCGGCGCGAAACTGTCTCAGTTGCGAGAGGCGTGAACAGTGTCCGTTCCGATTTCGAACTCAACTCAGAAGTTGAAGCGGACACCCAGCCGGGCAATTCGCGGGTTCATGATTTCCAGCGTGCTTCCGAATCCCGTCGGTCCGGTCAGTCGAACATCGTACTGCTGACCTAACACCGTTCCGGAATTCAGCAGATTGAACACATCGAAGTCGACCGCGATCTTCGCGACGCCGAAGGTGAACTTCTTCTCGAGGCGGGCGTCGATCGATGTCACGGATGGCAGCCTGAAATCGTCCACGTGCGGCACGAGCAGGACGGTCTTGTGGCCCAGCGGATCGCCGGTTGCCACGTCGCTCTGGAAATACGGCTCCGCGTACCCCTGCCGAAGAGCGACGTTCGCGCTCACGCTGATGCCCCAGATCACTTCGTAGAGGCCGTTGGCGACGAACTGATACGACGGCGCCACCATGTAGATGCCGCTCTTGCCGCTGCCGGTCGATGCCCGCATCACCACGCCGCCATCCACTTGCGGCCCCGCGAACGGCCACGCCGGCGACGGGACGGGGGCACGCGTCGGATCGAGAATCGCTTTCGACGGGTCGTCGAAATACTCGCGCCAGTCATTCGTGGAGAATCCGACCCGGGCCATCCACCGATTGGACAGGCGCTTGGTCGCGCTGACTTCGAGGCCCATGTAGCGCTGGTGATAGCCGTCCCGAACGGTGAACGTCTTGCCGCCTCCAGGGGGCACGGCCGCGGCATTCAACGCATAGAGGGGAACACTGTAGCTGCCGATGATCGGCGCGGTGCCGGTCAACGTTGCCGTCTGGGAATAGTTCGCCGACGTTACGCCGGTCAGCGGTGTCCACGGCAGATCCTGCATCAGGCGATATGTGAACGTCCCGCTCACGGAGAAGTGCGGCGTCAGTTCCTTGTCGAAGCCGGCGAGGAATTCGTGCGTTCGGGGCGGCTTCTGATCGGCCGCCACCCGGTTGATCGTCGCCGTCGGATTCTTCGGGTCGAACCCGGTGTAGCCCTGCAGTCCCTGGTTGACGAGCACCTCGCTCAACTGCGCGACGCCGTCCTCGTTCCTGTCCACGGCGTTGTAGTACGCGTACGAGTACTGTATCGGCGAGGCGAACGCCGCCTGCGACGCCGGCAGCTGCGAGGCGAACATCGCATAGCTGGCCCTCACGATCGTCTTGTGCGCCTCGTCGACGGCCAGTGTGAAGCCGACCCTTGGAGTGAAGCTGTTCCACACGAACACGTTGTTGACCGGTGACGCGCTGATCGCGGGCAGCAGGGTGGTAAAGCCGGTGACGGCCGGCACGGACGCCGCCTCGAGCGACGAGGTCTGATGATCGACCCGTACCCCGCCGGTCAGCGTCAAGCGGCTGAGTGCAATCGTGTCTGTCACGAAACCGTTGACGTACTCCGCGTCGGTGTTCGACGCGTAGTCGCGCGCGACCTGCACCAGCATGTTCGGGTAGGTGTTCCACGACGCGACCATGTGGCTTCCCGGCCAGATCTGCTGCGTCTGCACCGGAGTCTTTCTCCAGCTGCCGCCGAACTTCAGCTCGTGGATGCCGGCGAAGAAGCTGCCGTCACCGCCGATATAGTGCTGCGGACGCGTGCTGTGGAACGAGTAGTAGTTGTTGTGTGCCACGCCGCCGTCGTCGATGTAGTAGTCGGCCGTCAAGCCGCCCGCCGGCACGAGTGCGAAGCCCGCATCGATGTAGGAAGCCTTCGCCGACGCGAACAGATTCTTGCCGACGATGAAGTTGCCTTCGCCTTTGTAGTAGCGGGTCGGCCCGTTCTGAAGCCAGGTCGTTTCCGGCGCCCGTGTCGGGCCGGCGTCGCGGCCGACTTTGTTCTTGGCATTTTCGTAGAACGTGAAGCTGCCTCGAACCGAAGGGTTCAGTTTCCCTTCCGCCTTGAACGCGTAGTTGTTGAAATCGGTGTTGTCTGACTGGCCGTTGATCGTGAGAAGGTCGATCGTCGTGTGGGCCATGGCGCCCCACACCCAGGCGACGTTCTGCAGCAGCGGTCCGCCGAGCTCGAAGCCGTAGTCGCGATACAGATCGGTGCGGTTGCCGCTGCCGGTCGTGTCGCCCAGCGACGCGGCGAGCGCCGGCGAAATGTTCACGTCCTGCAGTGCGTCGTCCTCGAAGTAGTACCGCGCGCTGCCATGCGGCACGCTGGCGCCCGACTTCAGCACCATGTTGAGCTGCACACCGGAGGTCCCGTTCCTGGTGTCGGCACCACCTGTGGTGATGGCCATTTCCTGAAAGCTGTCGAAGTCGTAGTAGAACGCAGAGGCGCCCGAGGCCTTCTCGGGCCTGACGATGCTGTCGCCGCTGTCGGTGACGGGAACCCCGTCGATGCTCCACGTGTTGTCGGTCGCCTGCGCGCCCTTGGCGTTGTAGTTGGACTGCTGGCCCGATTCCGCACCGCCGACATTCACGCGATCTACGTAAACCGTCGGCACCGTTTGCATCACGACCCACGGATCGCGTGAGCTCGGGAGATCCTGGAGCTCAGTTTGCGTCACGTGCGTCGTCGTGGTGGCGCGACGGACGTCGACAACAGGCGTCCTGGGCGTGACATCGACCGCCTCCGCCGCGCCGGCAAGCGCGAGCTTTACGGTGAGAGGCGTGCTCGCACCGCTGAGGACTTCGACGTTGCTGCTCGCGCTGGATGTGAAGCCGGTCAGCGACACGCGGATCGTGTGAATGCCAACCGGCAGGTTCAGGAAGTGCGCCTCGCCCTGCGCGTCGGAGATCTGCGTCTGGGCCGCGGCGCCTTCGAGCGTCACACTCGCCCCGGGCAGGCGTGCGCCGCTCGGATCCTCGACCGAGACGTCGATGCGTCCAGTGAAGACCTGCGCGCTGGCGGGCGCCGCGAAGCAAAGAGCGAGCATCCACACCGCAGCGAGTGCGGCCGTTCCGGTCCGACGCATCATGTACAGGGCTCCTCGAGTCCGTACATGATAGCCCGGACCGCATGGCGAGCAGGCGGTTGCCCGGCGCCACGCCATCAGTGGCGCACTGAGGCTTTCTTGAGATCTTCCTTGAGCTGCGGGTTCACGCGGAACCCGGATTTCTCCGCGGCCTTGACCTCGGCGTTCGCCTCCGCATACCGCTGCGTCAGCATGTAGACGACCGCGAGGTTGTTGTGAGCTTCGCCGAGCTTCGGATCGGCTTTCAGCGCCTCGAGATACTCGCGTTCGGCGTCGGACATCGAGCCGGATCGGAAATAGGCGCTGCCGAGTGCGATGGAAATCCACGCCGGCGTGTCGGGCATCGCCTTCGATTCGTGATACCGGCGAGCCTTCAAATCCGAAATGCGGCGATCGAGATCGATCGGACCGCCGCTGGTCATCGCCGTGACGCGGCCGGACACGAGCAGCGTCTTCTCGTCTTCGAGCGAGCGGATCTGATCGTCGAGCGCGCGCTGCGCTTCCGCGTCGTTGGTCGCGCGCCTCGATGTATTCGAGACGAACGCGTCGCGACAGGCCAGATACGCCCGGACGGCGTCCGGGTATCGCTTGGTCGCCATGTAGACCTGGCCCAGCCCGTAGTGCGCCATTTCCAGCGTGGGTTCGAGTTTGATGGCCGCCTGGAACTCGGCTTCGGCCTTGTCCCATTGCTCGTGGTGCATGTTCTCCTGTCCGAGCCGGAGATGGCGCATCGCATCCAGATGTTCACGCGAGGGCTGCGCGAACGCGGGAGCGGCGGCCAGGAACATCACGGCGGCTGCGACGGCGAGAGCGTGCATGGGACCTCCAGACATCAACGATCGAGCGTCGACAGGAACTCGCGAATCTTCGGCTGCGCCGGATCGATCTGGAGCGCCCGGTCGAAGGCCTGCCGGGCACCCGCGCGGTCGCCGGTACAGATCTTCGCGACGCCGGCCGCGCCGAACGCGGCCGCGTTGTCCGGAGCCAGCGCGATCGCACGATCGAAGTCCTGCACGGCGCCGCGACAGTCGTTCGCGTCCATCCGATACCGGCCGCGAAACAGCCACAGCTCGGCGTCACGTCCATTCGCTTCCACCGCGGCGTTCATCAGCCGAAGGCTGCGGGCGGCGTCGCCGTTGCGCTGATACGCGATCGCCCGGCCGATCAACGTCTTCGCACCGTCGGGCATGCCGCCGGCGAACGCACGCACGAGCAGCGCGTCGGATCGATCGAGGTCCTGTCCCATCGCGTACATGACATCGCTCAGGTTCCATTGCGCCGACGCAAGATTCGGATCGACCGTCAGCGCCTTCTCGAACGACTCGATCGCCTGCGGCAGCTTGCCGCGCTCCTTCAAGATCACGCCCTCGTTGTTGTACGAGCCCGCGGTGCGCGTGGTGCCGCGGCTGCCCGGTGGCGCCGTGTCACTTTCCGACGCGCCGATGTAGCCGAGCGAGCGGAGATTGGCGACCGCCTCCCGGCTCATCGACGAGCCTCCTTGGCGAGCCGTCTGCGCCGCCGCTGG
>DASSGK010000201.1:0-5388 GCA_035693505.1 Vicinamibacterales bacterium
TCTGCGGCCCGATCAGCACGCCGGCGAGCAGATAGGCGAGCAGCAGAGGTTGTCGCAGCCGATTGGCGATGAATGCCAGAACGGCGGCGACGGACACGCACAATCCGACGCTGGACAACAGGTCCACGTGTTCCGCCACGACAACTCTCTCCGTCTTGCGCGAAAAGGCACCGTGGCCGTCGGGACCCCCCCGCACCGACTGCGGTTCCATTGTTTTGAATGCGAGCAAGACGGTACCATTGCGCTCCGATCGGAGCAATTGGCGCGAGCGACGGAACGACTGCTCGCCGGAACTGCCGATGCGATGCGCTGTCGCAGCATGCGTTCCGCTCCGACGAGAACGGAGATAGATCGATGAAGCTCGCCTCGCTTACTTCCATCGTCGTCGCGATCGCGGTCGGCGCCGCACCGGTCGCCTCGGCGCAGACTCCGCCGCCTCCGCCTCCTCCATCGGGCGCGCAACCCGCCGCCGGCAGCGGCGCGACGTTCAAGCAGGAGGAGCTCGACGCGATGCTGGCGCCGATCGCGCTCTATCCCGACGCATTGCTGTCCCAGGTATTGATGGCGACCACGTATCCGCTCGAGATCGTCGAGGCGGCGCGCTGGCAGAAGCAGAACGCATCGCTGAAGGGGACGGCACTCCAGGACGCGCTGCAGAAGCAGCCCTGGGACGAAAGCGTCAAATCGCTGACGGCCTTTCCCGAGGTCCTGGACCGGTTGAACAAGGATGTCGGCTGGACGCAGAAACTGGGCGACGCGTTCCTCGGCCAGCAGCAGCAGGTGATGGACACGATCCAGAGCCTGCGCGCGAAGGCACAATCCGCGGGCAACCTGAAGAGCAACGAGCAGCAGAAGGTCGAGACGCAAACGGACGCCGGGAAGACGTACATCGTCATCCAGCCCACGAATCCGGAGGTTGTGTACGTGCCCACGTATCAGCCCACGGTCGTCTATGGCGCATGGCCTTATCCCGCCTATCCCCCCTACTACCCGCCGTACTGGGCGCCCGGAGCCGCGTTCGTCAACGGCTTCTTCTGGGGCGTGGGCATCGCCGCCGGCGCTGCGCTGTGGGGTGGCTGCAACTGGGGACGCGGCGAGGTCAATGTCAACGTCAACCGCTACAACAACTTCAACCGCACGAACATCTCGAACGGCAACTGGAACCACAACGTCAATCACCGTAGCGGCGTTCCCTATCGCGACAACGGAGCGCGCGGGAAATACGGACAAGGCGACCGCCAGGCTGCGCAGGCGCGCGATCAGTTCCGCGGACGCCAGGATTCACTCGGCGGCCAGGGGCTCAGCGATCGAGCGGGGTTGCAGGACGCACAGCGTCGCGGCGCAGGGCAAGGCGGCTTCGACAGTCGTGGGGGAGCGGGCCAGGGCAGCTTCGATCGCGGCGGCGCACAGAATCGTGCGGGAGGCGGCCAGAGCAATTTCGCGTCGCAGAATCGTGCGGGGCAAGGCGGCAGCCGGTCCGATCTCGGCGCCAGTACGCCTGGCTCCGCTCAACGCAACTACAGCGGCGCCAATCGCGGCAGCGGGGGCGGCGGCAATGCGTTCAGCGGCGGCAACGGCGCACAGACACGAGCGGCGTCGAGTCGAGGAAACGCGAGCATGGGCGCGCGCGGAGGTGGCGGCGCGCCGCGCGGTGGCGGCGGCGGACGCGGTGGTGGGGGCCGGCGCTGACAGCCCTTATCCAGGCCACGCACCAAAGCATCGGGTTCACCGGAGATCTGTCGATGAAGCACTCAACATTTCGTTGGCGCGGACTTGAAGCCGGCGTTCTTGCCGCACTCGTCTCGATCGGCTGTTGCACCGCCGCCGCGCAGGGCGCTGCACCCGCCGCGCCGGCAAAGACCGCGGCAGCGAAGCCCGCGCCGAAGATCGCCGCCGGGCCGGCGGTATTCGCGGCGCCGCAGGAGGGTGTCGATGCTTTGGTCGCGGCGTTGCGCGCCGACGACGGCAAGAAGCTCGCCGCACTGTTCGGCCCGGGGCACAAGGACCTTGTCGACTCCGGCGACCCGGTTGCCGACAGTGAGTCGCGCCAGCGATTCCTCGGGTGGTACGACGCGAAGCACTCGATCAAGATGGACGGCGACGCGAGGGCGAATCTGGTCGTCGGGGACGACGATTGGCCGCTGCCGATCCCGCTCATCAAGAAAGGGGCCGGATGGTCGTTCGACGCCGCCGCCGGCGAGCACGAGATCCTCGCGCGCCGGATCGGCCGCAACGAGCTCGACGCGATCCAGGTCTGCCTCGCGTTCATCGACATGGAGCGCGATTACGCCGCGGTCGATCGCGACGGCAACGGCTACCTCGAATACGCGCGGCGCTGGATCTCGTCGCCGGGCAAGCACGACGGTCTCTACTGGCCGACGAAGGAAGGCGAGCCGCCGAGCCCCGGCGGTCCGCGGCTTGCCGAAGCGAGCGTCCAACACGCCGGCAAGACGGGACCGACACCGTATCACGGGTACGTCTACCGGATCCTGACGGCGCAAGGAAAGAACGCGCCGGGTGGTGCGCGCAACTACGTCGTCCAGGGCAAGCTGATCGGCGGTGTCGGGCTGATCGCGTATCCGGCGAAGTATCGCAGCGCGGGCGTCAAGACGTTCATGTGCAACACCGACGGCGTCGTCTACGAGAAGGACCTCGGTCCGGAAACGGCCGCGACGGCCGCCAAGATCACCGCGTTCGACCCGGACAAGAGCTGGGAGAAGGTGCAGCAATAAAAAACGCCCCGCAGGTTGCCCTGCGGGGCGGAGGCTGTATCTCTCAGGAGGAGGAGAAAGATACAGGTACTGCAGAAGTCGACTGCTTAGGCAGCCTTGCGACCCTTCGTCGCGGCCTTCGCGGCAGCGGCCGCATTGGCGGAGGCGGCACGAACGCTCGCGTCAGCCAGGCTCACGACTTGCTTCGTAGCCTTCTGGAACTGGTCGATCGCGGCGGTCGACGCAGCGAACGTCGACTTGAACGCGTTGACCGCGCCTTCCGAACCGGCCGGAGCCGACTTGCTCGCCTTCTCGACCCACGCGGCGGCGTCCTTCGTGTACGACGACCACGCTTCTTCGGCGAGCGCCGTGAATTGCGCTTGCGCTTCCGAGCTGAGCTCGTAGAGGCTCTTCGTGTAGGCGGTCGCGGTTTGGACGCCCGTCTCGGCGTACTTCGCGCGGAGCGCCATCAGGTCTTGCACGTCCTTGACCGACGCCGCGGCGGTTGCGCCTTCGGCGCCGTTCGCTAGAACGACCTTGGCGGCATTCAGGTTGAGCCGGATCAGCTTCTCGGCGTTCTCGAGGGCGAGCGCGGCGATCTTCTGCGCTTGCGCGACGTTGGCCTTGCTGAAGTCAGCGAATTGCTCCGTAGCTGTGTAGATCGTGGTGGTCATCGTAGTCCCTTTCATCGTCGGTTGAAGTTGGGTCGCCGTGTGCGACCGGTCCCCTGCAAAATCTTCCAGTGCTCCAATTGCCGGAAGGCCGTTCGGCACCCTCCGAGGCGGAATTGCTGCACCGCACAAAACCCATTGTAGGGATGGGAATCCTCGAAGTCAAGGTTTTTTTGTGCGATGCACCAAAGGACAGCGAACCCCGGGAGCCCCCTAAACCAAACGCCAAACAAATCAGCGAGTTATAATAGTGCCCTCGGATTCCAGAGAGTCTCGCCATGAGCGATGCCCTGCGCATCATCAAGAAGTACCCGAACCGCCGCCTCTACGACACGGCGAACAGCGGCTACATCACGCTCGTCGATGTGAAGCAGATGGTGTTGGACAACGTCGAATTCCAGGTGATCGATGCGAAATCCGGCGAGGACCTGACTCGGACGATCCTGCTGCAGATCATCCTCGAGGAGGAAGCCGGCGGCATGCCGATGTTCAGCTCGGAAATGCTCTCGCAGATGATCCGGTTCTACGGCAGCGCCCAGCAGACGATCATGGGCAGCTACATCGAGCAGAACGTGAAGGCGTTCCTCGCGATCCAGAAGAAGCTGCAGGACCAGGCGAAGCAGATCTACGGCGACAAGATGATGATCACGCCGGACCTGTGGAAGCAGTTCATGCAGATGCAGGCGCCGGCGATGCAGGGAATGCTCGGCAACTACCTCGAGCAGAGCGCGAAGCTCTTCATGGACATGCAGCAACGGATGCAGGACCAGACGCGCGGAATCTTCGCCGCGTTTCCGTTCCCCAATTTCAGTGCGACGCAGCCGCCGGAAGACGAAAAGAAGCGCTAGAGGCCGCGAGCACCGCAAAAACTCCCCGCTCGGCGCGCGCGCTATTGCATCGCGAAACGCGTGACGCGATGCGATACGCCGCGAGGCGTTGCGCAACGCAGCGCGTCGTCGAACGCCGATCCCGAATGACTCAACGCCTGTCCGACTCGCCGCCCTCTTCCGGCACGGCCGCACGCCGGACGTCGCGGGACGAGGTGCGCGCGCCGCGCGTCGGCTTCGTCTCGCTCGGCTGCCCGAAGGCGCTGGTCGACTCCGAGCAGATCGTCACGCAGTTGCGTGCCGAGGGCTACGCGATCTCGCCGACTTACGAAGGCGCCGATCTCGTCGTCGTCAATACCTGCGGCTTCATCGACGCCGCCGTCGCCGAATCACTGGATGCGATCGGCGAAGCGGTCAGCGAGAACGGCAAGGTGATCGTCACCGGTTGCCTCGGCGCGAAGGGTGGCGGCACGTTCGTTCGCGACGCCCACCCGTCGGTGCTTGCCGTCACCGGTCCGCACGCGACCGCCGAGGTGATGGCTGCAGTGCATGCGCATCTTCCGAAGCTTCACGACCCGTTCGCGGACCTCGTCCCGCTGCAGGGGATCAAGCTCACGCCGCAGCACTACGCGTACCTCAAGATCAGCGAGGGCTGCAATCACCGCTGCACGTTCTGCATCATTCCTTCGATGCGCGGTGATCTGGTGAGCCGGCCGATCGGCGAAGTTCTGGCGGAGGCCGAGCGGCTGCTCGCGGCCGGCGTGAAGGAGCTTCTCGTGATCTCGCAGGACACGAGCGCGTACGGCGTCGACGTCAAATACCGTACGGGATTCTGGCAGGGACGCCCGCTCAAGACGCGAATGGTCGAGCTCGCGACGGCGCTCGACACAATGGCACGCGCGCGCGGCGCGTGGGTACGGCTCCACTACGTGTACCCGTACCCGCACGTCGACGATGTCATCGAGCGGATGAGCGTCGACGCAGCAACGGGCGGGCTGCTTCCTTACCTCGACGTGCCGTTCCAGCACGCGAGTCCGCGAATCCTCAAATCGATGAAGCGCCCGGCGAATTCCGAGGGGACGCTGCGCCGGATCGAGGCGTGGCGCGCGGCGCGCCCGGACCTCGTGATTCGCAGCACGTTCATCGTCGGATTTCCCGGCGAGACCGAAAGCGAGTTCG
>DASSGK010000202.1:0-5074 GCA_035693505.1 Vicinamibacterales bacterium
GGACAGCATCGGCCAGCGCGCCGAGGTGTTCGAGAAGGCGGTGCGCAAGTTGCGCGGACGTGTGATGCCGCCGCCCGGCGCGCGGCAGCCCGACGGCGCCGCGGTCGATTCGCTGGTTGCGTGGCTCGAGGAATCGCTCGATCGCGCGGGCACGACTGCGCCGTCGCACTTGCCCGATCAGGTCGTCCTCCACCGGCTCAATCGCAAGGAGTATTCGAACGCGGTTCGAGACCTGCTCGCCGTGGACGTCGAGGTGAACGAGTTCCTGCCGGCTGACGACATTTCTGACGGCTTCGACAACATCGCGACAGCGCTGCAAGTGTCGCCGTCCTTCATCGAGCAGTACGTCATCGCCGCGCGCGCGGTCGCTGTCAAGGCGCTCGGCAAGGCCGATGCGCGCCCTGGCGGCTGGACGTTCCGCGCGGGTCCCGGCACGCAACTCACCCACGTGCCGGGCCTGCCGCTGGGCACGCGCGGCGGCATTCTCGCGAAGGTCGATCTTCCCGCCGACGGCGAATATCGCATCGACATCGCCGATATCGTGACGAATATCTGGGGCAGCGGGATGGAATTCGCAAACCCGGTTGCCGTCACGCTCGACAACAAGATCGTGTACGAGACGTCGATCGGCGGCGAAGAGGACATGAAGCTGTACGATCAGGTGCAGAACGGCGCGCTCGATCGCGTCAACGCGCGCCTGAAGAACATCCGCTTCCCGGCGACCGCGGGTCCCCACAAAATCGGCGTCACGTTCAAGCGTCGTACGTTCGCGGAGTCTGACGATCAACTCCAGATGTTTGCGCCCGGCGGTGGGCAGGATCGCATGTACCGCGTGAACTCGTTCCAGCTTCAGGGTCCCTTCAATGCGAAGGGGCTCAGCTCGACACCGAGCCGCGAGCGCATTTTCGTCTGCAAAGATCAATCGCGAGACTGCGCCAAGACAATCGTCGCGACGCTCGCGAAACGCGCCTATCGCCGGCCGGTGACTGCGGACGACGTGAACGAGTTGATGCAGTATTACGACGAGGGCGCGAAGGACAGCTTTGAGAGCGGTGTGCGCGGCGCCCTCACGGGAATGCTCGCGAGCCCGTTCTTCCTCTATCGCGGCGAACGCGTGCCGACGAACGGCCGGCCGGGCGAGCTGTACACGATCACGGATCTCGAGCTCGCGTCGAAGCTGTCGTTCTTCCTCTGGAATTCGATTCCCGACGACGAGCTGCTGCAGTCGGCTATCGACGGCAAGCTCCACGAGCCGGCGATACTCGACCGGCAGGTCCGCCGGATGCTGGCCGATTCACGGTCGATCACGCTCGCCGCCAACTTCGTCCCGCAGTGGCTCGACATGAAGCGGCTCGACGAAATCGTGCCCGATCAGGCCGTCTTCCCGTATGCGTCCGGGCGTTCGGATCCACGCGAAGACTTCAAGACGGAGCTCACGCTGTTTACCGACAGCATCTTCAAGGACGATCGCAGCGTCGTCGATCTGCTGCGAGCGAAGCATACGTTCCTGAACGAGCGCGTCGCCCTGCATTACGGGATCACCGACGTCAAAGGCGATCGATTCCGGCGTGTCGAGCTGCACGACTCGGCGCGGTGGGGACTCCTCGGCAAAGGCGCGGTGCTGATGGCGGCGGCCTATCCCAATCGGACGTCGCCGGTGCTGCGCGGCAAGTTCGTCCTCGAGCACATTCAGGGCGTGCCACCGGCGATTCCGCCGCAGGGCGTTCCGACGCTGGACGAAAAAGACATCGGCACGACCAAGGCGCTCACCATGCGCGAGATGATGGCGAAGCACCGATCGAACCCGACGTGTTCGTCGTGTCATGCCGTCATGGACCCGCTCGGCCTGGCGCTCGAGAACTTCGACGCGACGGGTAAGTGGCGCGATCGCGATCGGTTCGCGGGCGTCGCGATTGATTCGTCCGGAAAGCTGCCCGACGGCACGGCGGTGAACAACCCGGACGATCTCCGCAACGCGCTGCTTCGTCGTCCCGACCAGTTCGTGCAGACGTTCACCGAAGGGCTGATGACGTACGCCAACGGCCGCAAGGTGGAGTACTGGGACATGCCGACGGTCCGCCGCGTCGTCCGCAGCGCCGCGGCGAGCGATTATCGGTTTGCGACGATCGTCTCTGCGGTCGTCCACAGCGAGCAGTTCAGAATGCGCAGGGTGCCCGCGGAGAAGTCGACGGTGGCCGGTCATTGAAACGTACGTAGTGGCCGGCTTTAGCCGGCCTGGTCCGCAACAAGGCGGAAACTACGGTTGGTTGTAGGGAGACGACGATGCATCTGTTCCGCAAACACATCTCACGGCGCACGGTGTTGAAGGGCGTCGGCGCGACGATCGCGCTGCCGCTGCTCGACGCGATGAGTCCGGCTGGCACCGTGTGGGCCAAGACAGCAGCGGGCGAGTCGCCGAAGCGGTTCGCGTTCGTCGGCTTCCCGCACGGCGCCGTCATGGACCGCTGGTCGCCGAAGCAGACGGGTGTCAACTACGAGATGTCCGACGTCCTTAAGCCGCTCGAGGCGTACCGTCAGCACATGACGATCGTCTCCGGGCTGCGCAACAAGCCGGGCGAGACGCCGGAGCCTCATGCCTATATCGAGTCGACGTGGCTGAACTGCGTCAAGCCATGGGAGCACGGCGTGACGAGTCCGGACGCGGGCATCACCGCCGACCAGCTGGCGGCGCGGCACATCGGCCAGGACACACGCCTGCCGTCGCTCGAACTCACGACGTCGCAGGTCGGCGCGCGTCTCGCATGGCGGACACCGACGCAGCCGTTGCCGCAGGAAGGCAACCCGCGCGCCGTGTTCCAGAAGCTGTTCGGGCAAGGCGACACGGACAAGGAGCGCGCCGCGATTCTGCACGAGACCGGCAGCATCCTCGATCGCGTGAAGGGCCAGGCGGCGCGGCTGCAGTCAAGCCTCGGCGTCCACGACCGCGTTGTGGTCAGCGACTACCTCGATTCGGTTCGCGAGATCGAGCGGCGGGTGCAGATGGCTGAGAAGGCCGACATGAGCAATTTGGAAATCCCCGACGCGCCAGTCGGAACGCCCACCGACATCACCGAGCACTTCAAGCTGATGTTCGACCTGATGGCGCTCGCGTTCCAGGCCGACATCACGCGCGTGATCACGTTCTCCATGGATCACGAAGCCAGCATGCGGACCTACACGAATCTCGGAATCGCCGAAGGTTTCCATCCGCTGTCGCATCACGGCAACAACCCGCAGAAGATGGACAAGCTGGTGCAGATCCAGACGTATCACTCGCTGGTGTTCGCCAAGTTCGTCGAACGGCTCGCGAAGGCGCAGGAAGCCGACGGCACCGTGCTGGATCACTCGACGATTCTCTTCGGCAGCAACATGAGCAACAGCGACAAGCACAACAACGACCCGCTGCCGGCGGCGATTCTGGGCCACGCCCACGGGCGCATCAAGGGCGGCCAGCATCTGAAGTATCCGCAGGACTCCCGCTTCGCCGATCTGCTCGTGACGCTGTTCGACCGGAACAACATTCCGGTCGAGAAGCTGGGCGACAGCGGCGGCATCCTCTCGGAGATCTAACGTGGACGCCACCATGTGCAGTGCAGGCCTTCAGGCCTGCCAACGCGGCCGATATAGCAGACCTGAAGGTCTGCACTACATCTGCATTGTGGCGACGGCGTTTCTCGCCTGGTCGTCGATTGCTTCTGCCGCCGGTCCTGCGCTGGTTGATGCGGCCGAGCGGGGCGATCGCGCGGCCGTGCTGCGACTGCTGTCAAAGGGCGCCAATCCGAACCTCGCCGGACCGGACGGCACGACAGCCGTGATGTGGGCGGCGTCGAACGACGACGTGGAACTGGTGCGCGCGCTGATCAAGGCCGGCGCAGACGTCAAAATAAGAAATCAGTTCGGCACTTCCGCAATCACCGAAGCAGCCATCGTCGGCTCGGCGCCGATCATCAACACACTGGTCAAAGCGGGCGCCGATCCGAACGCGAAGAACCCCGAGGGCGAGACGCCGTTGATGGCGGTCGCGCGCAGCGGAAAGGTCGAAGCGGCGAAGGTGTTGGTCGAGGCCGGCGCCGACGTCAACATCAAAGAGGCGTTCGGCGGGCAGACGGCGTTGATGTGGGCGGCCGCCGAAAGCCAGCCCGAGATGGTGAAGTACCTCGCGTCGCACGGCGCGGACGTCAACGCCCGGGGTATCGTCCGGAACTGGGAGCGGAAGGTCATCACCGAGCCGCGGCCGAAAGACTTGAATCAGGGCGGCTTCACGCCACTCTTGTACGCGGCCCGCGAAGGCTGTGTCGAATGCGCGAAGCATCTGATCGCGGCCGGCGCCGATCCGGATCTCGAAGATCCCCATCGCGTCACGCCGCTCAACATGGCGCTGATAAACCTGCACTTCGAGTTCGCGAAATACATGATCCAAGCCGGCGCCGATGTGGACAAGTGGGACTTCTACGGCCGGTCGCCGATTTACATGGCCGCCGACGTCAGCACGCTGCCAACCAAAGGGAACGGCGCGATGGCCGTTCTGCCGAGCGAAGACAAGGTCACGGCGCTCGACGTCGGGAAGCTGCTGATTGAGAAAGGGGCCAACCCGAACATCCAGCTCAAACGGCGTCCGCCATATCGCGATGTCCCCCAGGATCGCAGCGGCGACGTCATCCTCGCTCAAGGTGCAACGGCGCTCTTGCGCGCGGCTCGGGCGGGCGATGCGCCCTTCGTCGACCTGTTGTTGAAGCACGGCGCGCTCGTCGATCTGGCGAGCAAGGAAGGCGTCACGCCGCTGATGGCGGCGGCAGGCGTGGAGTTTGGCACGCGCGTCACGCGCGGCCGCAACCGCACGGACGAGGGCGTGCTCGCGACGATGACGCTGTTGCTGGATGCCGGCGCCAACATCAACGCGAGGATGCTGAACGAACCGCGGCGTGAAGTGTTCGATCCCAGCGCCGCGCAGGCCAATGTCTATGCCGCCGGCCTGCGAGGCCGTCCCAGCCAGATCCCGACGCCAGCCGCCGTTGCCGATCAGACGGCGCTGATGGGCGCGGCAGAGCGCGGCTATACGCCGATGGTGAAGCTG
>DASSGK010000203.1:0-2469 GCA_035693505.1 Vicinamibacterales bacterium
CGATTCTGGAATCCGGAGACGAAGATTCCGTGCTCGGCCGGACCGTTTGGCGAGCTCGTCGCCGTCGACGTCAACCGCGGCGAGATCGCGTGGAAGGTGCCGATCGGGTTCTTCGAGTCGCTGAAGGCGAAGGGTTTCGGCAATACCGGCACGCTCAACATCGGCGGCAGCATCGCCACAGCCGGCGGCGTGCTTTTCATCGGCGCGACGATCGACTGCCGGTTCCGCGCGTTCGAGTCGAAGACCGGCAAGCAGCTGTGGGAGACGGCGCTGCCTGCGTGCGCGCACACGACGCCGATGACCTTCCTCGGCAAGGACGGCCGCCAGTACGTCGTCGTCGCCGCGGGCGGCGGCAGCTTCCTGGGCGCGCAGCCCGGATCGAACATCCTCGCGTTCGCGCTGCCGCGTGCGACGCCGTCAGGGCCCTGAACGCATGAAACGCGCGCTGCTCGCGGCACTCGGTGCGGGCGCGATCCTGGTGGCGGGCGTCGTCCCGCACGCGCAGCCTTCGCGGAAGCGGATTCTCGCCTGGGCCGACGTCCGCTACGGCTACCAGCACGATTCCATCTCGCACGCGATTG
Organism: Vicinamibacterales bacterium; assembly: GCA_035693505.1. Classification (GTDB taxonomy): domain Bacteria; phylum Acidobacteriota; class Vicinamibacteria; order Vicinamibacterales; family CAVVIG01; genus CAVQFC01. Next base: position 582 of record DASSGK010000203.1, read on the forward strand.
CAACGATCGAGCGACTCGGCCGCGAGTCCGGCGCCTACGATACGTTCATCCGCACCGACTCGCAGCTGATCACCAAGCACCCGATCTCGCTCGCGCCCGGCACGCAGAAGGCCACGGGCGAAGGCACGTTCAACCTCCACAACCTGGACTACTTCGATGCGATCTTCTTTTTCGGCGTACGCGAGATCGAGCTGTCGCCCGAGCAGCGCGCCGACTTGCTCGCGTTCATCCGCGACGACGGCAAGGGGCTGGTCGTGGCGCATTCGGGACTGACGGCGTTCTTCTCCTGGCCCGAGTTCGGCGACATGGTGGGGGCGCGCTTCGACGAGCACCCCTGGAACATCATCGACGGCACGGTCGTCGTCGATGACACGCGGCATCCGGCGATGCGGCATCTGCCGGCACGTTCCGTCTTCCACGACGAGCTCTACCAGCTCAAGGATTTCTCGCGCGACAAGATCCACGTGCTCGCTCACCTCGATAGCGCCAGGCTCGATCTGACCAACCCGCTGGTGCACCGGAAGGACGCCGACTTCCCGGCCGCGTGGACGAGGCACTACGGTAAAGGGCGCGTGTTCGCATCGATCCTCGGCCACGCCGCGGAGAACTGGGACAATCCGCTCCTGCAGCAGATGTACCTTCAGGCGATCCGCTGGTCGCTTCATCAGGTGGAATGAACAGAACGATGGCCAGGACCCGATGGACGATAACCGGCCTTGCGGTGGTGCTCTGCGGCATATGGGTGCTGGCCGAGCAACTGCCGCAGCCGCCGGCGGGGGCGCCGGCCGGTGCACCGCAGGGACGTGGCGGCGGGCGCGGGCGTGGCGGTCCGCCGCGGGTGCGGACGCGCAAGGCGGTGCTCGCATGGGCGGACACACGGAACGGCATCGCGCAGCACGACTCTGTGTCCCACGCGCTGGCGGTGATCGAGCGCCTCGGCTACGAGTCGGGCGCGTACGACACCTACATCCGCACCGACTCGAACATCGTCGCCAACGAGCCGAAGATGACGACGGGCGCGCCTGCCAGCGGCGGTCCGAGCCTGGCCAACGTCGACGCGATCTTCTTTCTTGGCCATCGCGACGTGCCGCTTGACGCACAGCAGAAAACCGAGCTGGCCGCGTGGGTGCGGAGCGGGAAAGGGTTCGTCGGTGCGCACATCGCGCTGACGGCGTTCGATTCGTGGCCGGAGTTCGGGGAGTTGCTCGGCGCTCGCTATGACGATCACCCCTGGAATACGGCCAGCGGCACGGTCATCAACGAAGATCCGTCGTTTCCGGCTACGAAGCACTTTCCGGCGACGTTTCCGCTGACCGACGAGTTCTATCAGCCAAAGGAGTTCTCACGCGACAAGCTGCGCGTGCTGCTGCGGCTCGACGTGTCGAAGATGCCGCCGAACCCGAACAACCGGCGGACGGACGGCGACTTCCCGCTGGCGTGGGCAAAGATGTACGGCAGCGGCCGCGTGTTCTATTCGTCGCTGGGTCACGCGGCTGAAACGTGGGATAACCGCGACGTCGCGCAGATGTATTTCGAAGCGATCAAGTGGTCACTCGGCCTCACTGAAGGGTCCGCTACGCCGAGGCCGCGCCCCTAGCACCGCCCACCGGTAACTTGCGTTCCGATGGCGGTCGCAATGCGTCACGCGCGGGTGCGATCGGTCTGCGCGTGCGTGAACCCGGTCGCACGTGCGACGCGTGGAAGCCGCTCGGAGCGCACATACCCAGCCCATGCGCGGAAGCCGTGGCCACCGTCCAGCTCGGCTTCGAATGTCGGGCCACAATGGTTTATGCTCTCGTCGCTGTGCCCCGCCGGCACTCCTTTGGTTGCACTCGCAGCGTTCTGCGGCGTGCGCAAGCACGCGCCATCAATCGGTTGACGTTGAACA
>DASSGK010000204.1:0-5689 GCA_035693505.1 Vicinamibacterales bacterium
CATCCGTAGGCGTCGACGATCCACTCGGTCCCGGTCATGGGTGCCACGCTCCGATGCCGGAATTCTACACAATGACGAGGATCGATCAGCTTGTGATTCGCGCAGCTGACGCCACTACAGTGTCTTTACGCGGGACTGACGCCTTCGCCTAAGGCTTCGGCTCATTCCTGGCGCAGTGCGACCACAGGATTCACGCGGACCGCGCGGCGTGCGGGCACGCCGCACGCGGTCAGGGCCACCACCGTCAGGACGACCAACGCTCCGCCGATCGTCACCGGATCGAACGGAGACACTCCGACCAGCTGCGATTGCAGCAGCCGGTTCGACGCGGCCGATGCGGCCAGACCGGCGACGATACCCAGCGCCACAGGCGTCATCCCGTCGCGGAACACGAGCGCGCGGATGTCGCGGACTGTCGCGCCGATGGCGATCCGCACGCCGATTTCCTGCGTCCGCTGGCTGACGGCGTGCGCGATGACGGCGTAGAGTCCGATGGCCGCCAGCACCAGCGCGACACCGGCGAAGATCGGCGCCGCCGCCGCGCCCTTGCCAAGCTCCATGTGATCGAGGTCCATGTAGTCGCCGTCGAACGCGAAGCTTGCCTTCAACGTCATGAGCGCTTCGATCGAAACATCCCGGTCCAGGCGTTCGATCGTTGCCCGCACGGCGCGGGCGACCTGATCCCCGGAGACGTGCGTGCGCGCCAGCACATGGACCAGCGGCAGCGGCGATTGCGCGATCGGCACGTAGATCACCGGCTGGAACTGCTGCCGAATCGCATCGCCATCCATGATGTTCGACGCCACGCCCACGACCTGGCGCAGCTCACTCGGCTGGCGCGGCGCGGCGACGCGTACGCGTGCGCCGACAGGCTGGACGTTCGGCAGGAATTTCTCGACGAAGCTCTGGTTGACGATGGCGACTCTTGGGGAAGCTGCGCGATCGTCGGTCGTGAACGCGCGCCCGGCCGCAATCGATGCCTCCAGCACGCGAAAATACTCAGGCGTAACCGCGATCACCTGGACGTGCTGTTCCCCAGTGGCGGGTGGCGGCACCCCGTCGAATTCGAAAGGCAGCATCTGACCGCCCTGTGCCGGAAGAGCGCTGGCCGCCGACGCACCCTGAATCCCCGCGACAGCCGGCACGCTCGCGATCAGCCGCTCGATGTACGCGCGACGGGACTCGTCCGTCCCGAATTTCTCGGACGGCAGCCTGACCGTCGCGACCAGGATCTGCTCCGGCGCACGCACGCCGGTGTCGGCGCCGACGATGTTGAAGAGGCTGCGCACGAGGACGCCGGCACCGGACAACAGCACGATGGCGAGCGCCATCTGACCGGCGATCAGTGTCGCGGCGAGCCGCTTGCTCCGCACAGGCCTGGTGACGCCGCGGCCCACCGCGGTCAACGCTCCGTTATCGCGCAAATGCACGATGTGCCAGAGCGGCCCGAGCGAGAACAGGATCGCAGCGAGCAGCGTGATGCCAGCCACGTACGCCTGCGTCCGAACGCTCAGGCTGTAGTCCGCAACTTGAAACGGTGACGTCGTCGCAGCCGCCCACGCGTGCACGCCTGCCGACGTGATCCACCACCCGATCAGACCACCGGCCGCTGCGAGCGCCAGGCCTTCGAACAACACCTCCCTCAGCATTCGCCCGAGTCCCGCGCCGAGCGCGACTCGTGTCGCGAGCTCGCGTGCCCGGCCGGCGGTGCGCACGAGCGTGAGGTTCGAGACATTCGCGCAGGCGATCAGCAGGACGAAGCACGCGCCCACCCAGAGCGAGCCGAACACCAGCGGGCCGTTGGGGCCGGCGTGGTCGTGCGCGTTGTCGACGACATCGATCTGAAGGTCGCGATTCGTGTCGGGAAACGCCGCCTGCAGGCGCCGATGGATGGTCTGGAGCTCGACCCGCGCTTCCTCGACAGTGGCGCCGGCTCGCAGGCGTCCGAACGCCACGTAGCCGCCACCGCCGGGCCCGCGCCGATCGAGTTCCGGCGTACGAACAGCCGGCATCCAGAAGTTGCTCTGGTGCGGGAACTCGAAGCGCTCGGGCATCACGCCGACGACGGTTGCCGGCACGCCGGCAACGAACACGGTCGAACCGACGGCGTCCGGGCTCTTGCCGAAGCGCGTCGCCCAGAAGCGGTAGCTCAGAATCACGACCGGTGACGCTTCGGATCGTTCGTCGGCCTGCACGAAATCGCGCCCGAGCATCGGCATCACGCCGAGCAGTCCGAACGTGTTCGGGGTGATCGTCCAGATCGTCAGGTCCTCTGGCCGTCCGCCGCGTCGATCTCGAAAAGCGACGCGACGGCCGGACGCCACGGCGCACATGCCCTCGAACGACTGCGCCTGGGCACGCCACTCGTCAAAGTCTGGAAACGACACGCCTCTGGCGTGTGACGGAAAAACTTCCTGGACCATCACGAGGCGATCGTTATCCTTGACCAGCGGAAAGCCGCGCACGAGCATGGCATCGACGATGGTGAAGACGATGCCGTTCAGGCCGATCGCCAGCGCGAGCATGACGATGGCGGCGAGGCTGGACGCACGATCGCGGCGCACCAGCATGCGGCACGCGTCGCGCGCGTCGCACGCCAGACCGTCCAGCCAGCACTCGAGCGACTTCATGTCGGCGTTGGCAGTCTACGCTCGCAGCCCGCGACACCGCGGTAAAACGTTGTCACGCTCGACCATGTGTCGGGCTAGCGGAGCGTGAGGTTCAATGCGTCAGAGCAGATCGATTCTGAAGATGTACCCGTGCGTGGGACTCTTGTTTTCCGCCCAGCCGGGGTGAATCCCGGCATCGCAGCTGTAGAGCGCGCCGTTGTGCATGGCGAGTCCGTGCGGATCCGGATCGCTCTCGTCGAACTGCGCCGTCTCCAGCGTACGGCCGGTTTCGGCGTCGTACTTGATGAGCCCCGCCCCGCGGTCGCTGCCGGTCACCATCCAGATCGCCTTCCCGTCGACGGCGACGCCATGTGCGCGCGGAACGGCGTAGGGAATGAGGAACTCGGGCTCCCAGGTCTTCGCATCGACGCGGAGAATCCCGCGCAGCCGGAGCGCGGCGATCCACAGCTTGCCGTTGACGTACTCGACCCCGTGGCAGCCGCCGCCGTTGCCGTGAGGACCGAGCGGAATCTGCCGGTGACTGAGCGTCCTGGAATTCATGTCGGTCTGGAAGATGCCCTGCGGGTCGGCGTTGGCGGCCATCCAGATGCAGCCGTCGCCGAACCCCATGCCGCTGGTATTCTTCGACTCCGTCTTCACGGTCTTGAGCACCTTGCCGTTCCAGTCGACCAGATGCGCATTGTCCGTCTTCTGCTCCGCAATCCAGAGACCCTCCGGCGCGACGGCAATGGCGTTGGGATAACCTTCGGGACTCTTGAAGAGCGTTGTCGACTTGATTCGCCGAACCGGCACGGGCGCCGGAAGCTGCGCGGGCGCGGCCGACTGCGCACGACCGAACCGACTGCTCAACACGCCGATGCCGACCGATCCGAGAAACGCGCGTCTGCTGCTCTCCATAGCGCCTCCCTTTCTCCGTCGATCGAAGCGTTGCGATCGACGAGTCGAATCGTCACTATTCTAGCGTTCCGCCAGGCAGGCGCCGTCGGAACGCGGAGGAATCATGGCCGGCGTCTTCATCAGCTACCGGCGCGCGGATAGTCAAGCCTGGGCCGATCGGCTCTCCGACTCGCTGATTCTCCGCTTCGGCGGCGGACTGATCTGGCGGGACGTGGACGACATCCCGGCCGGCGAGCCCTGGCCGCGGGAGATCCGCAAGGCGCTGGCGGCAGCGGACGCCGTTCTCGTGCTCATCGGACCAGACTGGCTCGAAGACCCGCGGTTGACGGCGCGGCGCGACGTCCTCCGGCACGAAATCCTGACCGCGCTCCGGAGCAAGGCCTCCGTTGTGCCGCTCCTGGTCGGCGGCGCCGGCATACCGGATCCGGCCAGGCTGCCGCGCGCGATACGCTCGCTGGCGACGCTGGCAAAACGCCAGGGCCTCACGCTGCGCGACGGATGGTACTGGCGGGACGACGTGAACGCCCTGCTCGTCGAGCTGCGCCGAATTGTCGGGAACAAGCGGCACGGCGAGCCGCTGAAGCGGCTCTACGAGAAGCTCGGACAGTTTCAGGGCGACTATTTCTCCGTGCTCGCGAAGCCCGCACAAGCGCTCGACGTCGCACGACAGACGCTGGAGCTGCTCGACGATCAAACGCCGCACTACCCGCACGAACCGATCCTCCAGATCGTCAGAGGCTACACCTACAAGAACGAGGCGATGGCGCTTCGCGATCTCAAGGACCAGGCCGGCTTCGAGCAAAGCCTGGCGCGAGCGGAGGCGGTCTTCAGGGCCATGCGGTCGGAGACCGAAGTTCAGACCGCGGCCGCGTACAACGGCCTCGGCAGCGTGGAGATGCTGCGCGGCCGGATGCGGCCGGGGAAAGCGTGGATCAACCGCGCGCTGAAACTCTGGCCGGACTACCCGGAGGCCAGACAGGATCTACGGACGGTGGAGTCGCATCTCGCCGCGGATCGCGCTCGACGACGGCGTCACCGTACCAACTGAAACGCCCTTCCGCACTGACAAATCTTGGGCGGAGCCACGTTTTGTCAGTGCGCTCGATCCCGCCGCCGACCGTAAGTGCCACAGTTACAGTGATCTGCGCCATACGACCTTACTGTCCCATAGTGGCATCTCAATTGCTCTAAAGACGTGACGGATTTAGTAGCAACCCATTTTTCTCAATTTTTCTGAGGAGTGAAGGTCGTGAGGCGTCGCAACGACAAGGGTTTTACGCTCATCGAACTGCTGATCGTGGTCGCCATCATCGGGATCATCGCAGCCATTGCCGTGACGGGTCTGCTCCGCGCGCGCATGTCGGGCAACGAGGCGTCGGCGATCGGTTCGATTCGAGGGATCAACAGCGGTCAGTCGGCATACTCGTCGGCATGCGCCCACGGAGGCTATGCGACGACCCTTCAGGACCTCGTGAAGCCACCGACCGGCAGCACGGCCGGATTCATCAGTCCTGACCTGGACGTCAACGGGGTGCTCAAGAGCGGATATGTCGTCAGCATCGGCGCCGGGACCGTCGCGACGCCCGTCACGCTCGCGGCCAACACGTGCAACGTGTCGAGCGCCGACTCGGTTGCGTCGTACTTCGGCGAGGCGCATCCGGTGACGCCGGGCTCGACGGGCGGCCGGGCCTTCGGCACCGATCAACGCGGGACGATCTTCCAGGATCCGACCGGCGGCGGCAGCGTGCCATTCACCGCCGCCACGGTCTGGACCGCCACGACGCCGCTCCAGTAACGGCGGCCTATCGCCCCGCCGGCGTGTCGGTGTCGCCGTGCGTCTCCACGGGGATTTTTTGCGCGGCCTCGTCTGGAAGACGATACGCGGCGACGATCACCGTCACGTTATCCCGACCTCCGCGGTCGAGCGCCTGCTGCACGAGACGTTCGCACGCGTCGCTCGACTGCGTCGTTCCTCCCAGGATTCTGGTGATGGTCTCATCGTCCACCAGGTCGGTGAGCCCATCGCTGCAGAGCAGCACGCGATCGCCATCCTCGAGGCGCACGCGGTCAGTGTCCACATGGACATCGGTGATCGATCCGCCGAGCGCGTTGGTCAGCAGGTGGCGATGAGGCGAGCTGGCGACATCGCCCGGAGCAAGTTG
>DASSGK010000205.1:0-16882 GCA_035693505.1 Vicinamibacterales bacterium
GGTTTCATCACCAGCGGATACGGACACCTGTCGTACGCCGCGTACTTGTTCCTGCAGTTTCACGATGCCGCTCGAGCGCAGCGATGGCTGGCCGCGATCGGTCCGGCCGTCACGTCGGCGCAGTCGTGGCCGACCTTGCCGAGTGGGGAGAAACTGAAGCCGTCCGTTGCGCTGAACATCGCGTTCACTGCCGAGGGCCTTGCCGCGCTCGGGCTGCCCCCCGCTGTGCTGTGCACGTTCCCCGTCGAATTTCAGCAGGGCATCACACAAGAGCAGCGGTCGAAGATTCTCGGCGACACAGAAGAGAGCGACCCCGCCGTGTGGGAACTGGGCGGGCGAGGGCAGCCGCCGATTCACGCTGTCGTCATCGTGCATGCGCGATCGGCGGAGGAGCTCGACAACGCGTGCCGTGCGCAGCGCTCGCGGCTCGCCGACACGGCGGATGGAGTCGTCGAACTTCCAGCCGGCATGCAGAGCGGTCATCGTCCAGACGGCGACAACGAGCCGTTCGGGTTTCACGACGGGATCGCGCAGCCCTCCATTGCGGGCATCACCGGCGACGGCGTTCCAACGGGCGAATTCATCCTCGGCTATGCGAATCACTTCGACCTGGTGCCGCCGTCTCCGGTCGTCCCGGAGGAGCTCGATGCCGGCCGGCAGTTGCCGCCGCTGAGCAACCCGTATCACGCGGCGCCGCAGTTGCGGGATCTTGGCCTGAACGGATCGTACGTCGTGTACCGGAAGCTGCAGCAGGACGTCGCCGGTTTCTGGCAATTCATGAAACGTGAAACCGTTCGCGCCACCGGAACCGAGGATGCCGCACGCATGGTCTGGCTGGCATCGCGACTCGTCGGACGCTGGCCGAGCGGCGCTCCGTTGATGCTTGCGCCGGCGGTTGACGATGCTCGACTCGGCGACCGCAACGATTTCCTCTATCGCGCGGACGCCGCCGGCTTGTCCTGTCCGATTGGCGCGCACATCCGTCGCTCCAATCCGCGCGACGACGTCAAGCCATACCCTGCGGCCGAGTCGCTGAGCATGTCCGAAGCGCATCGCCTGCTCCGTCGTGCGCGTGTGTTCGGCGCGTCGCTGCTCGATCCCTCGGTCCTGTTGCATGCCGCATCGAGTGGGGCCGCGAACGCGCTGCTCGAGCTCGCCGACGATGGACGTGAGCGCGGCATCCATTTCTTCTGCGTGAACGCAAGCATCCGCAACCAGTTCGAGTTCGTGCAGCAGACCTGGTGCAACAATCCCCGCTTCGGAGGGCTCAACGACAACAAGGATCCGCTGATTGGCGACAACGATCGGACAGGGCAGCCGGCGAGCCGCATGACGATTCCCGCTGCGCCAGTTGGCGTGCGAACGGCGGCGCTGCCGAGGTTCGTGCGGGTCTGCGCGGGCGCCTACCTGTTCATGCCGAGCCTGACTGCGCTCAACTTTCTCGCCGCCTTCAGCGGTCAGAACCGCTCGGCGTCATCGGGCTGAGATTTCTGGGGTCAGATCTCGATTTTCGCGAAAACGAGAAACGCGAGATCTGACCCCAGTACTGCGGCCGCGCCCAGCGCGATGACCAGGCCAGCGACACAGGCCCAGGCAAACAGATCTCCGGTTCTCGCATAGATGGTGCGCACGCCGCCGACGGCGATCTGCGCGGTCATCGTGCGATCGCCCTCGGCGAAGTAGTCGGCGAGCCCCAGTGTGCGTCCCCACGGGTCGAATGCTGTCGAGATTCCGCTCGCGGCGGCGCGAAGCAACGGGACACCATTTTCGATCGCGCGGAACGCGTGCATCTGGAGATGGATGTCCTTGACCTCCTTCCAGTCGTTCACGGGAAGGACCAATAGGTCCGCCTTTGCTTGTGCCGCCTGCCTGATGAACTCGGGGAAGTCGGCATCGAAGCAGATCGCTCCGGCCATCCGTCCCTCGGGCGTCGCGACGACAGGTACGATGCCGCCACCGGTCCGCATGATTCCTGCCTCCCAACCGGTCACCGGGTGACTCTTCAAATACGACATGACCGTTTTCCCGGCAGGGTCGATCACAACCAGCTTGTTCTCGAACGGCAGCTTCGAGCCGACATGAATGGTCGCCATGCCGATGGCGAGATAGACCTGCTCGGTGCCGGCAACACGACGCGCGCGATCGAGAAACGCCGTCTCGTCCTCTTCGAAGACGAGCAGGTTGCCTTCCGGGAACACGATCAGCCGGGCCCCTGCACGCGCTTCCCGGCGGCTGCCCTCGAGAAACCAGTCGTGGAGACGCGCGAGCTTGGCGGCGATCTGCGGCCGCTCGCCCGGCGATACCCGGCCTTCGGTGATGCGGGTCATCTCGCCGGGAACGAATAGGTCCGGAGGCCGGTTGAGTGTTGCCGCGCGCATGGACGCGCGATCGGTCGGCGCCGCCGCCAGGCGGATCGTGCCTGCAACCACAATCACACCGAGCACGGCCAGGAAGATCGACACGGGGACACGAACGGCGCTCCACTCGAACCCGTGGCTCCACGCCAGCTCGAATGTCGATGCGAACCAGGCAATCAGGAACGTGATCCCCCAGATGCCGACGAAGGCGGCGACCTGCATGATCGGCAGATAGCCGTACTGCGTGTACGCAATGGAGCCCCACGTCGCCGCGGACGAAAAGCGCGATCGGAGGAACTCGGCAGCAACCCAGGCCAACGGAAACACGATCGTCATCCCGAACGTGCCGAGCCTGACGCCTGCCAGCCGATCCACCGCGAAAGGAAACGTTACCGAGGTCGTGACGGCCGCGACAATCACGAAGTACGCCGGGCCGGCGACCGGCAACACTCCGCGCTCGCCGATCGCCAGCGCCGCATAGAGTGCGACCCATAGCCACGCCATTCCCGTCACCAACGGGGTCGAACGGGACGCATGCACCAGCAGCGCAATCGCCGCCCATGAGAGAGGAGCCATCGGATAGCGCGTGATTACGCCGAACAGCAGTGCGCCGGAAACCAGCGAGAGAAGCGAGGCTATTTGCATCTTCAAACCCTCCTGTGACGGCCCTTGCAGGTGGCATAATCATGAATCCGCAAACGGGTTTGCCCGATGACCCGCAACGCCAATTCATTGATGAAGCGCGCCACACCACCATCCGCCGGCGGCGGATCGGCGTGGAGCATGCCGGCTCGCGATCTCCGCGTTACGACGGGCGGTCTGGAGCAGCTTGGGTACGACTCCGCTGCGTTGCTCGCTGCCGCCGGCCTGAGCGGCATTGACCTCGACGATCCCGATGGCCGGGTTTCGTGCGAAGCGATCGGACAGTTGCTCGCGCACGCGCAGCAATTGCATGTCACGCCGAACTTTGCGCTGGAGCTCGCGCGGCTGACGCCCATCGGCGCGTACCCGCTGCTCGACTACCTGATTTTGACGTCCGACACCGTCGGCGCCGGCGTTCGTCAACTGGGCTGCTACCGTCAACTCATCGGAGACCCGTTCGCCATCGTCGTCGACGAGTCGGTCGATCCGGTGCGCGTCGAGATGAGCGGGAGGCCGGCGCCTTTCAACGCCGAGTACACCGCCTCGCTGATGGTGTTGCACTTCCGCAAGGAGACCGACGGCGGCTTCGTGCCCGCGAGCGTCAGCTTTCAGCACGAACCGGACGAAGCGGCGGCGTTCGAACGGGTGCTCGGATGTCCGGTGCGAATACGAGCGGCGTGGAGCGGCATCACCGTGCCGCACGCGGTGTGGGAGCTGCCGCTGCGCAGACGAGACCCGGTGCTTCGTCAGGTCCTCGAGGCGCAGGCGAACGGGATTCTCGCGACGCTGCCAAAGCGAACGGGCGTGGCACTGGAGCTCCAGCGTGCGTTGGCGACGCGGGTCGCGGGAGGCGAGACGGGCATCGCATCGGTGGCGCGCGGTCTCGCGATGTCCAGCCGGACGCTTCAACGACGGCTGGCGGCGGAAGGCGTGTCGTACCAGGAGCTGCTCGACGAAGCGCGCAAGGAGGCGGCCGGGAGGCACATCAGCGAGCCGTCGCTGGCCATTTGCGAGGTCGCGTATCTCCTCGGCTATTCAGAGGCGGCGCCGTTCCATCGTGCCTTCAGGCGCTGGTACGGGACGACGCCCGACTTGTTTCGCCGCGCGAATCGGGAAACGTCAGTCAGCCGCGCAACGGCTCACGCTTCCCCGGCCGATCGAATGGGTGACGCCGGCAGTCGGCGGCGGAACGGGTGAATGAACCGTCCGAGCCATCCCTCGGGCACGGGTTCCTCGATCCCATAGCGTGACGGGTGCCGGCCGTGCGGCAGGTACACCGTTCCGAACAACACGTCCCAGCACGCGACGAGGCTCGCATAGTTTCGATCGTGCGCCTCGCGCTCCGCTCCGTGGTGCCAGTGATGAAACTCCGGCGAGACGACGAGCCACCGCAGGGGACCGTACGGCATCCTGACATTGGCATGCACCAGCCACGACTGCCAACCCGACACGCCGATGAAGACCGCGACGGCTGCGGGCGTCACGCCGAGCGCGACCAGCGGACCGAGCGACGAGACGCGCAGGAGAAACAGATCGAGCGGGTGAAACCGGAACCCGACGAGCCAGTCCATTTCCTCGGCTGAATGGTGGACGGCGTGGAAACGCCACAGCCACGGAAGCGTGTGTTGAAGCCGGTGGATCCCGTAAACGCCGAGGTCTCCGATGACGAGAGCGATGATGCTCTGCGTCAGTAGCGATCGATTCTCGATCCAATGCCGCAGCTGCGGCGCCCCCGCGGCGGCCGCTGCGTCGATGCCGCCGAGCGTGGCGAGCAGAGCGATGTACAGCAGCACACCGTTCATGAACCCCGTGAGCACGTCCATCGCCCACCCGTCGCGAAAGGCCGCCTGTGTGGGGCGCAAGCTGGAGAGCCGCTCGAACGGCACGAAGACAGCGGCGGCGACGAGGAAGGCCTTCACCGAACCGATGAACAGCGACACGGGCACGACGATCGCTGCGCAAAGGCGCCGCCACATTTGGAGGCCCAGCCGCCATATTTTGCAGGCCTAAAGGCCTGCACTACTCCAGAAAGGAGGCCGTGCGGCTTACGGTTTCCGTCGTCCGCGGACAGAAATGAAATCGTCGCGACGGCGTGGCGCGCCGAAGCGCGAGGCGCGCGAAGGAGGCAGGCTCAGTACTCCGTGAACATCCGCTGGATTTCCGCCGGATCGCTCGTGCGCGTCAGCGCGAGCATCAGTAGCACACGAGCCTTGACCGGTGCGAGATCCTCGCCCGCGATACGCCGGCGGATTTCGTCCGGCGGCGGCCCGACATTGCCCCGTCCGCGTCCACCCCGCCCCGACGCAATCCGTCCGGCACCCGCGCGCGTGGTCGTGACGACGAACACCCCTTTCTTCGTCGCGTAGTCGATGCCCTCCTGTTGCGTGCCGCTCGTGGCCCCGGCGCCCGCGCCAGCCATGACGATCCCCTTGGCCCCGGCGTCGGCCGCGGCCTTGATCAGATCGCCGTCAGCGCCCTGATACACGAGCAGCACGTCGACGCGTGGCAGCTTCGGCACCGACGCGATGTCGAACTCGCTGTTGGCGGTATGGCGTTTGAGCGGCGCGCGATAGAAAGCAACGCGATCGGCATCCACCACGCCGAGGATCCCGTAGCCGCGGGTCTGGAACGTGTTCAGCCGGAGCGCGTCGGTCTTGGTGACCTCGCGCGCCGCGTTGATCTCGTCGTTGAGCACGACCAGGGTGCCTTTGCCGCGAGCCTCCGGTGAGGCGGCGACCCGGAATCCTTCGAGAAGATTCGCTGCGCCCTCGTAGCCGAGCGTGCTCGGGTTGCGCATCGATCCGACGACGACCACCGGCTTGTCGCTGCGAACCGTGAGGTCTAGAAAGTACGCGAGCTCTTCGAGCGTGTCGGTGCCGCTCGTGACGACGAGTCCGGCGATCGCGGAGTCGGTCCGGAAGATCTCGTTCAAGCGCCTGGCGAGCGTGACCCACTGGTCGAGCGTCAGCTCGCTGCTGGCGAGGTTCGAGAACTGCTCGAACTCCGGCTTGGCGTAGCGTTCGATCCCGGGCATCGACTGGACCAGCTCCTCCGCGGTCAGCCGTCCGCCGGTGCGGTTGGAAATAGTGCCGCCCGTCGCGACCAGGCGCACGCGTGGGACGTCCTGCGCCTGGGCCGGCAACGGCGCGAGCAGAACGATCAAGAGGAGCGCTTTGTAAATTCTCACGTGTAAATTTCTACTTCGTTGAGGCTGGAGCCACGCCGTGGAACGGATCCAGGTTCCAATCGAGGAAGGTCCAGACGCGGTTCCAGGAGTCGCGCTGTTCGCGCGTGTTCTCCGGCTGCCACGTCTTCGGATCGACGCGGCGGTCGAACGTATGCCCACCCGGCGGGTTGTCGTACACCATCGTCTCGGCGAGCCCGGGTTTGCGCGCGCGCAGCGCGTCGACCAGCTGCATGTCCTCTTCGATGTTCACGTCTTCATCGTTCTTCGTCACGCCGACATAGAGCGGAATCTGGAGCTTGTCGACGCTGTAAAGCGGCGAGCGATCCTTGTAGATGTCGTGACGCTCGAAGGGAAGGCCGCCGTACCGGTTGGCCGGATCGATCGCCTGGTGCTGCCGCTCCACCCCTTTGTAGGCCAGCCGCTGGAAGAGATTCGTGACCGGCACCATCGCGACGGCCGCCTTGAACATCGTCGGATTCCGGAAGATGGAGAGCAGCGTGATCATGCCGCCGTGGCTCCAGCCGATGACGCCGATGCGTGCGGGATCGACCTGCGGATACTTCGATTTCAGCACGTCGGCGGCCGTGACGACATCATCGACCTCGGCGCCGCCGTAGTCGATGGCGTCGTAGAACGATTGACCGTAGCCGATGCTGCCGCGGTATTCGGGCGCGATCACGATGTAGCCCTTGGCCGTCGCTTCCCGGATGTAGGGAATGTAGTGCTCGTACAGGTGCCCGCGAATGTTCTCATGCACCCACAGCAGCGCCGGATGTCCTTTCGCGCCGCGGAGTTTCAGCGGCTGGAAGACGAAGGCCGGAATGTCCATGTCACCTGCCTTGCTGCGGTAGGTGATCTTCTCCATCTGCATGAAGCCGTCGCTGGCGGCACGCCACGTCTTGTCGGTCTCGGCCTGCTGCTGAAGCTGGCGGTTGAAATCGGGGGGGCGCTGCTGGAACTGACCCGGTGTGCCCGCGGGCTGGCCATTTTGTCCGTGCAGCGGCCAGGACGCGAGCAGAAGAATGGCGAAACAAACGGCTGAGGCCTTCATGCCTCAGATCCTACACCGTGGTCGACGGCTTCGCGGCGCGCGCGTGGGCGCGGGTCAGCCATTCGCAGAGCTGATGAGCGGCTTCCGCCGGTGTCGTTCCGTAAAAAGGCATAAGCGCGGTCGGCACACCCGGAATCCGGACGATGTAGGCGCGCCAGCGATCCTTGGCCACATTGGCGACTTCAATCAGATAGTCGCGGCCGGCGATCGACTCTTCGAAGCGATGAACTGAGGGGGTCACGGAGCCATGGATTTTACGCGGATGTGACCGGCGCACAAGCGAAGAGCGCCGCGAAAACGGACACACAGATCCGGCGTCGCGTTCTTCAGACGACCGCGCCGCTAAAAATATTTTACGTGTCGATCCGTCAACAGGAAATTCACCAGCCATCCACAGGTTTTCCACACCTTGACCTGTTGAAGCCCGCACACTACGCTTGAAACTTCATGCGCACACGCGCACTGGCGGTTGTCCTGGCGGCTGCCGTGCTGAGTCCGCTCCGCGCATTTGCCGACGAACCGACGCTGCTCCGCGTGTTCCTGAAGAATGGCACCTCTCTTGTCAGCTATGGGGAGCCGGCGCGGGTGAGCGAGCGCGTCGTCTTCCTGATGCCGACAACGGCCGGTCCGAATCCGCCGCTCCACCTGGTCAACCTGCCGATCGACCGCGTCGATTGGGATCGAACCAGCCGGTACGCCGCGACCGCGCGAGCGTCGCACTATGTCGCGACCCAGGCCGAGAGCGACTATGCCGCGTTGTCCAGCGACGTGGTGTCCACGTTGAACGAGATCTCGACGACCGCCGCGCCATCCGACCGCCTGGCGATCGTCCTCCGCGCGCGCAAGACGCTGGCGGACTGGCCGGAGACCCATTACAACTACCGGGCGGCCGAAGTGCGCCAGATGCTGGGCCTGCTCGATGAAGCCATCGCGGACCTCGAGGCATCGCGGACGCCAGGACGTTACACGGTGAACCTGTCGGCGTTCACCGACCCTCCGGCGATCGTCGAGCCGCTGCTGCCGGTGCCGGCGACGCCGCAGGAAACGATCGACCAATTGCTGACGGCGGCGCTGGCCGTGGATGTCAGCGCCGAGCGGACGTCGCTGCTGGCGACCGCCGCCAGCCTGATCGATCGCGAGAAGGCGTCGCTTCCGCCCGAATGGGCTGTGGCGAAGCGCACCGAGGTCCGGCTGGAAATTGCTAAGGAGCTGAAAGCGGACCAGTCGTATCGATCGCTCACGAATCGCATGATGGCGCTTGCGAATCAGCGGGCGGCCCAGGCCGATGTCCGCGGGATCGAGCGCGTGGTCACGGCGATTCATCGCTGGGATCTGGCGCTTGGCGAGCAGCGGCCCGACGCCGTCGCCTCGCTGATTGCGGCCGTGGAGGCGAAGCTGGATGCTGCTCGGCGGCTTCAACTTGCACGAGATCACTACGCGCTGCGGGAGCCTGTCCTGACCCAGTACCGCGTCGCGATGCGAGGACCGATGGGTCTGTTCGCTCAGCTGAGGCCGTCGCTCGAAGCGGTGAAGGCCCTGTCGGGGTCCGCGCCGGGAACGCTCAACTGGATTCAGCGGACCGTCGAGCAGATTCTGCTCGTGGCGCGGTCGGTCGCGCCGCCGGAAGAGCTGACCGCCGCGCACGCCCTGTTGATCAGCGCCGCTCAATTGGCCGGAAACGCCGCCGAGATCCGCCGCCAGGCGACGCTCGCCAGCGACATGACCCGCGCCTGGGACGCCTCGTCGGCAGCCGCCGGCGCACTGATGCTCGGTGCGCGGGCACAGTCCGACATGCAGACACTCATGAAACTGCCGCAGCTCAGGTGATCACGCCCCGCCGGACGCGGCTCGTTCGCGTCGCCGACCTGCAGACCTTCCGGCACATCATCGCGGCGCTCGCACGCTCCGCACACGGAACAGTTGTCGTCGTCCCGACCCGCGGCGCCGCGCGGCTGTTGACGCGGACCGTCGATGCGGACATCGTGACGCGTGAGGAGCTCTACGATCGTCTCCGCGCCCGGCTCGAGAATCCGCCGCGCCAACTGAGCCCGCTCGAGCGCGACGTCATGGCGCAGGCGTCGGCGCGAGCGGCGGCTGCCGGTGTTCGTGATCTCTCGTTTCAGCTCCGGCCGGGGCTCGTTGCCGAGATGCTCAGGTTTTACGACCAGCTGCGTCGTCAATCGCAGCAGGTGAAGCGCTTCGAGGAGCTCGTCGCGGAAGCGCTGGGATCGGACGATGTCGACAAGGCGGCGCAGCGGATGCGGGTGCAGACGCGGTTCCTGGCGGACGCCTTTCGCGACTACGAGCGCCGCGTACGCGAATCAGACGGATGCGACGAGCACACGCTGCGCGAGCGGCTGATGGCCGAGGCGTCCCCGAATCCGGTTCGCCATGTTCTCGTCACCATTCCAGACTGGATCGTCGATTCCGCCGGCTTGTACCAGTCCGACTTCGACCTGCTGACGCGAATTCCGGGCCTCGAGTCGCTGGACATCGTCTCGACCGAACGCGTCCTGGCATCCGGTTTTCACGAGCGGCTTCACACGTGGTGGCCGGGGCTGGAGGACGTCTCTGCGCAGGACGTGCGGGTTGCAGGGCTAAAGCCCTGCACTACGTACGACCCTGAAGAAACTCGGCGCTCCGGCTCCGCGGTCGATTCCGGCTCGGAAGTAAAGCAGGGCTTTAGCCCTGCAAGACCAGTTCTTGTTACGCAACCCGGCGCTCCGCCGGATGAACCGTGGTGGACGCTTCGCGACCGCGAAGAAGAGCTCGTCGCGATCGCCCGACAGTTGAAAGCCGACCGCAGGCGCGGAGAGTCCGTGCCGCTCGAACGCACCGCGATCGTCTACAAACATCCGCTGCCGTATCTGTATGCGGCCGTCGAGATCTTTGGAGGGGCCGGCATCGCCTATCGCATGTCGGACGCGCTGCCGCTGGCGGCGGAGCCGACCGCCGCCGCACTCGACCTCGTACTCGATGCCGTGGCGTCGCGTTTCTCGCGGAGCACAATCATCTCGTTGTTGCGCTCGCCGCATTTCGTGTTCCGCTCCGGCGAGCCGGACGCCGCCGGTGCCGACACGGAAGGCGGCGCGGAGATCACCCGTGAATCGGTGAGCGCGTTCGATCGGGCACTGAGCAATGCGCGGTATCTCGGGGAGCTCGAGCGCCTGGAGGCCCTGGCTGCGGATTGGCAAGACGAGGCATCGCGTCCCTCGCTGGATGCGGCGCTCGCCGTCGCGCGCGCACTCGCGCCAATAACCGCCACGCATCCCGCTTCGCAGCAGATCGGGTGTCTCCACGCGTTCTGGCTCACTCACATCCGGCGGATCGCCGACGATGACCCGTTCGCATCGCGCGAGCGCCGCGCGCGCTCGGCCATCGTCGACATGCTGCCGTCGCTTGCGGCCGTTCACGCCGCACACGGCGATCCGGACTGGACGATCGACGACCTGAGCATCGCGGTGCGCCGCTGGCTCGAAGATCAGACGTTCGTGCCGGATGGCGATGCTCCTCGCGGCGTGCATCTGCTCGACGATCAGGCCGCACGCTATGGCGACTTCGACGATGTCGCGATCGTCGGCGTCGTCGATCAGGATTGGCCGGAACGGCCGCGCCGGAATATTTTCTATCCCCCGGCGCTGCTCAAGGCGCTCGGCTGGCCGTCCGAAAAGGATCGACGGGCCGCCGCCGACGCTCGATTTCTCGACCTCCTGACGTCGGCGCGCCGCCGTACGCTGGTGTCCACATTCACGCTCGACGAGGACGCCATCGTGTCCCGATCGCTGCAGCTCGACGAGATTCCCCGCGCCCGGCTGTCGACGGCCTCGCGCGAGCCATTCGAGGACGCGCGGGTGTTTGCCGATGAAGCGCTCTCGCTCGAGCCGCTGGTTTTCGATCCGTTCGAGGGATCCGCGCGAAGCTGGGCCGAGCTGCGGACGCAGCGTTCGCCGGGCGATGCCCCAGACTTCCATGGCTCGGTGCACGACGTCGCCGCGCAGGCCTGGTCGGTCAGCGCGATCGAAACGTATCTCGACTGTCCGTTCAAGTTCTTCGCGCAGCACGTTCTGAAGCTCGAGGAGGAGCCTGAGGACGAAGAGATCATGGACCCTCGCCGCCAGGGCCAGTTCGTTCACAAGGTGTTCGAGGAATTCTTCGCCGCGTGGCAGCAGGCGGGCCATCGCGCCGTGACGCCGCAGAATCTGGACGCGGCCCGCGAGATGTTCACGTCGGTCGTCGATCGCGCCCTCGAACGCCTGCCCGCCGCTGAAGCAGGCCTCGAGCGCACGCGCTTGCTGGGATCGCCGGCCGCAGCCGGCCTCGGCGACGCTGTCCTTCGCATGGAAGCCGAACGGCCGATCGCCGTCGTCGAGCGCCTGCTGGAGCAGAGGCTGAACGGCAACTTCACATTCGTGACGGCCGAGGGTCAGCGGACGATCGCGCTGCGCGGAAAGGCCGATCGCCTGGATCTGCTCGAGGACGGCACCTTCCGGCTCATCGACTACAAGCTCGGATGGCCGCCGCAGCGAGGCCGGGCGCTGCAACTGCCCATCTACAGCATCTGCGCCGAGCAGAAGCTCGCCGGCCGGCACGGCAGGAACTGGCAGTTGAGCGAAGCCGCGTATCTGGCGTTCAAGGGCCCGAAGCGGGTCGTGCCGCTCTTCGCGACGCCCGCGGATCGCGGCAAGGTGCTCGCCGAGGCGCAACAGCGGCTCGCGCAGGCGGTCGACGCGATCGAGCGTGGCGAGTTCCCGCCGACGCCGGACGATGTGTGGAGATGCGAGACGTGCAGCTTCGCCTCGGTCTGCAGGAAGGATTACGTGGGCGATGTCTGAGCCGCGTTTGCCCTTCGACGACGAGGAGGTCCGGCTAAAGCCGGACACTACCGACGTCGAGATGGTCCGGCTAAAGCCGGACACTACCGATATCACTGACGCAGCGTCGCCGCGCGATCCCGGTAGTGTCCGGCTTCAGCCGGACTACAAAGCGACGCAGGGCGGCCTTCCGGACGCAACTGCCCGCTCCTTCGCTGTTGACCCGACGAAAAACGTCGTCCTCGAGGCGTCCGCCGGTACCGGAAAGACGCGCGTGCTGGTGGAGCGCTACGTGAACCTTCTACGCGCCGGCATCGAGCCCGAGAACATCCTCGCCATCACCTTCACGCGCAAGGCGGCGGCCGAGATGCGGCAGCGCATCGTCGATCGGCTGAAGGAAGCCAGCCGTCTCTCGGAATTCGATGCCGCACGCTGGCGAGACTTGAAGGAGCGGCTGGGCGACATCGCGGTGTCGACCATCGACGCGTTCTGCCTCCAGCTGCTGCGCGAGTTCCCGCTCGAAGCGGACGTCGATCCGGGATTCGATCTTGCCGACAACACGGAAGTCCCCCGGCTCGTCGACGAGTCGCTCGATCAGGCCCTGCGCATCTGCCGCGGCCTCGCCAAAGACGACGACGATATCGCGCTCGTGTTCGCGCAGCTCGGCGAGAGGCGTCTCCGAGCGGGCATTTCAGCGCTGCTGGACCGGCGCCTGGTCGCGCCTCACGCGCTGCGGCGGTTCCTCCAGAAGGGACCACGCGACCTGACCGCCGCCGTCGCGTGCGAGAGGTCGGCGGCGCGCCTGCGTGACATTTTCACCGGCGCCCGCGGCGGCGCCGGCGTCTTTCTGGGTGACGGCCCCCGTCACCATCCGCAGTTCGCGATGCTCCGGGGTGACATCCTGGAATTCTGCACCGCGGCTGTCGCCGTCGGCACTCGAGAGGAACAGGCGGCGTTTCGAACGCTGATCGATCGGCTCCGCGCGTATTTCCTCACGCAGGAGGGCAAGCCGCGCGGTGAGAGATTCACGGGCACCGGCTTTGCCGCCGACGACTGCGATTCGCCGGATGCGTGGAAACGGCATCGTGCGGAGGCCTCGCAGCTTGCTCCGGCGATTCACGAGGCCATCCGCGCGTTCCGGCGCGACCTGAACGCCGTGATGTCTCGCGGCGTCTGGCGGATTTTCGCGATCGCCATGCAGCAGTACCAGCACACGCTGGAGTCGCACGCGCTGCTCGATTTTTCCGGCGTGCTCGAACGCGCGGTCCAGCTCCTCAAGGACATGGACGAGTTCGCCGAGAGCCGACTGCGCCTCGAGTCGCGGCATCGGCACGTCCTGGTCGACGAGTTCCAGGACACCAGCCGCGCGCAGTGGGAGCTGGTGCGCCAGCTCGTCAAGAGCTGGGGCGAGGGCTTCGGCGCCGCCGCCGATGCGATTCCCCCATCGATCTTCATCGTCGGCGACCGGAAGCAATCGATCTACGGGTTCCGTGATGCCGACGTCGCGATGGTGGACGAGGCCGCCACGTTCATCGACGGGCTGCGGCCGGACGGATCGCCCCGGCAGGCGATCACGGTCAGCTTCAGATCGGCGCCGGAGATCCTCGCATTCGTCAACGAGGTGTTTGGACAGATCATCGCCGGCGACGGCGCCAACGCCGCGCGGCGGGACGCGTTTCGGTACGGCGATTCGGATCGGTTTCCAGTCGAATCACCGGTCCGGCTAAAGCCGGACACTACCGATGTTGTCGACCGTGTCAGCGTCGAAGATTCCGGTAGCGTCCGGCTTCAGCCGGACCATGCCGAGCCGGACCGTGATTCCGCCGTTCAATTCATCGCCGGCGACACCGTGCAGCACGCCGCGGATCGGGTCGGTGACGAGGTCGTGCGGCTGCTGTCGGGCTCGAGCGTGCGCGATCGGACGACCGGCGTGGCTCGCGCGGCGACGCCGGCCGACATCGCCATTCTCTTCCGCTCGCGCGACAGCCATCGCGACTTCGAGGCCGCGCTCGATCGACGCGGCGTTTCGACGTACGTCTACAAGGGGCTCGGGTTCTTCGACGCAGACGAGATTCAGGACGCGGTTGCGGTCCTGCGTTATCTCGCCGACCCACTCTCGGATCTGCGGACCGCCACGCTGCTGCGATCGCGCATCGTGCGACTGTCAGATGCCGGCGTCGCACGGCTCGGGGCTGCGGCCGCAGGCGCGATCCTCAGCGCTGAACCGCCGGCCGTGGCCGAGAAGCTCGGCGACGAAGACCGCCGGGTGCTCGACATGCTTCGAAGCGCGGTTCCGCGGTGGCTCGCGTCGGTCGATCGACTGGCGCCGTCCGAGCTGCTCGATCTCGTGCTGCACGAAACCGCGTACGCGTTCGAGCTTCGCGGTCCCCGTCGCCGGCAGGCGCGCGAGAACGTGAAGAAACTTCGCGGCATGATCAGGCGCGCGCAAAATCGCGGGTACGCGACGCTGGCACGCATCGCCGACCACCTGGAGCGTCTGGCCGTCGGCGACGAGTCGAATGCGGCGATCGACGCGATCGACGCCGTGAGCCTGATGACGGTGCACGCAGCGAAGGGGCTCGAGTTTCCGATCGTGTTCGTCGTCAACATGGGTCGCGGGACCGGCGGTTTCCGCGCGCCGATCCGCGTGACCGACGATGCCGGCGGTGAGGCGTCGGTCGCGATTGCCGACTATCAGTCGGAGGCCGACGAGGACGTCAGCGCGCGCGAGCGCGAGGAGTCCAAGCGGCTGCTGTATGTGGCGCTGACGCGCGCGCGGGATCGCCTGTATCTGTCGGCGACCGTCAAGGACGGACAGTGCCGGATGGGGAAGGGGAGCCTCGGCGAGGTGTTGCCGGCATCGGTTAGAGGACGTTTCATCAGCGCTGCCGTCGCAATCGCGGACGATCGGCCGGTGAGGGCGATCGAAAGCATCGCACCCGCACCGGCAGCCGTGGACGACTTCGGTGCGTTTGCGTGACCATCTACACAATCGGTCACTCGACGCGATCGCTCGACGACTTCGTCGGCCTCCTCCAACAGCACGGCATCGTGCAACTGGCCGACGTCCGTACGGTTCCGAAGTCGCGGCGCCATCCGCATTTCGCCGGCGACGCGCTGTCGAAATCGCTACCCGGGGCGGGTATCAGCTACCGGCATGCTCCGGGACTCGGCGGCCTGCGGAAGCCTGCAGCAGACTCGAACAACAGCGGGTGGCGTCATCCGAGTTTCCGCGGCTACGCCGACTACATGCAGACCCCGGCCTTCGAGGACGCCTTGAACGGTTTGATCCAGTGGTCCGGTGAGCGGTTGACCGCGGTGATGTGCGCGGAAGCGGTGTGGTGGCAGTGCCATCGCCAGCTGATCGCCGACGCGCTGGTCGCGCGCGGCATCGAAGCTCGGCACATCATGTCGGCCAAAGCGGCCGATGTTCACACGCTGACGTCGTTTGCGCGCGTCGACGGCACGCGGGTCACGTACCCGGGACTAATATGAGGATTGCTCGGCCCAGCGGCGGGCGTTCGCTTCGGCCTTCTCCTTGGTTTCCCCGACCAGGACGACGGAACGGGCCGGTTTGCCGCTTCCGTCACGGCTGACCCAGGCGATCCAGTGAGGACCGCGGGCCTCGGTGTGAATTTGATACGGACCTGACGGGCTCGGCATTTGGAGTCAGAATCTATCAGATTTAGGCCAAATTCGCGACAATTTGAGGTTTTCGGGCCGATTTACATTGCGCGCGCCCCAACCATTTCATAGAATCGAAAGGCTAAGGAGTCATAAGTGACGTTGACCTGTCCGAATTGCGGCAACGACCGGAACTTTCTGGTCAAAACGCTGCAGATGCACGTTGTAAATGTCGAAGGCGGCCGCGTGGAAGTTTCGGAAGAGAGCCGACCGGCCGTGCTCGAAGTGCTGTGCGACGAGTGCGAGTCCGCGCTCAAGTTCGAAGAGTTCGAGGATACGCTCCGCAAAGAAGTTCTGCTGACGATCGGCGCGCGCTGAACGCGGCGCGCCCCGCTTTTCATCTGCTGCTTTCCTCTTCGGCTTCTTCAAAGTAGTCGCAGTCAGGGCAAACCCATTCCATGGTGGTCCGGGTCGTGGCACTCGGATTGCCCGGCACCTGCGTGACGATGGTGCTTGGCTTGACGTGCATCGTTCCGCCGCACAGCGGGCATTCTCTGCTCGCGGGCATGACTTTTGTTCTCTGTACACAGACGCTAGCACCGGCCTGTCGTCTTGACAAGCCTGTGATCGGCTCCTATCGTTAGCGAGAATCGATGCCGCAGATGACGCACGAATGTTTTGCCGACGAAATCGCGATTGATTTCCCCTCTGTGGGGAATGTCGTCGATCGCATGCGCACGGCTTTTCTCGGCGAGCATGCGGAAACCGATGTCCTGCGCGCGGAAGTGTCGCTGTCGCAGCGGGAAGCGTTTGCCGGCCACGTCGTGTCGCTGAAAGTTCCCGTCCGGATTACGTGTCCCAACTGCGGCGGCCGCGGGGAAACATGGACCGAGCCGTGCGGCCTCTGTCGCGGCACGGGCGAGTCGGTGTTTCAGCAGGCGCTCCGCGTCACGGTACCGCCGCGCGTGGCGGACGGCGCCTGCGTCAGGTTCCGCCTGAAATCGCCGGAAGCCGAAGCGATTCGCGTCGAGCTGCGCGTCGCGATTCGTTCCTCGGCGACGTAACCCGTCCGCGTCATTCCCGTGCAAGGTGCGATGAAGACCCACGTGGACTTCCTCGGGATTCTGTTCGTCGTCTGGGGTCTGCTGACCGTCGTGGTGGGGCTCTCGACGCTGGCGCTTGGCGTCGGCGCCGTGTCGCTGATCGCCTC
>DASSGK010000206.1:0-3204 GCA_035693505.1 Vicinamibacterales bacterium
CGCGTCGGTACCGGGTATGGATGGCTTCTACGCAACTGCAGCGCAGAACATCCTGCTCGGCCGCTCCGTGCAGTCACAGCTGAAGTTCCTCGACGAGCAGTGGAACAAAGCGGCAAAGAGCAACGGGTAGCCTTGCTTCCGAAGCACGTCATCGCCGGGTCGGCCCGTCCGACCCGGCGATGACCTCTGCCCGCGCACGATCGTGATCGAGGCTGCCTCTGAAACAGCGACACCCCGTAGGGGCTTCTGGGCGCAGAGACGCGCGGGGCGCGCGAGGCGCACGAGTCCCAACCTGCGCAGGTGGACAGCACCGGGTTTCGCCGGTCCGGCCACCGTGCTCTACCTCGCTCTGGTGTTCCTCCCGCTCGTCCTCGCGCTGAGCTACAGCCTGACCAACAAGAACCTTCTCAGCCCGCACACGGCCTACGTCGGTCTCGGGAATTACCGCGAGCTTCTGAGCGACACCGTCTTCAAGCAGGCGGTGAAGGTGACCGCGATCATGACTGCCCTCATCGTCTTCCTTCCGAATGCGCTTGGTCTCGGAATCGCGCTGATGCTCCGCGGTGAGACACGCCTGTTTGCGGTCCTGCGAACGATCTTCTTCGTGCCCATCGTGCTTGCCGGCGTCGTCGTGAGCTTCATCTGGCAGGCGATGCTCACCGACTACGGCGTGATCAACTCCGCTCTCGGCTCCGTCGGGCTCGGCGCGCTGAAGCAAGGCTGGCTCGACACGCCGAACCATGCGATCGGATCCATCGTCGCGGTTGCAACCTGGCAGTACGTGGGCTTCTGTGCCGTCGTCTATCTGGCGGCCCTGAAGGCCATTCCCGACGAGCTGCTCGAGGCGGCTCAGGTGGACGGTTGCGTCGGCTTCGCGCGGTTTCGGCGCATCATCTGGCCGCTCGTAGCGCCGGCGGTGACCATCAACACGGTTCTGCTCTTGATCACCGGCTTCAAGTTGTTCGACTACGTGAAGATCATTACCAACGGCGGGCCGGGTGGAGCGACGAACAACATGGCGCTGAACATCTATTCCGTCGGCTTCACCCAGAACGCCTTCGGGCTTGCTTCAGCGCAGGCGGTCGTTCTCTTCGCGATCGTGGCGGGGTTGTCGACCGTCGCTGTCGTGTTCCTTCGCAGGCGAGAGGTCGAGGCATGACAAGTCCTCTGTGGCGCGGTCGCTACCGCTCGGTCTTCGCCGTCGCCGTGTCCGCGATCTTCGCGGCCCCGCTGTATCTAGCGCTCGTCAACGTCTTCAAGCCGGCCGATGCGATCAGAGCGCATCCGCTGGCTCTTCCTCTTCATGACTTCACGACATCCAACGTCGTCAGCGCCGCTCAGCTGAGCCTCGTGCAGGAGGGTCTGAAGACGAGCTTGATCATCACCGTCGGATCGCTCTTGCTGATGGTGCCGCTTTCCGCAATGGCCGCCTATTACATCTCGCGTTGGGACTCGAGGGTGGCACGACTGCTGATGCTGTTCTTCCTCTTCGGCCTCATGCTGCCGCCGCAGGTGGTCCTGATTCCGACGACGGTCATCCTCAGACACCTGCACCTGATGTTCACGTACTGGGGAGTGATCCTCAACTTCGCCGCGTACTATCTGCCCTTCGGTGTCTTCGTCTTCAGCGGCTTTCTCCGCTCCGTCAGTAGAGAGCTCGACGAGGCCGGAGCGATCGACGGAGCATCGAGCCTGAAGGTTTTCTGGCGCATCATCTTCCCGTTGATGCGGCCGGCAACAGCCAGTGTCATCGTCGTCACAGCACTCTGGACATGGAATGACTTTCTGTCTCCGTTGATCATCCTGGGTGCCGCGCACGGGGTCACCATCACCACCGGCATCTACCTGGCGATTGGGACGTATTCCATCGACTACGGCCAAGAGTTCGGCGTGATGCTCCTCGCTTCGCTGCCGGTACTGGCGCTGTTCCTCTTCCTTCAGCGCTACTTCGTCAGCGGCCTTACCGGGGGTGCGACGAAGGGATGAGGACGATCAGAGCGCGGGGCGATCGCTGAGATGGCACGAGTCGAGTTCAGCGAGGTGACAAAGGAGTTCGCCGACGGCGTACGCGCCGTCGAGAACCTCACCCTGCGGATCGACGACGGCGAGTTCGTCGTCTTCGTCGGGCCTTCCGGCTGCGGAAAGACGACAGCACTGAGGATGACGGCCGGCCTCGAGGCCATCTCGGAAGGAACGATCTCGATCGGCGACCGAGTCGTGAACGACGTTCCGTCGGCGAAGCGCGACATCGCCATGGTGTTCCAGAACTACGCCTTGTACCCGCACATGAGCGTGTTCGAGAACATGGCCTTCGGCCTTCAGCAGCAGCGACTCCCGAAAAGAGAGGTCGAACGGCGTGTGCGCGAGATCGCGAATCTGCTGGAGCTCGACCCGTACCTGAGCCGTAAGCCCCGAGCGCTTTCGGGAGGCCAGCGGCAGCGGGTCGCCATGGGGCGTGCGATCGTCCGCGAGCCCGCCGTATTCCTGATGGACGAGCCGCTCTCAAACCTGGACGCAAAGCTTCGCGTGCAGATGAGAGCCGAGATCCGCGCGCTCCAGCACGAGATCGGAACGACGACGATCTATGTCACGCACGACCAGGTCGAGGCGATGACGATGGGCGACCGGGTCGCGGTACTCCGCAACGGCGTTCTCCAGCAGGTCGCGACTCCACACGCGCTGTACCACCATCCGACGAACGTATTCGTCGCCGAGTTCATCGGCAGCCCGGCGATGAACCTGTTCGAGGTTCCAGTCGATCATGGACGCGAGCTCGTGCTCGACAGCTCCGAACGGCTGACGGCTCCCGCGTGGGCGGTCGATCAGCTTGCAGGCCTCTCGAGAGTCGTTGTCGGCATTCGGCCGGAAGACCTCCACATCGACGGCGGAGGTAGTGGTCTTCAGGCGAGCGTTCGGGCTGTCGAGGATCTCGGCGCCGAGGTGATCGCGCACCTGGAGACGGAGAGCGCCGTTGCCACCACGCGGCACGTCCGAGAGCTCGCCGACGAGCTCGCCGATCCGCGGCTCGAGTCGGGATTCCGGCGTGCTGCGAGGGCCGTCACCACCAACGGCGAGCGGGTGCGTATCGTCGCCCGCCTTGCGGCGACGGTGAGAGTCAGAGAAGGAGAGCGGCTGCGGATGACCTTCGACGCAGACAAGATCCACCTTTTCGATGCCGACAGCGGCCTGGCTCTCAAGCGTCCG
>DASSGK010000207.1:0-5674 GCA_035693505.1 Vicinamibacterales bacterium
GATCGACGATGCTGCTCGACTTCTTCGCGACGTTCTTCTCGTCGGCGACCGCGCTCCTGCCGATTTTCGCGCAGGACATCCTGCGTGTCGGCGCGAAGGGCTACGGCTGGCTGTATGCGGCGCCGGCCGTTGGCGCGATGGTCACCAGCGCGGCGCTTGTGCCGCTGGTCGATCGCATCGACAGCCGCGGCCGCGTGCTGCTGTGGGCCGTCGCGGCGTACGGACTTTCCACCGTCGTGTTCGGGCTCTCGCCCTGGTTCTGGTTGTCCTTCGTCTGCCTGATGATGACGGGCGCTACCGACACGGTCAGTATGGTGATTCGCAACATCGTGCGCCAGCTCGAGACACCCGATCGCCTGCGAGGGCGGATGATGGGCGTCAACATGGTGTTCTTCATGGGCGGACCGCAGCTCGGTGAGCTCGAAGCCGGAGCCGTCGCCAACTGGTTCGGGGCGGTCATCTCCGTCGTCAGCGGCGGCATCGGCTGCCTGATCGCGACGTCGTGGGTCGCCGCATCGACGCCGGCGCTCCGGAACTACCGTCGTCAAGGGGCAACGGAGCAGACGGAGAAAGCGGTTTAACACAGAGAAACGGAGCAGCAGAGACGAGCAGAGAAGATTGGTGCGCGACCGGCCCGCTATGCGGGCCACGGGACCGAACGAGTGACGGAAACACAACTCCACTGCGATATGAGCGTTGTGTTTCCGTCACTCGTTCGATCCCGTGCAAGGCCGGCTTCGCCGGTCGTCGGTCGCGCGTCGCGAACCCTCCGTTCGTCTCCGTTGCTCCGTTACTCTGTGTGATCCCGTTCCCTCCGTACCCTCCGCTCCATCATCTCAATCGCCGATCGACAGTAACGAAGTAGGGTAGGGCGATCGCCGACAACGCCGCCGCGACGCCGAACGCTGACGCAAAGCCATAGCGCTCAATCAGCCATCCGACCGTGGTCGATCCGGTACCGATGCCGGTGTCGAACGCCGCGAGAATCGCGCCGAACGCGGCTCCCCGCCTCGCCGCGGTGATGTCGCGCATGACGTAGGCCACGAACACCGGATAGGCCGTGCCGAAGCCGATGCCGAACACGACGGCAGACGCGACGAGCCAGATCAGACTCGACGCGGCTGACAGGAGCGTGAGGCCGACGGCGATCAACAGCAGACAGGGAATGAACACCCGCCGGTAGCCGATCCGATCCGCCAGCGGGCCCGACAGCGGCCGCGTGAGCAGGATCACCACCGCCAGCATGGTGAGATAGATACTTTTCGGCGAGACCCTGAGCGCGTCGGCGTACATGGCGCTGAAGCTGGTGATCGCGCCGTACCCGAACGAGTACAGGAACAGCGTGAGTGACAGCACGAGCACACGCCACTCGACAAACGCCGGGCGAAGCCGCGGGAGAGGAAGGTCGAGTTGCGTTTCGATCCGATCCTCCGGGAGCGCGACGGCAATGATGCCCATCAGCAGATTGAGCGTGCCGCAGGAAATGCTGATCCAGCGCCAGCCCCCGTGCTGCATGATCCAGAAGGCGATAGGCGGCGCCACCGCAATCGCGGCGACGCTCGAGAGCCCCCAGTAGCTGATGCCCTCGGCGCGGCGGCGCTCCGGGAGGAGATGCGTGAGATAGGCGGCCGACGCCGACAGCAGGCCGGACCAGAAGACGCCGTGGATCAGGACCAGCCCGAGCATCACGGGATAGCTGGACGTGATGCCGTACCCGATGGCGCAGAGCAGGATCACGCCGCTGGCGATGACGAGCGTGCGGCGGCGGCCGATGCGATCGGCGACCGCCCCTGTGATGGGAGCCGACGCGGCCGACGCGTAGGTCAGGAAGCCAAGAAACAATCCCGACGCGAACGTCGAGCCGCCCAGTTCCTGGATCCGGAACGGCGCTGTCGGCAGCAGTTGAAACGCCGAAAGGAACACCGTGAAGGTGAAGCCGCACATGACGAAGAAGCGCGGCGTGAAGAGTCGCTCGGACATGAACTCCGGAGTATACGTGGTCGGCCTGATCTCGGACACGCACGGGTTGGTGCGTCCCGAGGTGACCGCGGCGTTCGCCGGCGTCTCGTTGATTCTGCACGCCGGCGACGTTGGCGGTGCGAAAGTGCTCGGCGCGCTGGCCGCCATCGCTCCGGTTCACGCCGTGTTCGGCAACGTCGACGATGCGGACGATCCTTCGCTCGCGCGCGAACAGGTGGTGACGGTCGGCGGAACGACGATTCACGTCAGCCACGGCCATGAACTCGGAAGCCCCACGCCCGAGCGGATCCTCGCGCGCTACCGCGGCGACGTGCTGGTCTTCGGACACACGCACAAGGCCGTCGTCGTCCGCGACGGCGCCCGGCTCGTCGTCAATCCGGGCGCGGCGGGCCCGCGGCGCTTCGATCTGCAGCCGAGCGTGGCGCGTTTGACGATCGCCGCCGGCAATCCGCCGTCGGTGGACGTCGAGATTATTTCGCTGGCGTGAACTCGATCGTGATTTCCGGATCGAGGTTGATCTTCAAGCCCTTGGCGCTCAGCAGCACCGCCTTGGCCTCGGCCGGCGACGCGGCGACGGCTTGAATCCGGGGAAGCAGCGTGTCGTCGGCCATGACCGTGTCCAGGTCGATGTCCAGCAGCGTGACGCGCTGGCCCTCGACGAACGGGCTGCTCGTGCGAACCAGCGTGCCCGACGGCTCCGCCGCCAGCAGCACCCGCGCCCCTGCGAGCATCGTCTTGATCATGCCGATCTGGTTCGCGGCCTGAGGAGAGCCGAAGAAGTCCAGATAGTTTGGTTCCGGAACGTGAATGTGGAGCACCGCGTTGCCGTTGGTCTCGTGCGTCATGGTGAACGTGATCGATTCCGACGCCGACGGCTGTGTGCTGAATCCCTGGGTCTTGATGGCGACGCCGCCCGGCGCGGCCGGCTGGGTCGAGATGCGGAGGGTGCTGACGTCGGTGAACGAGTAGATCGTGTCCCGTCCCTGGCCGAGCGGCGTCGTCACCAGTTCGGATGAGGTGTAGGTCACGCCGGGGCCGATGCTGGCGGTCATGTCGCGCGCCTGCTGCTCCGAGAGCGGATCGGCGGCGGCGCCGCCTCGGCTGCCGCCGAGCGAGGCGAACGACTTCAGCTGAGCAAGCGCGGCCTTTGTGTAGATCATCCGGTGATCGATGGTGCCGCTGCCGTCGCCGTTCACTTTCAGGACGGTCGTCATCTGAAAACAGCCCGTGGACGCCAACGCAGCGGCGAGGGCAAGGGCGCAACGGCGCACGCGTGCGGATCTCATAGAGACAAGATGCCACAGATTCGGACTCGAACCGCCGGGAATCTCGCGGCGGTATAATCCGCGCGGCTCTCCTCCATGCCACTCGCGGATCGCAGCGGCTCGGCCGAGGATCTATTCCTCTCGCAGCTCGACGTCATCGATCGAGTCATTTCGTTCGTCTCGTCCCGCCACCATCTCCCGGGCACTGACGCGGACGATTTCGACTCGCACGTGAAAATGAAATTGATCGAGGACGATTATGGGATCCTGAGAAAGTTCGAAGGCCGGTGCAGCCTGCGGACGTACCTGACCATCGTCATCCAGCGGCTCTTTCTCGACTATCGCATCAGCCAGTGGGGCAAGTGGCGTCCGTCGGCTGAAGCGAGGCGATGCGGCGAGGCGGCGATCCTGTTCGAGCGTCTCACGCAGCGCGACGGCTACGGATTCGAAGAGGCGTGCGAGCTGATGGAGACGAATCATCAGGTCACGCTGTCTCGTGCGGACATCGAAAAGATTGCGTCCCGGCTCCCGCATCGCGTCCGCCGTCGGTTCGAATCCGATGCGGCGCTGACGGATCTGGCGGCCGAGCAGCCCTCGCTCGACGAAGTCGTCGCCGACCATGAACGCGAGGTGACCGCGTCGCGCGTGGAGGCGGCGTTGAATGCCGCCATGGCCGGGCTCGATTCGCAGGATCGACTGATCTTCGAGCTCCGGTTCCGTGAGGGACGGACCGTCGCCGAAATCGCACGGGCGCTCAGGCTCGACCAGAAGGCGCTGTACCGGCGGGTAGATCGATCGCTGGCCAGCCTGTTGACGGCTCTGCAGGCGGCGGGCATCGATAAAGCTCAGGCACTGAAGATCTTTGAGAGCGCGGCCGTCTCTTTCGAATGGAGGGAGCACACGAAGGGAACATTGCCGCCGGGTCCGTCTCCGGAGAAAGGAGAGCGGGAGTGGAGCTAGACGACTTGCGGCATCCAGATGCCGAGCGCCTGGCCGAGTACGCCGATGGTGTGCTGACGGCCGAGGCGCGCACGGACGTCGAGCATCATCTCAGCCGGTGCGCGGAGTGTCGAGCTGTGGTGATGGAAACGACGGCCTTTCTCGAGACGATGGCACCGGGCCGCGACGACGTCCGCCAATTCACGAAGGTTCCAGCGCCGCAGCGGCGGCGGTGGATCGGCGTGGCAGCCGGGCTTGCGGCGGCGGCAGCGCTCGTGCTCGCCGTTCAAGTGGCGCGGCCGGGATGGCCGTTCGGTGCAACCGGCGATCGGCCCGAACTGCAGGATCTGATCGCCGCGGTCGCGAGCCAGCCCACGCGGCCGGTTGAAGGACGGCTGACCGGCGGCTTCAAGTACGCGCCGCCGCCGTCTCCAACCCGAGGGCCTGGCGACCGCGATCTGCCGCCGGATGTCCGCATCGCGGCGGCCAGACTCGAGCAGGCGGCTGCCGCCGAGCCCGCGAGCACGAGTGCGCAGGCGGCGCAGGCGGTCGCGTTCCTCGTGCTCGGCGACGTGGACAAGGCCATCGACGGTCTCGAGAAGGTCGTTGTGCAGCAGCCGTCGAATGCACGCTATCAGAGCGATCTTGCCGCCGCGTATCTCGCTCGCGCGAAGCGGCAGGGAAACACGGCCGACTGGCAAAAAGCGGTTGAAGCTTCCGGACGCGCGACCGAGTTGGATCCAGGCCTCATCGAAGCGTGGTTCAACCGCGCGCTCGCCATCGAGGGCCATGCATCATCGGCCGCCGACGCCAGCCAGGCGTGGCGCGACTATCTGTCGCGCGATAACTCGTCGCCGTGGGCTCGCGAACACCAGCAGCCGTGAGCCATGTTCTGCATGTTTTTGACTCCGATGTAGTGCAGGCCTTTAGGCCTGCCCGACACGGCGGACCTGAAGGTCCGCGCTACACCCAATCGAAAACGCCTTAGGCCGGACACTACCGGTACAGAACGCCAGTCTAAGGCGCTTGCACCAGGCGGGCTGTCGCGTCGGGATCGGGCAGCCGCAGCGCACGTGCGGTCAACCGTTGCCAGAGCGCTCTTCCGCGTAAGCCTTCCGCTTCAGCCCAGAGCGCCGCGATCCCGGCGACATGCGCGGCCGCCATGCTCGTGCCGTCACGCAACGCATACCTGCCGCCCGGTACCGTCGAGTAGATGTTCATCCCGGGCGCGACGATGTCGACATCAGGTTCGCCGGGGCGGACGGACGCTCCGGCGGAGAACGGCGCCACGCGCAGCCAGTTGTCGACGGCACCAACGGCCATGATCGACGGGGCATTGGCCGGCTGCACAACCGTCCGCGATTTAACGTTGCCGGCCGAGGCGATCACAAGGCATCCGGCGTCGAGCGCGCGCCATCCCGCGGCTTCGAATTCTGATGACGGCTCATCGTGCGAAGCGCCGATGGGCATCGAAATCACCTGACAGCCGA
>DASSGK010000208.1:0-9328 GCA_035693505.1 Vicinamibacterales bacterium
CCGAGACACTGAATTCACAGCAAGCCGAGAACCTTCGCAATCTGGCGAAGCTGGTGCGCATGCTCACGCGCAAGCAGCCACTGACGATCGCCGAGATCGCCAAGCGCACCGACTGCACCTACGCCGGCGCGGCTCGTCGGATCAGCGTCCTCACCAGCCGCGGTTGCCGCATCAAAGAACAGCACGCGCCGGAGCAGCGGCAAGGAAAGGTCGGCGCGTCGCCGTGGAGCTACCGTCTCATCGGCAACCGGGCGTCGCGACAGATTCTTGAAACGGCTCGTCGGCTGAGGAAGCCGCTGACACAGAAGCTTCGCGAAACCGCGCGGCGGTTGAAGAAAGCGCGGCCCGTTGCGAAATCGGTCCCCCGACGCAAGAAGCGACGCACGAAAAATTCTTGACGCTGTTTGCGCACCTGGCGTAGGGTCGAGTTTAATAATTAACAGCGTGCAGGGGACCGACACATGAAAGACCAGGACAAGAAGACGGCGGCGACTCGCGAGACCAAGAAGTCGGGCGAGAAATTCCACACGAAGTATGGCGTCGAGTTGTCGCAGAGCTACAAGGGGGACGTCGAGAAGTTGCTCATCCCCGGCCCCGACCACCCGCTCTACGACAAGACGGCGCCAACGACGTTCGACGAGCTGCGGGTGCAGGAGATCGATCGCACTGGCAAAATGAGCGACCCGATCGAGGTCTGGACCGACCCGGATCGCGGGCTCCTGTGGGTGGTCGATGGTCGCGGTCGGCGACTCGACGTCACCGAGGTCAACAGGCGCCGCGCGCTCGATGGTCGCGAGCCGGTCAAGCCACTCATCATCAACTTCGCCGGCGACGAGAAGGAGGCGGTCGGGCGCATTCGCGTGATGAATTATCACCGTCGCGTGTCGAAGCCGAGCGACATGGCCATCGACATCGAAGTGCTGCGCAAGAAGGGTTATTCGTGGGAGGAGTGTGCCTCGCGGCTCCACGTCACGGTGGATGGCGCCGAGAGCTGGGCCAGGCGGCTGCTCCCGTTGGCCTTTTGCATCGACGAGGTGCGTGCGGCCTTCGACGCCGGCGAGTTCCCGCGCACGCAGGCTCATCTGTTCGGTGGTAGGGCTGTCGACGGCTCGGAGGCGCTCGGCAAGGAGGAGCAACTCGGGCTCCTCGAGCAGAAGCGCGGCGAGAAGCAGGCTCGCAAGAGCGAGCCAAAGCAGAAGCAGCTGGCGCCGAAGCACCGCGAGCGGGTGTCGAAGGCACTGCTCAACGGCGCCAGCGCCAAGCTGTCGGCCGCGGACAAGGTGATCGCCGAGGGCGTCGCCGCCGGTCTCGCGCTCGCCGCCGGCGACGGTAAGGCGCTCGACCGCTGGCCGGAGGTGGCCGCCATCGCGGTCGCGGCCATGGCGAAGAAGGAAGCGCCGCCGGCGGGAGAGGATCTGCCGCCTCCGAAGCTGAATGGAGAGACGCCGAGCGACTATCGGAGCGAGTAGTGTTCGTAATCGTAGTTCGCTCGATCGCAATCGGCGTCTTCTTCGGCATCGTGTTGCCGATCATCGCCTCCTTCGCGATCATCGTGATCGTGTGGCGACGCAAGTGAAGGTCGATCGACTCAATGCCGGCCAGCAGGCGCTCGTTGTTCAGTACCTGCCGCTGGCCGGCAGCCTCGCCAACCGGCTCACCTACCGCAACGTCCTCGTCGACAGGGACGAAGCCATTGCGGAGGCCAACATGGGCCTCGTCGAGGCCGCGCGGCGCTTCGATGCACGTCGCGGGGTGAGCTTTCCCAGCTACGCGACCTTTTGGATCAAGGCGAAGGTACTCGCGTACGTCATGGGCGTCAGCCAGGGGCAGGTGCGGTACATCACCACCGCGGCCGGGCGCAAGGTGTTCTTCAGGCTGTTCCGCACGCTGCAGGAGCAGGGCGAGAGCGCCACCACCGCCACCGTGGCCGAGCGGCTCGGCGTCCGTGAGGAGGTCGTGGCCGAGGCTTGGAAGCGGCAACACGGCGGCGATCTGTCGATGGACGTGTGCCTGCCCATGTCGAAGGAGTTGCTGGGCGACAAGGACGACGAGCGCCCGCTGGTCGACGAGAGCGTGATGCGCGCCGAGGAGCGCGGGGCGCTGCTGCGGCTCGTGTGGAAAACGCGACTCAAGCCGCGTGAGCGTCAGATCGTCCGCGAGCGCTGGTTGAGCGAGACGCCGCGCAGAGTGGCCGCGTTCTGTAAGGAGTGGGGTGTCTCGCGTCAGCAGGTGCGAAGAATCCAGCAGCAAGCGCTGGACAAACTCAGAGAGGCCGCCGCGTCCTCGACGGGCAGATACTCAGCAGGGCTTGTTCGCTAGTCGCGTGGCGCGAGCGATCGAGAGCCGCCGCTTCCGCTTCTTGTCTCGCTGCCCCTCGAACGAGTGGATGTGGTGAACGACGTTGCCCAGGTCCACGGACTTCGACAGTGCCAGCTCCGCCCCAGTGCGCAGCTGCACGCGGCGCAACAACGTCGCGTCGCTGCCGCTGAAGACGATGTAGCAGGCGTCGGGGACCTGGTCGTCCCGCATCAGGATCTCGAGCAGCTCCTCGCCGGAGATGTGCGGCATCTTGAGGTCCATCAGCACGACGTCGGGGTCGAACACACGCACGGCGTTGGTTACGCCGATCTCATTTCTCAACGCGAGGATCGATTCGATCCAAGGCTCGCGCTTGAGCCGTCGCTCCATGATGTTGAGATGCTCCTGATCATCGTCGATTATAATCACGCGCATATCCATCATCGCCCCCTCTCCCCAACATGAACGGAAGTCTAGCAGCCTCTCGCGATCAGAGCCCGCGACTGACCAGCTCGAAGATCTCGATCGCCAGGGCAAGCACACCGCACGCGGCGCCGAAGACGCTGAAAAAATTCAGCAGCCGCACGCGACGAACTTCGGCGGCGATGACCTGCTCGGCCTCGACCTTGCCGGTGTCGAAGTCCAACAGGGTGCGCCTGCGGTGTCGGTTGCTCTCGGTGAGGTTGTCGATAGCGACGGAGCCGTCGTCAGAGGTCGGCAGCTCGGGTGCGCAGGGCTCGCGCTCGATAGGCATCGGTTCCCCCCTTCCAAACCGATGGTGCACGAAACAAGCTATGTTGTCAAGCGAGTAACGCTTGCTATAAGAGCTAGTCTCCCGGAACGAACAGGGACACGAGAACCCAGTTCGAAACGCCGTCGCTGACGAAGACGGCGCAGGTGCGAACGTTGAGGGGGATATTGAAATTGCCGGTGTTCCCCTCGACCGTGTCGCCGAACTCGGGCGAGACCCTCAAGGTGTTGGTCTGCGCGTAGTTCTTGACGCCGACCATCGCAGCCACGGCGGCTGAGGGCAGTGGAATGGTGACGCTGCTCCCGTCCGCGCCGCCGCCGTTGATCACCATCAGATCGCCGGCGGAGGCGGGGAAAGTGTTGCCGCCCAGCTGGGCCTGCTCCTGGACCACGCGCTTGAAGGCGATGCCGCCCGACGCACTGGCGATCTCCCGCACCTTGTTGAGGGAGATGACGCCGACGGAGTTGTTGGTGGCATCGGGGATGATCGCCGACTGGGCGTCGGGCTGGCGCACGTTCATAGCGACTTTGTAGGGCATGGGACCTTGCCTCTCTTTTGAGCTTGACTTGGATGATTGTGAGGCTTCGGTGCGAGGAGAATCAACGCAATAAGTACAGCAGGACGTACAAAAGCACACCTGCGACGACTTCCAGCCCAAGAATGAGCGCTCGGCGCCGGCCGTCGCTCTCCCAGCGAGCGGCGCCGTGTTTGTTCACGACCAGGCGATGATGCGGGCGACGGGGATTCATTTCCCGAGCACGGCGCAGGCGGCGGCGGACATGGTGCGTTCGAGAAATTCGGTGTCGCTCATGCCCAATTTGTCGGCCGCCTTCTTCCACTGCTCGATGTCGCCGGATCGAAAACGCCGCGCGAACATGGCGTTGCGGGGGCGGTGGATGAGGTCGATTTTGCGATCGTTTTCGGGTAGGGGCTCGGCGTCGATCGTGATTTTGAGCTTCATGTAATGAGCATGGCTAAGACTTGCCTCGCTGTCAAGCAGAGCTAGCTTGCTGGTCGGACCGTCGTGGAGTGGTCTTTTTGCTGGAGTCAAGTTGAAAAACGGAGCAAACTGCGATCCATGAGGCACGCCGCGCTATTTTTCTCGCTCATCTGCGGAGCCTGCAGCGCCTCTCCCGGCAGCGGCGCCGCCGATCTTTCAGCAGAGCCGCCGCCGGTCGACGCCGCGCCGATCCTCGATCTGGCGCTGCTCGACCTGCTCTCGCCGCCACCGCCGCCGGCGTGCAGCTTGCCCGCGGCCAGGGCCTACAGCGAGCACCTCGGGTACCTGTTCGTGCAGCTTGGCGGCGGGGGCGGGCAGTTCGGCACCGACTCGTACAATCCGGTGTCCGTGACCAATCGCGGGCAGATCGTGCGTCCGAAGGTGCCGTTGACGAGTGGGAGCTATCACTGCGACTTCACCGAGGCCAACATCGACGCGATGACCTGCACGGCGCCCTGCTGCCAGGGCCAGCCCGCCTCGCCGATCGTGTACGTGGACAGCACTGGCTGGTCGATGTGGCAGAGCGGCTCGTGCGCCTACACGGTGGGTCCGCTGCAGTACGTCGCGACGATCTCGTACATCGGGACGATGATCGCGCACTGAGGCGCTCGAGCTGGCGCTACTTCTTGCTGGTGCCGGCTGCCGGCTCGGCCTTCAGTGCAGCGCGCCGCTCGAACTCCTGCTCCCAATCCGGCGCCGAGTCTGCCGGCCCCTCGTAGATCTCCTTGACGTAGTCGCTCTTGCGCCCGGCTTTTATGTCGGCGATGACCTCGTCGATCGTCGTCGGCAGTTCGACCTTGCGCTGCATCGTCGAGGGTCGGACGGTCGGCGGGAAGTTCGGGCGCCACGTCTTCTTGTTGAGGGCGTTGGCCGGAATCTGGATGACCACGCCGCCGCGGTTGTCGGCCTTGACGGTCGACAGCCACGCCTCGATCGCCTGGATGTGCGCCGCACCCGCCGCGTCGTTCTTCAGATGCTCGGTGTCGTGCTCCTGCAGGACCTCGACGGCCTTGCGCATCGCCTCGTAGCCCGCCTCGGCCTTCGCTGAGGCCGCGTTCGCTGACTCGCGCGCCGAGAGCCACGAGCCGATGCTCGTGATGAGGCACGGCACCGCTACGACGAGCAGGGCGACCCACCAACGCTTGTCCTTCACCTCCGGCGGATTTGGGTTTTCGCTCGTCGCCAGCTCGACCGCGCGCGCTAAATCGCCCATGGAGCAAGTCTAGTCATGGATTGTCGAAAATGCAGATGAGAAAAATGAGGAGCGCGACACCTACAAGGGCACCAACACCGGCGGCTGCGAGGTCGAATCGCCAAGATGGAGTGATGGAATGATGGTCTGATGGAGTCGGTGGCGGGGATCTTGATTTTTCGACGCGTCCCGGCAGGACGCCGGTCTCTCGGTGAGCTTCAGGCCCCCAGTCGAGCGGAGGCTCTACACCACTCGGCCATCCACGCCGCCGTCCCTCCAAGGCAAGCTCCGATCTCCCCTGATCACAGATCTAACTCGTTCATGCGAAGGGAGGCGCGAATATCTTTGCGCTCGCGCTCCTCCGCTTCGAATTGCTCGAGGATCAGGGCACGTGCGCGGCCACGGAGCACGTCGATTGCGAAGTTGAGGAAGTCGTCGAAAACGGGGACCTCCTCCTTGTGCCTGTCGAACATCTTGCCGCGGCGATCCTCGAGCGCCGTGAAGATCGAGATGACGAGCGGGTGCGCAGGATCGAAAGAGATGTCCACCACGTCGCGATCGTCGAGCAGCGTGTTGGCGCGCATCTTTTCGCGTAGCCCGATGTGCACGGGCAGCGGCAGCGTCGAGGCGTGAAACACTGACGGCGGCGGAGTGATGCCGGCGCCGACGAAGGCGAGCAATTTTTGAATCCGTTCTGCTTTGGTCATCGTTCTCACCAATCCTTGACCGCGTCGTCCTCAGCACCCTCGCCGCGGCGGTCGTACAGCAGCGTGGTTTTGACGTCGGAGTGTCCGAGCAGGCGTTGCGCCACAGCCACGTCGGCGACCTCGCAGATGTGCGTGCCGAACGTGCGGCGGAGGTCGTGTGGCGTGAACTTGGCGCCGAGCGCGGCGGCAAGTCGCTCGACTACGAGCGAGATGACGCGGCGCGAGCCCGGGAAGGCGAGCTGGCGTGGCTCCAGCATCGCCCAGTAGGCTTCGATGAAGGGCTGCCAGCGCCCGCCGACCGGGACGCGGCGCGGTTTGCGGCCCTTGCCATAGAGCGAGATGCGAGCCGTCGGGGAGCCCAGCTCGCGCACGTAGTCCTCTCGCTTGATCTTCACTACCTCGACCCGCCGTGCACCGG
Source organism: Vicinamibacterales bacterium (assembly GCA_035693505.1). Taxonomy (GTDB): domain Bacteria; phylum Acidobacteriota; class Vicinamibacteria; order Vicinamibacterales; family CAVVIG01; genus CAVQFC01. The sequence goes on from DASSGK010000208.1 coordinate 6,367, forward strand.
CGCCGATCATGATTGCGACCGCTGCTGCATCACGTTTCCCCAACTTGGGCAGCTTCGCCAGCAGAGCATCGACTTCGGTGTCCGACAGCGCGCGGCCTGAGCCTTCGGATGAGCCACGTACGTTCTTGATCTCGATTTGTGAGTAGTCATCGTCGCTGATGAGCTTGAGGCTGTGCGCCGTCTCCAGCACGCCGCGCACCGCGGACAGGAGCTTGTTGATGGTGGCGGGCTCGAGGTCGTCCTCTTCGAGCAGCGCGGGGATGGCGCGGGCGGTATCGAAGCGCAGGGTGTGCCAGGGGTAGCTCTCTGCGTTGAAGCCGCCGAGGAGCGCATCGGCTACGCGGTTGAGCGCTGCGTGCATGGTCTTGCGCGTGTCGGATTTGGCGGACCAGCGCGAGAGGTAGACGGTGGCGGGGTTGGGGGTGGTCATTCGATTTCGCCTCGTCGCAATTGATCGATGATCGGCTGCAGTTCCTTCTGGGCTGCAGGTACCTTCGTTGCGATCCTCTCCAGTGCTTTGGAGACGTCACTCAACATCGCTTGAATCGAAGGCGCGAGCCAGCAGTGATTCGCGATTGCTTCGGCCGGGTCGATCCCGAGCACGCGCCACGCAGCGGCGTGGTCCTTCGCGATGTCGTGTTTCGGCGCATTTTTCATCGCAGCACCTTCGCCTTGTACAGTCGCGGCACCAAGTCGCCGAAGATCTCCGGGTGCAGCTTCTCCATCTTCTCGCGAATCTCCTCGGTCGACAGGAACTTGCCACCACTCGCGGAATTGACTCGGTGCATGGCGTCGTAGACGTCGGCGAGCATGAGGATCTGACCGTAGCTCTCGGCGAGCTGGAGTGTCTCCTCGGAGAAAGGCTGCAGCGGCGCTGGCAGCTCCTTCGGGTAGCTGCGATTTTGAAAGCGGTGGTGCCACACGATCACGTGCGCGGTGAAGTCGAAGCGGTCGCGCAGGAGCCGAAAGCCGTCGAACACGTGTTGCTCCATCGCGAGCTGATCCTCGTCCGTCCACTGAGTCGTGGCCGCGAGTGTGCACGCTGGCACGAGCGCTTTCCCGACATCGTGCAAGAGCCCGGCGAAGAAGAGAGATCGCTCGCGGCGCAATGATTCAGTATGAGGATATGGTAGCGAGAATGAGGCGATCGTTGACGCCAGCAGACCAACGCGCATGCTGTGGTCGCGATGGAAGCAGCCCGGCTCGCGCTTGGTCTCGAGCGGCGCCAGCAGCTTCCAGATGGCGGCGAGGTCGTCCTGTTGAACGCCGAGCTGCCCGGCGCGGAAAGCGACTTCGGTTTCCAGCGACAGCGTGTGGTCTCGATAGTCGTTGAACTTCATCATCGAGCACCCAGCAGCTTGGCAAGAGCGACGCCGACGAGAAAGCCGATCATCATGTAGACGGCGATTCGTTGGCCGACGGTCATCGCTTCATCCTGATCTCGCGCGGGCGACCGTCACGATCGAAGTCGTAGAGCGGCGGCCCTTCGAGGTTCGTTCGCCCGGTATCGATGATCAGCTCGTCGTGCAGGAACATGCTCGGGAAGCCGAGAGTGAGGCACAGCAGCTCGATGAGCCCACGCACGGCGTTGTATTTTTCCGCCCAGGCTGCGGCGACAGTGGACTGGGCCTCGAGCTGGCCGTAGTCGACGCGCCAGTTGTGCGGGAGGTTGCTTGGGTCATCTGGGATCCACGTCCGCGAGACGGAGGCATCGTCATCTGCGGGCGTGGGCTTCGGTGGAGGAATCGTGATCGGCATGAGGACCATCTTGCTCGACCTCGACGACGACGTCAAGAATTAGTGATTCTTGACGTCGTCAAAATCAAGTAGTTAGCTGAAAGTAGCTACAAAACTAGCTACTTGAATCGATCGCCGGCGAACGCGGCCGCCACGACCGCAGCACGCAGCTCTGAACGGGGCACGGGAAGCAAAATTGCGCGTGCCCCGTTCCATACGAGTCGTGGCATTCTCGAGGCCGTGCCGGGGGCGCCACGACGGAATCGGCCGTTTGCAGGTCGCCGGCGAGCTGGAGGAGCAAATGAGAGCGTTCGGTCTTCTGTTTCTGATGGTCGGTCTGTTCGGGTGCGCGTCCGAGCCCACGCCAGTGGGTGAGGTCAAGGGCGCAATCGCGTTTCAGGCGTCGTGCAACGTCGAGCCGGGGCAGTACGCGGTCTGGGGGCCGACCTGCTACTACGCCGCGGCCAAGTGCGATCGGTGGTCGTGGCGCTACTTCTGGCGCAACGATGCCGGCCGCGTGATCGCGCGCAACTACGTCGACGGCATCGGCTGGGATGACTTGTGCTGGGACGTTTCGCCGTTCGATCGTTCGCGCTCGGCCGACGTCGGCGATCCGTACAACTTTGGCAACGGGTACTCGGCGGTCAACGTGAGCACCGATTTCGGTCGCTATCGGTGGATCACGATGGATGGCGGCGATACCTGGATGCAGATGCAGTGAAAATAAAACGGGGTCCTCGGCTGTCAGACCGAGGACCCCTTCGAGCCTCGCCAGGCTCTGCCGGTGCCGCTAACCCTTATTTCGTAGTCTGCTTCGAGTGTTCGTCGGGTGTCAAGGGGCTCGTCGGAGAGCACGCCGACGAGCCCAAGAACGCCACGCACCACCCCCGCACGCAGGCGTAGCCCAGTCCGCAGGCACCGACGTCGCTGCAGCTGCCGACGGGCTGGGCGCCAGGGCAGAGCGGAAAGCAGTCGCCACCGTCGTCGCACATCTCCCCGTCGTTGCAGGTCACGTTGCCATTGCCACACTGGGCGAGTGCGGCGATCCCCGCCGGGTCGGTCGGCCACGGCGCGGGCTCCGCCGGTCCTCCGCAGCCCAGCAGCACGAGCGAGATCGAGAGCATCAGCTGTTTCATTTCGTGTCCTCCTTTTTCAACAAGCGACCCTTCACAACCACGCGAGCCCTGAGCATCGATTTCGTCGGATTCTTGACCTGCACTGAAAC
>DASSGK010000209.1:0-6925 GCA_035693505.1 Vicinamibacterales bacterium
ATTGGCGAACGTCACGTTCCCCGGTCCGCTGAACTTGCTCCACGTGCTCGTCACCGTCGCGCCGGTCGGCAACCCGTCGTCGGTCACTGAACCGCTGAGCGATGCGCCCGCCGGCAGCGTGATCGTCGCCGCCGTGCCCGCGCTCACCGTCGGCGCCACATTCGTGGGAGCGGGCGGATTCACCGTGATCGTCACGTCGCTTGACGTCGACAGCTGCGTATCGCTGGCGGTCAGGCGCAAGACGTAGGTCCCAGGCTGGCTGAACGTCGCCGTGGTCACCGGACTCGACGCATTGGTAAACGTCACGTTCCCCGGGCCGCTGAACTTGCTCCACATGCTCGTGACCGCCGCGCCCGTCGGCAACCCGTCATCTGTCACCGTGCCGTTGAGCGGCGCGCCCGCCGGCAGCGTGATGGTTGCGGTCGTCCCGGCATTCACGATCGGCGCAACGTTCGTCGGCGGCGTGACCACCGCCGGGTTCACCGTGATCGTCACCTCGCTGAACGCCGAGAACTGGCTGTCGTTTGCGGTAAGGCGCAGCACGTACGTGCCGGCCTGATCGAAGGTGGCCGTTGTCGTCGGGCTCGACGCGTTGCCGAAGGAGACATTCCCCGGCCCGCTGGCCTTCGTCCACGCGCTCGTCACCGCCGCGCCTGCCGGCAGCCCATCGTCGGTCACCGTTCCACCGAGCGACGCGCCGGCCGGAAGCGTAATCGTCGCGGCCGTTCCCGCACTCACGATCGGCGCGCGATTGACCGGCCCGTTGGCCACGGTGAACGCGTTGAGCAGACCCAGCGTCTGGGTGCTCGTCGAAACGCTCAACGCGCGGGTGCCCAATGCCGCCGACGCGGCGATCGACAGCGTTGCGTGCAGCGTGGTGGCGGAATCGATCGTCAGCGCGGTGAGGGTCACGCCCGCGCCCAATGACACCTTCGTATTGCCGGCGATGAATGCCGCGTTCGGTGAGCCCTGCACGCCGACCTGGATCCCGGTGCTGCCGGGGCTCGCCGTCGTCGTACCCGAGATCGTCAAGGCAATGAGCTCGAACGACGCGCCCTGACTGACCTCGCCGGTCGTCGTGTTGGTCACCGTGAGGCCGGTTGTGCCGATGGCCAACCCGTCGGGGACTACTACTGTCACACGCCGCACGCCGGTGGCTGCGTCGACGGTGGTGACGGTCTTGGCGGATGCCGTGAGGGGTGCGCCCGACGAGGGCGTGAACGTCACGAGGTTGTTGCCGGCGGTCGTGTTGAAGCCGGTGCCGATGATCGTCAGCGTCACGCCGGACGTGGCGCCGCCAGGGGAAACGCTCGACAGCGCGCCGGCCGACGTGTGTTGAATGGCCAGCGCCGTCAGGGCCAGCGCGAGCAGCAGGACTCGCGCTCCCCGCGTACGCACCGCGGCCCCGATGTGCGGGGCGGCGGGCGTGACGTGTGCTGACGGTTTGGCCATCGACTGTCGGAAAGGTTCTGTGTGTCTGGTTTCTAGCGTGTGCGCCAGCGTCTCGCGGCCGCGCCGGCGGCCAGCCCGCTGCCAAGGAGGAGCAACGACATCGGTTCCGGAACCGGCGCCGTGTCGACCGGTGCCTGCACATCGAATTGAATCGCCAGCGTGGAGCCGTGCGTGAAATCGGTCATCCGATCGGTGCAGCCGGAGCACAACGCCGGGTCAGTGGGCCCGAGCGAGAGCGTTCCCGGCAGGATGGCGTTGGTGACCGCGTCCAGCAGCGTGAAGGTCAGATACGCATCGAGCACGGTGCCAAGGTCCGGGAGCAGCGATTGGCCCAGCGCGTCGGCCAGCCCGCCCGAGTCGACCGCTTGCGCCGATCCCAGGAGACCGGCCAGGGAGAAATCCAGCGAGGTGAGGTCCTGGAGGTCGAACAGCAGATGGATGTCGCTGAAGGTCGCCGCAAGACCCGCCAGCCCCGAATCGTTCGTGACCACGAACGTCGGACCCGTGAAGAACGGATCTGACGTGTCGTTCTGAATCTCGAAGGTCCCGATCGTGATCGGCGATGCAACGGTGCAGGTGACGCCCAGCAGCCAGGCTGCGGCGACGAGTGCACAGCGTTTCACCGTGACGGCAAATCGGGCGCGGGCAGCGTTCATCAAAGGGATCGGTACTTCCACAATCCCAACGCGACACTGACGGACGATTTAGATCATTCGAGGTGAAAGGAGCGGACTGCAGGCGTCGAAAGGGTCGAAGGTCGCCACCTGGGAAGACTTCGAACAGATTTGTCTTACGGTCTTCGCCACAGACGCAGTTCGTGAACCGACCACCAGCTGTCGTACGACGCGACCTCTCTGAGGTGGAGAACGACGGTCTCGTTGTGCGGAAGATCGATCCTGATCGACGGGTACGATCGATCGCGGAGAAAGCCCGCGAAGAACTCCGGGTACGGCGAGGCTCGATACAGCGTGCGGCTGCGTCCTTCTCGGTCCTCAGCGTCGATTTGAAGATCGCGCGGGTACTCCATCAGCGATCGCTGCGCCATCTGCAGTTCGACGCGGGCCACATCGCGCGGCAGGGCAAATTGCGCCGTGATGACCCCGGCACCGTCCTGGTTGCCGATCCAGCGCGAGTCATTGTCGCCGTCGATCAGGAACTCGGCGCGGCCTTTCTGCTGGGACACATCCAGCTGAAACTGTCCTGCGGGGATCGGCGTCAGCGCTTCCGAGGTTTCCGTTCGCGGAAACGGTGTCAGCTCGAACGCATACACATCGAGCAGGCGTTTCTCCCCGGCCAGTTGTTGCGAACGGCGGAAGCCGTCGATCGTCTCCTTCAACTCGCCGTTCGCCAGCTGGGTGATGTTGTAGTCGCCCGGATGCACGAACACATAGCGCACACCGAGCGATCGCAGCGTGGCCACGGTCGCAGGGTACCGGTTGTAGTCGTAGATCGGCGACCGCGGATGGCGCAGCAGCTCCTGAAGCGGCGACGCCCACCCGGTGAAGCCGTTGATCATCGGGTGACCGTGGAACAGCGTCGCGTACTGATAGTGCAGCTCCTGAAACTGGGCGGTCATCAGCGGCAGATGCAGCACCACTCCAGGCGGCATCGCGCGCAGCCATTCGACGATCGCGCGGTCTTCGAGGCGGCCGCGAGGCTCGTACGCGACGGTCGGAATGGGGACCGCCCACCCGTCGGCGACGACCCCGGCGAGCAGGACGACGATGATGAAGGCCCGCATTCGAGAAGGAGCTCGATCGACGACGAGTGACGCGCCGTACGCTGCGAGCACCGCGAGTCCAAGGATGGCGATCACCACAAAGCGCGACGGGGCACGCATGCCGCTCATCCCGGGCAGCACGTGCTGCAGCCAGTCGTACGGACCGTGACGCGTCAGCACGACTCCCCAGACGCGGACGAGCGGCCCGAGCGACAGCAGGAATCCCGCAGCGGCGATCGCGGCGTACACGCTGGCCCACCTCGACACCCGCCGGCGCCGGAACGCCGCAAACAATCCGACGGCCGCGAGGGCCGGCCCGACGATCCCGGGAAACAACTCCTTCTCGGTCTCGCCGAAGATCGGTTTCGGCAGCGGGAACCAGCGCCGCCACAGGCCGCTATCGGGGACGAAATATGCGCGGAGGTCGGCGCCGCCCGACTCGATCTCTCCGGCGGAGCGGATCTGCTGGTTGTCGACCCGCACCTTGTAGTACTGCATCGCAACCGGCGCGAGGACCGCGAGGATCACGACGAGAGCGACGGCGAGATCCGTCGACCATCGCCGGATCTGCTCGCGCGATTTCCACGCCAGGTATGCGGTCACCACACCGATTGGCACCGTCATGAAATAGGCGACGTACGTGTTGGACAACACCTGCAGGCAGCAGGCCGCCGTGAACAGCGCGAGCCAACGGCGGCGAAAGGACTCGAAGTACCGGTGCATCGACCAGAGCGCGATCGGAAGCCATCCAATCGCGAGCATCTGAATGTGGGCGAGCTGCGCGTGCGCCATGCGGAACGGACAGAACGCGTAGTAGGCGCCGGCAACGGCCGCCGCCGCGCGGCTCCCCGTGAGATCGCGAGCCAGCAGGTACATGCCGGTTCCCGCAAGCGTGAACGCAAACAGCAACGCCACGTTGTAGGTGAGCACAGGGTTGCCCGTGATCCAGTAGACCGGGGCCACGGGGAACGCCACGCCGAAGAGATTCTCGGAAAACGCGAGCGTGCGCGGATACGGAAAATAGATCGGAGGATTCCAGACTCCCTGGAGGGCATGCGGGAGCCGGCTGGCATCCCACGAGATGATCCATGTCGTGAGCAGCGTGTCGAGAAGGTCGGACGGGAGCGTGCGAGTCGGATGCTGCGCCAGCGGCAGGGTCGACACCACGCTCACCATCGCGAACGCGAGCGCAGCGGCACAGATCTCCGGCCAGCGCAAAGGCCGGCTTGTGTCCGGCTGGTTCGGTATCGCTGAATTCGTCGAAGCCACCACGTGAAAGGCGCGGCCGCGCGCTCAGAATCCGGGCGGCCGCTCTCCAACGACGCCGAACGCACGTTCCAGGGCGATGCCGGCGCGGGCCACCGTTCCCTCGTCGAACAACCGGCCGAGGAGCGTGACGCCGTGCGGGACGCGGCGCGGCGGGGAGAATTTCGGCAGCGGATTCTTCGGATCCGGCGCCCAGTCGCTGCGCGCTTCGGAAACGTTGACGAAGCCGGCGCGCAGCGTGAGCGACGGGTGCCCCGTGAAATTCGACAACGTGAGCATCTCGTCGCGGAGCGACGGCACGAGCAGGAGATCGACCTGGTCGAAGATGCGCGTCATCTCCGCCGCCACGTTGCGGCGGAAGCGGTCGGCCTGCACGAAGTCGACCGCCGAGAGGAAGCGCGCGAGCCGGAACAGGTTCGGCCACGCGTCCGGGACCTGGGCCTTCATCGTGTTGACGGCGCCGCTGAGCGTGATCGCTTCGAACGAAGCAGCCGCTTCCGCAAACAGGACCAGCTGGAGCGAATCGTACGGCCAGTCGGGAAGCGTGACCTCGGTGGCGGCCATCCCAAGCTTCTTCACGGTCTCGAGCGCCGCACGGTCCACATCGGTGGCGGGGTTCTCTTTCATCCACGCAGGGAAGTACCCGACGCGGAGTCCCGCGACCGGTCCCGCGGCGTCGAAGTCCAGGCGGCTCGGCACGCTCGAAACGTCGCCCGTATCCGGGCCGCTGATCGCCTGCAGCACGAGCATCGCGTCTTCGACGCTGCGGGTCATCGGTCCGAGCTTGTCGAGTGACCAGCACAGGGTCATGGCGCCCGTGCGAGGGACGCGACCGAAGGTCGGCCGCAGTCCGGTCACGCCGCACCGCATCGAGGGCGACACGATGCTCCCGCCGGTCTCGCTCCCAATGGAGAAGGCGACGAGCCCCGCCGCTGTCGCCGCGCCCGGCCCGGCGCTCGATCCCGATGCGCCCTCCTCGAGCAGCCAGGGGTTCATCGTCTGTCCGCCGAACCAGATGTCGTTCAGCGCCAGGGCGCCGAGACTGAGCTTCGCGATGAGCACGGCGCCGGCTTCGTTCAAGCGATGGACGACCGTGGAGTCGGCAGCCGGGACACGATTCCGGAACGGTTCGGCGCCATAGGTCGTCGCGATGCCTGCCGTGTCGAGCAGATCCTTCACGCCGAACGGAATGCCGTGCAACGGCCCGCGATACTTCCCCGACGCGATTTCCGCGTCGGCTTTTCGCGCCTGCGCCAAGGCCTGCTCGGCCGGCCGGGTGATGACGCATCGCAGCTTCGGATCGAACTGCTCGATGCGATGCAGGTAGATGTTCGTCAGGCGCTCGGAGGTCAGCTTGCGCTGCTCGATCCATCGCGACAGCCGCGTCACCGGCGCAAAGGCCAGGTCGGCATCGCTCTCGGGCAGCGGGATCAATTCCGCGGCGCTTCGCGCGAAGCGATCCTGCATCGGAACCACTTTTTCGGGCCCCGTCGCCGGGTGCCACTGTGTCGCCGGCGCTACCTCTGGTTCGAGTGTGATCTTGCGCGGTCCAACCCGACGTTCCAGCAGCGGAGCCATCGACCGCTGCCAGCTCGCCGCCGCCATGTCGCGTTCGGCGGGGCTCATCGTGACCTGCACCAGCCGTTCGGCCTCGGCGAACGTGGAGGATGACACAGCGGGTCCCGAAACCGGGCCCGCGCCGAAGGTCGGCGGCGCGCCCGGCGTCGTGGGCGCCGATGCGGGGACGGCGGTCGTGTCGTTGCGGCACGCGACGGAAGCAGCCAGCGCGCCGAGAGGGGCGGTGATCAGGAATCGTCGGCGAGTATTCACGGCAACAGCGCTCGCTTTCTGACCTCGATGTTTTTCAGGCGCGTCTCTGGCGCGACGAGAGCGCGGTCTCGGCTTCGCCATCGGACAGCGGCTCGGTCAGGCCCGAACGTTCGCGAATCTTCTTCAGCAATGCGAGCGCCTCGTCGCGCGTCAGGCGGACACCGTGACGGGAGACGCTGTCGATGTCCGGGAACACTCTCCATCCGTCGCCGGTCCAGGACTCCATGGCGACACGGCGCTGACCGGGTACCCACCGACGCACGAGTATCCCTTCAACGTCAAAGAAGTGCAGCATCGACCGCCTCGCTCGGGTTCAGGGTGCGTCATGTTATACCGTTCTGACGTTTGATGACGTGATCGTCACGATCAGAAGAAACCGCGGGTGCGGTCTGATCGATCAATAATCTGTAAGGCCGACGCATTTCGTCGTCCGAAGACCTTTTTCAAGTCGGAGGTATTGCATATGCGTGCCCCTCGGGTTCTCGTCGCCGCCGCCGCGATTGTGTGCGCAGGCGCCGGGTTCGCGGCGTCGAGTCAGACCGGTCAAAAGCCCACCACGTCAATGGTGGTGTACAAGTCCCCGACGTGAGGGTGCTGCGGCGCCTGGATCGAGCACGTCCGGGCGCGCGGCTTCCAGGTGGAAGCCAAAGATGTCGG
>DASSGK010000210.1:0-3943 GCA_035693505.1 Vicinamibacterales bacterium
GCGTCAGCGACTACACGCACTGCCCGTGGATGATTCCCGCGGCGACCTCCTTCGACGTATCCCTGGTCAACGGCGAGCCGTAATACAGGGCGGAGGAGAAACCATGCAGACGAAAGAGGCAATCAGGTTCGCGCTCGCCGCTTCGAATGGAGCGGTGCTGAGCGTGATCGACGAAATGAGCGGCGCGCCGACGACGTTTCCGACATCGAATGGCGGATGCCATCCGCTCTGGGTCCTCGGTCACCTGACGTTCGTCGAGGGGATGATTCCGGAGGCGCTCTTCGGCGAGCCGAACGCGGTAACGGGCTGGGCGCAGTATTTTGGTCAAAACACTGAGCCGGTCAGCGACCCGGCAGCGTATCCGCCGCTGGCAGAAATCCGGGAGAAGTACACGCAGCTGCGCGCGCGTAATCTTCAACTGCTGGATGCGTTGAGCGAGTCGGATTTGGACAAGCCGTCGGTGGCGCCACCCAAGGGTCTCGAGCGCGAGTTCGCGACCTATGGTCGGAGCTTTCTGGCGCTGGCGCTGCACCAGATGAGCCATCGCAGCCACGTGACCGATGCCCGCCGCGCCGCGCGCGTGACCGTCTAAAACACGATCAGAAGGAACCGCGGAGACCGCAAAGACCGCAGAGTTCTTTTTCTCAGCGATCTCCGCGGTCTCCGCGGTTTCTTCTGGTTCGTCAGACCTTCTTGGTGAAGTTTTTCAGCGGCGGCCTCGCGTAGCGGTTCTGCATCGCCGCGACGTCGAGGTCCGTCGTTTCGATATCCGAGATCGATAAAAGCGGGAACGGCGACAGCGCAGGGACGTCGAGCGTCTTCAGGTAGCCGCCGCAGGTGGCGCAGACCTCGATGCGCCGATCGTTCCGCTCGGCATTGGGCGCGGCGGTGACGAATGCCTCACCGCCCTCCTCACAGTAGATGCACGCGCAGGTCGTCGGCTCCCACGCGCACGAGCAGAACGAACATCTCAACGTGCGATGGCCCGCCGCCACTTCACCGACCGCCGGCCAGGAGCCGCACGCCGGACAGTAGCCGCGATTCCACGAATCGAGCGCGCTCCGCAGTTCGCCGGCCTCGACGGATCCGAAGAGCATCTGCTGGAGCGCGTGCGCGAACGGGCTCACCGCAAGCTCGGCGACGAGCCACATCAGATCGGGCGAGAGCCCCCGGTGCATCGCGCCCGTGCGGAGGGCCGCCTGATCGCGATTCAACGAGGCCGTCAGGAGCGACGCGGCCTCGAGCTGTCCCCGGTCCATCGACTCGCGGATATGCGTCGCGGCATCGCCGGCGCCGCCCGCGGCCAACGCATCGCAGAGCTGGAAGAGCGTGGGTGTGAGCACCGCGACCGGCAGCGGAACCGGTTCGCCGGCCAGGGCCGGGACCCCGCGCGCGAGCTTGGCGGCTAGATACTTCGGCGGCAGCGAGAGACGGGGCAGGCGCCCTTTTGCGAGCGCGCCGGCCAGGTCGATGAGGCGCGTGAGCAGCTCGCCCTGGAGCGCCAGCGCCGGCTCGAGGTCGGGACGCGCCTCCCGGATGACCTGCCACCGCTGCCTGGCCGAATCGAGCAGATTTTCCCGGGAAAACGCCTGGATCGTCACGTACGGCATGGGCCAGCTTCGCAGTATACCAACCGCGATCTTGGTATAATGACCCCATGATCAACGTTTCAGAAACGGCGGCATTGAAGATCAACGAGCTGCTGGCGGAAGAAAACAAAACCAACAGCGGACTCCGCGTATTCGTTCAGGGCGGCGGCTGCTCCGGATTCCAGTACGGTCTGATGATCGAGGAAAACGGCCAGGGCTCGGGCGATCAGGTATTTGAATCGCACGGCGTCAAGCTGTTCGTCGATCCGATCAGTATCCGGTATCTCACGGGCGCCGAAGTCGACTTCGTGGACACGATCACCGGCGGAGGATTCACCATCAAGAATCCGATGGCGACGTCCACCTGCGGCTGCGGATCCTCGTTCTCGGTGGACTAAGCACCAAGAATTGGCGCGTTCTCTTCCAGATCTCTCCTCTCTTCGCCCCGCTGGAAGCAAGCGCTCTTCCAAACGCGATCGCATTCTGCAGGTATTCCTGCGCCAGGAAGGGCACGTCAGCGCGGACGATCTGTTCGACCTCGTGCGCCGCGAAGCCGCCGGCATCGGGCGCGCGACGGTCTACCGGACGCTCCAGTGGATGGTCGGGGCCGGCATCGCGCGCAAGGTCGACTTCGGCGAGGGCCGCTCGCGGTTCGAGCCCTCCTATCGCCACCCGCGCCACTTTCACCTCATTTGCACCAACTGCCACTCTTCATCGGAGTTCCTGAGCTCGGACGTCGAGTCGCTCCTCGAAGAAATCGCCGCGGCGCGGAATTTCCAGACGACGCAGGCGACGGTGCAGATCTATGGGGTCTGCGAGCAGTGCAGCACCGGCCGGCAGATTCCATCGGTTGACGGCTCGACCACCGAGCTGGTCTTCGCGCGCGACGCGTTGCGCATGGCGATCGCCACCGAACGCAGCGGCCTCGACTTCTATACCCGCGCGGCTGCGATGACGAGGGACCCGCGTGGCCGTTCGGTCTTCCAGAAGCTCGCCGCCGAAGAGGGAGAGCACCTCGGCACGCTCGAGAAGCGCTACAGCGAGCTGATTGCCGGCGACCCGGGACTCGAGGCGCGGCCCACGTTCCTGTTCTTCAAGGGCGCGGCCAGCGGCCTGTTCGCGGAAGGCGCCAAGCAGCTCCGGGACGGCGTGAACGATCAGGAAGCGCTGCTCATCGGCATCAAGTGCGAGCGGGGATCCCACCAGTTTTTCAAGAAGTACGGCGAGCGATTCGAAGACTCCGAGGGCAAGCAGGTCTTCCTGGAATTCGCCGAAGAGGAACGTGCGCACCTCGACCTGCTGAAGCGCGAGTACCGTGCGCTGCGTGAACGCGAGGCCAGCAAGCCCGCCGGCGCCGCCGTCTCGCGCCGCGCCGGACGAACCCGATGATCGATCTGCACACGCATACGACCGCCTCCGACGGCCGCTGCAGCCCGTCAGAGCTGGTCGCGCGCGCGGCCGCTGCGGGCGTCACGGTGCTGAGCGTCACCGATCACGACACCGTCGAGGCCTCCGGCGCCGCGGCGGAGGCGTGCGCGGCTGCCGGAATCACATTCGTTCCCGGCATCGAGATCACGGCCGTCCACGACGAGTCTGACGTGCACGTGCTCGGCTACTTCCTCGATCCCGCCGCACCTGGCCTGCGGCAGTTTCTGGCGGAGCAGCGGCAACAGCGGATCGATCGCGTCGGGCGAATGGTGGCTCGACTGCAGGCGCTCGGCATGCCGCTGGACGCCGGCGCGATCCTCCAGCCCGTGATCGATCAACCGGGCAAATCGATCGGGCGCCCGGCGATCGCCCGCGCGCTCGTCGCCGCCGGTTACGTCGCGACCACCGGCGATGCGTTCGACACGCTGCTGGCGAGAGGGCGGCCGGCCTTCGTCGCTCGCGAGGGTGCGTCACCGGAAACGGTGATCGAGCAGATCCATGCCGCCGGCGGCGTCGCGTCGCTGGCGCACCCCGGGCTCTTGAAGCACGACGACTGGATCAGTGGCTTCGTCTCGGCGGGACTCGATGCGCTCGAGGCGTATCACACGAGCCATGACGAGGCGCAGATCGGCAGCTACCGCGCGCTCGCCTCCCGTCTCGCTCTGTGCGTGTCCGGCGGCTCCGACTTCCACGCCGACGAGTCCCACGGCGCCGCCCACCCGGGCAGCGTGGCGTTGCCTCGAGACGAGTTCAATCAGCTTCGCGATCGCGCCACGATCCGGGCGATGGCCTCCGGCGCGCACATCTCTTCGTAGAACAGCTCGTCGAAGCCGTCGAAGCGGCGCCGCAGCTCGCCCGGTTCCAGCAGGTGATCCGGCGACGTCGGCGGCCGTCCCAGCGCGCGCTGGCTCGTGGTGAACGTCTCG
>DASSGK010000211.1:0-13813 GCA_035693505.1 Vicinamibacterales bacterium
CGTATCCCGCGCGCGACGCGTCGAGTTCCTCGAGCGACCTGAGACGCGCTTCCAGACCGGCGAGCTCCTGCTCACGAGCGCGAACCGATCGCGATCGCCACTCGTGTTCAATCCCTGCGCTCGCGAGCTCTGACTCCCGCGCCGCCCGCGCGATGCGGGTGGCCTCAATCGCGTCGTGCGCGCGGCGAAGGCCGTCGCCCGCGGCGGCACGCTCAGCCGCGACGCGTTCGGATTCGATCCGGACGTCGCTCGCTTCGATGTCGAGTTTCGACAGCGACTCGCCGACGCGCTCGCGCGCGGCCGCCGCGTGCTCGAGCGCGTGCCTCAGGGCCGTGGCCGAGTTGAGCGCGGAGAAGACTTCGCCCCGGGCCGCCTCGACGTCGGCCTCGAGCCCCTCGAGCTCGCGGTGTGCGTTGTCGTAGGCGTCCGATTCCGAGGTCAGCGTCGCGGCGGCGCGGTCACGATCGGCGTTGGCTTCCGCGGCTGCGGTGCGGCGTCCCGCGAGCGCCTGCCGCGCAGGCTCGCGCCGGGCCTCGAGACCTTCGAGCTCGGCGGCCACGCTCGTCGCCCGCGCTTCGAGCGTTCGCACCTGCTCGCGATCGAAGGCCATCTGCTGCTCACGACGCGTGATGGCCAGTTCGCAGGTGTGCGCGGCCTCGCGCGATTGGGTGGAGCGCGATTCGGCTTCGACGAGCGCGATGCGCAGCCGGCCGAGATCCGCTTCCACTTCGCCGACGCGCGCCGCCGACACCGCTTCCTGCTCGCGTGCGTCGGCGAGCCGCGCCCGCGCCGATTCGATCGTTTCAGCCAGCTGGCGGTACTTGCGGGCGAAGAGGACTTTCTCCCAGCGTCGCAGCTCGTCGCGCAGCTTCTGGTACCGCCTCGCCTTCCCCGCCTGGCGTTTCAGCGTGCCGCGCTGCTTCTCGACTTCGAACACGATGTCGTCGATGCGCGTCAGGTTCTGCTGCGCCGCTTCGAGCTTGAGCTCCGCGGCGCGGCGCCGCGCCTTGTACTTCGTCACGCCCGCGGCCTCTTCGATCAGCTGGCGCCGATCGGTGGGGCGGGTGCTGAGAATCATGCCGATCTTGCCCTGCTCGATGATCGCGTAGTTCTTCGCGCCGAGGCCGGTGTCCATCAGCAGATCGTGCACGTCGCGCAGCCGGCAGACGGAGCCGTCGATCAAGTACTCGCTCTCGCCCGATCGGTAAAGCCGCCGCGTGACCTCGACCTCGCGCGCGACCGACTGGATGATTTCGCTGATCCCGGCGGCATCTACTATGGAGGGCTCTCCGTTCCCGTGACCGTTGCCGTTCGCATGGCCGTTGCCGTTCGCGTGGCCATTGCCGTTGGCGTGGCCATTGCCGTTGCCGGCCGCACCTTCGAGACCGGATTCGCTGCCGAATGCAGGGCCGCTGACCGTCTTCAGGAAGCCGCTGAACCGCAGGCGCACTTCAGCCGCCGCGGTGGGCTTGCGCGCATCGCTGCCGTTGAAGATCACGTCTTCCATCTTGTCGCCGCGCAGGCTCTTCGCGCTCTGCTCACCCATCACCCACGTGATGGCGTCCGCGACGTTGCTCTTGCCGCAGCCGTTCGGGCCGACAATCGCCGTCACGCCTTTGTCGAAGGCGAGCTCGGAGCGATCGGAAAACGATTTGAAACCGTTGATTTCGAGACGTTCAAGACGCATGGGTCACCACGCTCGCCTAAAAGGCTCGCGCTCCGAGGGAAAAGACGAGTCGGCGAACCTCGAGCACCGGAGCGCGAGGCTTTCCGCCGAGTGAAAGCGTAGGAGGTGTGCTGGGATGTGACCTGGCAAAACGACCGATTTTTTGGCCCACTTTCGTCTTCCACACCGTAGGAAGACGGCCCCGGGGCCGAACGGTCGTCAGTCTAACAAGGGCTAGTTATAGGGGCAAGAGCAAAGTACCACCCAACGAATTGTGGTCGCTTGCCCCATGCCAGCCCGTCGCGTGGGGGTCAGATCTCGATTTTCTCGGTCACTGACCCCTCGAGCGAGAAAATCGAGATCTGACCCCCAATCCGTCAGTGGTTCGCCTTGACCTTGTTGCCTTTGCTGAGCTCCGTCAGCTTTTGCGCCTCGCCGAACATCGTCAACGCCATCTGCGCCTGCGGATCGACCGTGATCAAGTGCCGCCGCGCGTCGGCGATGCCGAACACGGCGTTGTCGATTTCGAACCGGATCATCGCCTTGATGAACTCGGCGTCCTTGGCGAACGCTTCGTCGTCCATCCGCAGCTTGTCGGTCTTCATCTGCTCCTTGAAGTCGGACACCATCGCCTCGTCGACGACGAAGTTGCGCTTCACGAGCTTGCGATTCGTGGAGGTCTGGGTCACGCGCATATCGCCTTCGGCAGCGTACTTCTGCGCGTAGTTCGCGAACTCGCCTCGCGCGACGAGCATGCGTCCGAACCGGCCGGGGTTGAAGCCTTCGAGCGGTCCGGCGACGCGCTTGTCGGGCTCGATGCCGCCGCCGGCGTAGACGGGACGTCCTGAGTCGGTGTGTTTCAGGTCGCTTGGATTGTGCGGCTTGTTCGCGTCCTGGTCGCGCAGCGTGTAGCTCAGATACTCGTCGAAGCTCGCGTCCCACGGACGCTGGATGATGCGGCCGGACGGCGTGTAGTAGTGCGCCGTCGTGAGCGCGAGCCCCGCGCCGCCGCTGATGCGGTACACCGACTGGACGAGCGCCTTGCCGAACGTCGTCTCGCCCACCAGGTACGCGCGATCGTGATCCTGCAACGCGCCCGACACGATCTCCGCCGCGCTCGCGCTGTTGCGATTGACCAGCGCGACGATCGGCATCTCGGTGAACTCGCTCTCCTCGGTCGCGCGATAGTCCTGATCCGAGTTCGGCACGCGGCCGCGCGTGTAGACAATCATCTTGCCCTTGGGCAGGAACTCGTTCGAGACCTTGATCGCCTGATCGAGCGGACCGCCGGGATTGCCGCGAATGTCGAACAGCAGTCGCTTCATGCCCTTCGACGAGAGATCGCGCAGCGCGTGCTTGACGTCTCGGTCGGTGTTCTCGCCGAAGTCCTGCATGCGGATGTAGCCGGTCGTGTCGTCGATCATGAAGTACGCGGGCACCGTCGGAATGTAGACCTCGTCGCGCACGAGCTCGAACTTGATCATCTCCGGGTAGCCGCGGCGCTTCACGCCGACGTAGACGGTCGTCCCCTTCGCGCCGCGAAGCTTGTGCATCGCCTGATCGACGGTCCAGCCCTTCGTGTCTTCTCCAGCGACGTTGGCGAGCACGTCGCCCCGGCGAACGCCCTTCTTGTACGCCGGCGACTGCTCGAACACCTGCATCGCCGTGATATCGCCGTCGATGGCTTGAATCGACACGCCGATGCCGTAGTAGCGGCCTTCCTGCCGCTCGCGCATCTGCGCGTATTCCTTCGGGCTGAAGAAACTCGAATGCGGATCGAGCGTGCCGAGCATGCCGCGCACCGCGCCATACACGACGTTGTCGGAATCAACCTTGTCGATGTAGCTTGTCTCGATCGCGTTCAGCGCGGCGGTGAACGCACGATAGTGCTCGGGGACTTTGTCGTCGGTCGCAAGCGCGCTGCGTCCGAAGAACCCGCCGACCAGAGCGGAGACGAGGATCGCAAAGAGGACTGCGGGCAGGGGACGGTAGCGTCGCATGACGGTACCCTAGCAGATAACTTCCTTACAAGCAACGACTTCTGGGCATCTTCCGTGCCCGGAACTTCTTGACCGCGCCGTGACGCCGTTCCATAATGGCGGGAGCGGTCCCGCCCCGGTTTTTGGGAAAGTAGGAGTCACATGTTTGGTTCCATCGGAATGCCCGAGCTGATCATTATTTTCGTGATCGCTCTGATCATCTTCGGACCCCGCAAGCTGCCTGAGCTGGGCCGATCGCTCGGAAAGAGCATCGCCGAGTTCAAGAAGGCGTCCAACGAGCTGAAGAGCACCCTCGAAGAGGAAATCCGCCTCGAAGAGCAGCGCTCCGCTATCGAAGAGAAGAAATCCCAGTCGGTGACCGCGCCTCCCGCGAATCCCACGCCGCTCGTCGACGAGCACGCGTCGGTCCGCAAGGTCGACCAGAGCGCGTAAGCGCGCGCCATGGCCCTCGTGCCGTTCCCGGGCCCCCAGTCGGGGGCTCTGCAGATTCCTCCCGACGAAGACGACGACACTGCGGCAGCGGGAAAGATGTCGTTTCTGGAGCATCTCGACGAGCTCCGGAAACGCATCGTCAATTCCGCTATCGCGATAGCCGTCTGCGTCGTCGTCGGCTTCGCGTTCATCAACAAGATCGTCGACTTCATCCTGGCCCCGACGCGAGGCGCGCTGCCGGCCGGGGTGAAGATGATCTACACGGAGCCGGGCGAGGCGTTCTCGCTCTACGTGCAGATTGCGCTCATCATGGGCGTCGTGCTCGCCGCGCCGTTCATCATGTATCAGGTCTGGATGTTCATCGCTCCGGGCTTGTACTCGAACGAGAAGCGGCTGGCGATTCCGTTCGTCATCTTCACGACGCTCGGCTTCGTGCTCGGCGCCGCGTTCAACCACTACATCGCATTTCCCTTCATGATGGCGTTCTTCGCCAGCTTCAACACACCCGACCTGGCGTTCATGCCGCGGTTGGACGATGTGTTCGGGCTCTACACGAAGATGCTGCTCGGCATGGGGATCGTCTTCCAGATGCCGACGGTCGTATTCTTCCTCGCGAAGATGCGGATGATCACGGCGTGGTTCCTGCTCAGCAACTTCAAGTACGCCTTCCTCATCATCTTCGTCGTCGCGGCCGTCATCACGCCGACCGGCGACATGATGACGCAGACCATCTTTGCCGCCCCGATGGTGGCCCTCTACATCCTGAGCATCGTGATCGCCTGGGTCGTTGGCCCGAAACGTCTGAAGGCGCCGAAAGAGTCGGCGAGCTAAGCTCCTAAGTCATTGCTCGATTGACGATTGCAGCCAGCCGTACTATCATGGCTGAGCTTGCTTGTACCCCGGAGGGTACAGCTGATGACGACCGCCTCGAGACTTTCGCGGCTTACGGCCGCTTTCATCCTTCTTTCAACCGCCGCTTTCGCCCAGCCCCCAGCCTCCCCGAATCAAGCACCAGCGCCCGCGGCCCCGTCCGACGAGGCCACCCGTCCAGCCACGACGACGTTCTTTGGCGACACGGGAATCTGGTACGTCCCGACCGGTGAAGTGTTGGGCGACGGCAAGTGGTCCGCGAGCGTCTATCGCCGCGGAACGAACTGGATTCAGGGCTACACCAACGTTGCTGACTTCGCGGGAACCTTCGCGTACGGCATCAAGGACCGGGCGGAAGTCTTCGGATCGTTTCTCGTCGACACGCGCATCGATCGCGACCTGCGGCCGATCTTCGTCAACGATCCGGCGTTCGGAGGCATCATCGATCGCTATCCGCAGGCCAACAAATACTGGAGCGGCGACAACCTCGGCGATCTGTACCTCGGCGTGAAGTTCAATTTGTGGTCCGAGTATCGTCAGAACCCGGCCGCCATCGCCGCGCGCGCCATCGTGAAAGTGCCGACCGGCAAAGCGGACGCCGGCGTCAGCACCGGCAAGCCGGATGTCGCCTTCGACTTCATCGTCAGCAAGGAAGCATCGAAGCTGGTGGAAGTCTCGGGATTCGGCGGGTACGAGTTTCGTGGCAGCCCCGACGGCATCGATGCGCCGACCGGCGCGTTCAGATGGGGAACGGGTGTCGCGTTTCCCTCGCGGAACATGCTGCGCATCTCCGGCGAGTTGAACGGCCTGATTCCATCGAAGGATGTGGCGACGATTACTGGCACGTCGATCGTCGGGAC
Source organism: Vicinamibacterales bacterium (assembly GCA_035693505.1). Classification (GTDB taxonomy): domain Bacteria; phylum Acidobacteriota; class Vicinamibacteria; order Vicinamibacterales; family CAVVIG01; genus CAVQFC01. Next base: position 5,829 of record DASSGK010000211.1, read on the forward strand.
CGATTTAACGCGCGCGCCGGTCACGTCAGCCACCGAAAACATCACGCGCGCGACGCTCGGTCTCACGTTCCAGGCGAAGAACGGATTCTTCGCCGGCGCCGGCGTCAGCTGGAACGTGCCGACTCGCGCACGGTCGGGCTCGTTCACCGATGAGCCCGACGTCATCGGCGACTACTACGACATGCAGTTCCGGATCGGCTATCACCCCGGTGTCCGCGTGTACGCACCGCCGCCTCCGATGCGCGAGGCGCCTCCGGGAACCATTCCGGCGACGCAGAATCGGCCGCCAACCGTTCGCGCGCGTTGCGAGCCGTGCACGGTGGAAGTCGGTAAGACGTCGACCGTCACCGGCGACGCTCAGGATCCGGACGGCGACACCCTCACCTACCGCTGGTCCGCGCCCACGGGACGGTTCGCCAACGCTGGCGATCGGCAGACCGTATGGACGGCACCCATGCAGGAAGGCGCCGTTCCTGCCACCATCGTCGTGGACGACGGCAAGGGCGGCACGGCGTCGGATTCGGTCACCATCCAGGTGATCAGATCCACTCCGGTCGTGGAGCTGAGGTTCGAGGACGTGTACTTCGATTTCGATCGATCGACGCTCCGTCCCGAGGCGCTGCGACTGCTCGACGATGCGGTGGCGCGCCTGCAGGCGAACCCCGACAAGAACATCATCATCGAAGGCCACACCTGCAACATCGGGACGGCTGAATACAATCTGGCGCTCGGCGATCGGCGAGCCAACAGCGTGAAGCAATACCTGATGTCGCGCGGCGTGCCGGCCGGCCGCCTGGAAACACGCAGCTACGGTGAAGAAGCGCCGAAGTTCGACAACACGCGTGAAGAAACGCGGCGTTTGAACAGGCGCGCCGCACTGGTAGTCAAAGTCCAATAAAGAAAAACCGCAGAGTCCGCTGGGATCGCAGAGAGCCGTCTTCTCCGCGCTCTTTGCGGTCTCTGCGGTTTTTTCTGATCGTTGCTAGAATCTTCGCGTGCCCATCAGGGCGTCCTCTGCCAAACAAATTGACGCGTTGATTGCGAGCCTCAGCGCGGAAAACTCCGTCACGCGTGAAACGGCCGTCGCGCGCCTTACCCTCCTGGGCGCACGCGCGGTCGAGCGCCTGATCGACGCGACCGGTTCCCTGCCGCTGCCGGCCGCGCGGACCGCCGCATGGCGCGCGTTAGAGGCGATCGGCGATCCGCGCGCGCTCGAGCCCGCGCTGGCAACACTCGCCTCTCGCGATCCCGAGCCCGACGTCGCGGCAGCGGCTGTCGGTGTAGCGCGAGCGCATCTGCGCGGCTCTCAGGGCGCGGCGGCGGTCGATCGTCTGGCGACCGTGCTGTTCGATCGAACGCGACACGAAACGCTCAGGCTCGCGGCGCTTCGCGCGCTGCGAGATCTCGAACCCGCGACCATCGCGCCGATCCTCGCCACGCTGGCTGACGACCCGAACGGCGCGATTCGCCTCGAGGCGGGCCTGCGCGGTCCCAGCGCGCCGCAGCGATCAGAAGACACCGTCGCAGCGCTTGCACGCGCCGCGGAGGGCGCCCTCCCGGACGATCCCGCGATACTTCGTCACGCGCTGGCCCTGTCTGCGGAATCGCTTCCACTGCCGGCGCTGCTGGAATTGATCAAGCGCATTCGCGAACGCGAGGGATCGGAGCCGGCAAAGTTCAGGGAACAGTGGCAAATCGCAAGAGCAGCGGCCCATGTCGCGCTGGCACACCACGGCAGCCGCCTGGCCGTCTACGACTTGAGAGAGTCGCTCGAAACAGCGAAAGGGCCGCTACCGGTGGAATTCCTCGAGGCGCTCAGGCTCGTTGGCGACGCGACGTGCCTAGAGGCGATCGCCGGAGCGTATGCGAAAACCAAAGATGGCTGGTGGCGGCAGCATCTCGCCGAGGCGTTCAAGGCCGTGACCGCGCGCGAAAAGCTCACGCGGCGCCATGCCGTGCTCAAGAAGATTGAAAAGCGATGGCCTCAGGTGATCGATGACATGACGAAGGGCTGAGGGCTCAGAGCTCAGAGCTCAGAGCTCAGAGCACGCTAGCGCGCGACAACCGCGAGCACAATCGGCTGCGACTGAACCACCCGAACGCCATCGTTGTTCACGAACTCGGCGCCGTCGATGCGGATCGTCGCGCGGTATACCTTTCGCGAACGCGGCTGCCCGTCGCCGGGCGACACGGACATCGTCAGCGTACCTTTCGTCGCCCGCCACGGTTCGATTGCGGGCCTGGGACCCACGTGCGCATCTGAGCAGAACTCTTCTGGGTCGGCCTTATCTCTCACCAGAACCGTCACCTCGAATCCGCCATTGCGCGTCGAGAGATCGAATGGCCCGGCCCGCGATGCGAAGTCTTTGAGTCCGATCTCGGACCGGATGGTGATGGTCTCCGCACGGCCATGAAGAACTGTGCGAGTGGATGCCGATTGTGCGGGCTCGTCAACAATCCGGCTAGTGACTGATACTTGCTGCCATAGCCCAAACATCCCCAGCCCTGAGCCCTAAGCCTAAGCCCCAAAGCCCTCAGCCCTTCTCAATAACTCTTGGCAAACCACGCCTCCGCGTGCTGCGCATCCTTGTCGCAGCGGATGCAGCGCCCTGACGCTGCGGGCGGGTTCAGCGGCATGTTGCGGATCGTGGCCTGCGTCTCCGCCTTGATCTGAGCCTCGCAGTCGGTCGATCCGCACCAGGGCGCGATGACGAACCCGGGCCGTCCTTCCATCACCTGCTTGAACTCGTCGTAGGTCGCGACGCGCTGCGTGTGATCGGCGCGGAATGCCACGGCTCGATCGAACAGGTTCTGCTGAATCGCGTCGAGCAGCGCCAGCAGCTGCGCCGGGAGGTTTTCCATCGGCAGGCTCTGCTTCTCTCTCGTGTCGCGCCGCGCGACCAGCACGGCCGATTTCTCGATGTCCTTCGGCCCGATCTCGAGACGAAGCGGCACACCGCGCAGCTCCCACTCGGCGAACTTCCAGCCCGGACGTTCCTCGCGCTCGTCGAGCGTGACGCGGATACCCGCTTTCACGAGCTCCTGCTGGATCTCCTGCGCCTTCGGCAAGACGGTCTCGCGCCAATTGTCGCGGCCAATCGGGACAATCACGACCTGATACGGCGCGATCCGCGGCGGCAGCACGAGCCCGCTGTCGTCGCCGTGGACCATGATCGCGGCGCCGATCAGCCGCGTGGTCATCCCCCACGACGTGCCCCAGACGTGCTGAACGGACTTGTCCCGGGCCTGGAACGTAATCTCGAACGCCTTCGCGAAATTCTGTCCCAGGTTGTGCGACGTTCCAGCCTGGAGCGCGCGTCCGTCGCCCATCAGCGCTTCGATCGAATAGGTCCGGAGCGCGCCGGCGAACTTCTCGCTCTCGCTCTTCATTCCCTCGACGACCGGCACGGCCATCTCGGTCTCGAGCGTTTCCTTGTACATGTGCAGGATTTTCAGCGTCTCGTCTTCCGCTTCGACGTCGGTCTCGTGGGCGGTGTGCCCCTCCTGCCAGAGGAACTCAGTCGTCCGCAGAAACGGACGCGTCACCTTTTCCCAGCGCACCACGTTCGCCCACTGGTTGATGAGAATCGGCAGGTCGCGCCACGACTGCACCCACTTGGCGTACATGGTGCCGATGATCGCTTCCGACGTCGGCCGCACGACGAGCTTTTCCTCGAGCAGCTCGCCGCCGCCATGCGTGACGTAGGCCACCTGCGGCGCGAAACCCTCGACGTGCTCGGCTTCCTTGTTCAGCAGGCTCTCGGGAATGAAGAGCGGGAAGTACGCGTTGACGTGGCCGGAAGCTTTGATGCGCCGATCGAGCGCCTGCTGGATCAGCTCCCAGATCGCGTAGCCGTACGGCCGGATGACCATGCACCCTTTGACGGGCGAGTAGTCAGCCAGCTCGGCGCGACGAACCACGTCCAGGTACCACTTCGAAAAATCCTGCGATCGCGGCGTGATTTCGGTGACGAACGATTCTTTCTCGGGTTTCTTCGACATCAGAGTTTCTTCCAGCGCTGATCGAACACGGAGGACACCAGGGACACAAAGGTAAGAGTTTAATACGCGGCGCGGGTATCCACGACATGGATACGCCAGCGGCGATCCTCGCGGTCGGGGAAATCCTCTCTGTAGTGCCCGCCACGGCTTTCCTCGCGGCGCAGTGCAGCGCGCGCGATCAAACGGGCGACGGTGAGAAGATTCCGATGCCGGCTCTGCTCCGCCGGCGATAACGCGGATGGCGCGCCGGCGCGCGCCAGGATCTCCACCGCTTCGACCAGCGCAGTGCGCGACCGGAACAGCCCGGCGTTGCGCCACATGAGATCACGGACTTCAGCAGAGGCGAGGGACTGGGGACTAGGGACTAGATGGCTAGCCCCAAGCCCCGAGTCCCGAATCCCTACACGATCGGCTTTCATCGGCGCCGCTTGCGGGGGCAACTGCATGGCTTCCGCCGCTCGCGCACCGAAGACAAGACCTTCCAGAAGCGAGTTGCTCGCGAGCCGGTTGGCCCCGTGAACACCAGTACACGCGACCTCGCCTGCGGCAAACAGTCCCGGCATCGACGTGCGCGCCCACTCATCGGTGTCGACGCCACCCATCATGTAGTGCGCCGCGGGACCGACGGGAATGCGATCCCGCGCGAGGTCCAGACCGGCCTGCGCGCACATGGCCGCAATCGTGGGAAACCGGTGGCGGACGTAATCCGCATCGAGATGCGCCAGCGTGAGGTAGATGGATCCGCCCGTGTGCTCCGACTCGCGCGCGATGCCCCGCGCCACGATGTCCCGCGGCGCGAGGTCACCGTCGGGATGATGGCGCGTCATGAACGCTTCGCCTCGCTCGTTCACCAGGCGCGCGCCTTCACCGCGAAGCGCCTCTGAGATGAGGAATCTGGGCGCGCCGGCGAGCTTCAGTGCGGTCGGGTGAAACTGGACGAACTCGAGATCGGCAACCCGCGCACCGGCGTGGAATGCGAGGGCAATACCGTCTCCCGTGGCGACCGCGGGGTTGGTCGTCTCCCGGAATACCTGCCCCGCGCCGCCGGTCGCGAGCAGGATCGCTCTCGCGCGCACCTCGCGGCTGACATCGGCCGCGTCGAAATACCGCAGTCCGCGTGCGTGACCGTCCTCGACGATCAAATCCGTGACGAGCGCGTGATCGATCGTCTCGACCGACGGCAGCGAGCGCACGCGCTCCCACAGCACACGGCCGATTTCGCGACCCGTGGCATCGCCCGCGTGCAACACGCGGCGGACGCTGTGTGCGGCCTCGCGGGCAAGCGCGGGACGGCCGTCAGCATCGCGTTCGAACCGGGCGCCCCAGTCCAGCAACTCCAGCACGAACCGCGGGCCGTCCTTGACCAGCGTGTCGACGGCCGCCTCGTCGCACAGTCCGTCGCCCGCGCGAAGCGTGTCCGCGGCATGTAACGCCGGCGTGTCGTCGGCGCCGACAGCCGCGGCGATGCCGCCTTGAGCGTAGCCGGTGTTGCTTTCAGCGGGTTCGGCCTTGGTGAGCACGAGCACGCGGCCCGCATCCGCAAGTCCGATCGCGGCACGCAGCCCCGCCACACCGCCGCCGACGATGAGAAAATCGACTGAATGCACGTGGATGGTATCCTACCATCCGCATCTGATGGATCCCGTCCGGCTCGACCTCTCCACGCCTTCCCGCGGCTACACCGTGACGATCGGCGACGGCACGCTCGACCGATTGGGCGCGACGCTCGACGCGATCGGCGCGCCGGCGCGCCGCTTCGTGGTCTCGAGTCCGCTCGTCTGGCGGCTGCACGGCGCGCAATTGACTCGCGCGGCCGCGCTGGCGGATCCGATCCTCGTACCCGACGGCGAGCGGTTCAAGCAACTCTCGACCGTGTCGCGCATCTACGACGCGCTCGTTCGCGCCAGCGCGGATCGCGCGTCGACGGTCGTCACCTTCGGCGGCGGCGTGATCGGCGACATGGCCGGCTTCGCGGCGGCCACCTATCTGCGCGGCATCGCGCTCGTGCACGTGCCCACGACGCTGCTCGCGCAGGTCGACAGCGCGATCGGCGGCAAGGTGGGCGTCAATCATCCGCTTGGCAAGAATCTCATCGGCGCCTTCTATCAGCCTCACGCCGTCATCATCGATCCGCTCGTCCTCGGAACGCTGCCGCGGCGTGAGTTCCGCGCGGGCCTCTACGAGGTGATCAAGTACGGGATGACGTCGAGTGCGTCGCTGTTCGAGCGCGTGGCACGCGACCGGAAAGCCATCTTCACGCGCTCAATAGAGGCGCTGATGCCGATCATTGCCGAGTCGTGCGGGATCAAGGGCGACGTCGTGACGGCTGATGAGCGCGAAGCCGGGCCGCGGCGGATCCTGAACTTCGGCCACACGGCGGGTCACGCGCTCGAAGCGGTCACCCGGTTCCGGCGGTTCAGGCATGGCGAAGCCGTCGGCTACGGAATGCTCGTCGCCGCGGAGCTTGCGGCCGCGCGAGGTGTGCTGGTCGATCGCGATCGGCAGGCGCTGGCCGATATGATCTCGAGCCTGGGGCCGCTGCCACCGATCGCGGATCTTCCTGCAACGGCGATGCTCGACGCCATGCGGCACGACAAGAAGGTGGTCGCGGGCAAGCTGCACTTCGTCCTGCCGACGGCCATCGGCGCCACATCGATCGTCGACGATGTGAAGGAGAGCGAGCTGCGGACGGCGTTGAAAAAAGTCGGATTTGGAAAGTGACTATTCGAGGCCGTGTTCCTTGAGCTTGCTCAGGAACGTCTTGTAGCCGACCTGCAGAATCTCGGCTGCGCCGCCCGGGCTGCCGCCGGACTCCTTCATCGCCTGCTGAATCTTCCGCCGCTCGACTTCCAGCAGCGTCCGCTTCGACGCCTCGGCGAGCGTGCCTGACAGATCGATTTTCCCCCACGGTCCGCCATCGTCGTCGACGGCCGTGCTGGCCAACGCTCCTCGAAACGAGAGATGGAGATGACGGGGGTGAATGGTTTCGCCCTCGGTGAGAATGGCCGCGCGCTCGATGCAGTTCTGCAGCTCGCGCACGTTGCCGGGCCACGGATAGGCGCAGAGCTCCTCCTCGGCCGCCGGCGAAAACGTGAGCGGTTTCTTATTGAGGTCGCGACAGAATTTGTCGATGAAGTATCGCGCGAGCGTCGGGATGTCCCGCGGACGATCGCGAAGCGGCGGAATGAGGATCGGAAAGACCGAGAGGCGGAAGAACAGATCCTCGCGGTACTGGCGGGCCGCCACCGCCGCCTTCAGATTCCTGTTCGTCGCGGCAACCACCCGCACGTCGACTTGAAGCGGCGCGGTCCCGCCGACGCGCTCGAAGCGCTTCTCCTCCAGCGCGCGCAGGATCTTGGCCTGCAGCAGCAGCGGCAAGTCGCCGATCTCGTCGAGGAACAACGTCCCGTGATGCGCGAGCTCGAACTTGCCGGGCTTCCGCTGTGTCGCACCGGTAAACGCACCTTTCTCGTGGCCGAACAGCTCGGTCTCGAGCAGCGTCTCCGGAATGGCGGCGCAATTGATCGCGACAAAGGGACCGTCGTTGCGCGGGCTGAGGGCGTGCAGCGCCCGCGCGAACAATTCCTTGCCCGTTCCGCTCTCACCCTGAAGCAGAACGGTCGTGTCGGTGGCGGCGGCGCGATGCAGCGCCAGCGACACCTGCTTCAGCTTCGGATCGTCGCCGACGATCAAGGGCGCGCCGCGCCGCTGCGCGAGCTCGTCCTTCAGGATCATGTTCTCGGTTGCGAGCCTGCGCTGAGTCAACGCGCGCTCGACCATCAGCAGCAGATGATCGGGGTCGACCGGCTTGGCGAGGAAATCGAGGGCGCCCTCCTTCATCGCCGCAACCGCGTCCTGGATGCTGCCGAACGCCGTCATGACGATGACCGGCAGCTGGGGATCGTGCTCCTTGGACGCGCGCAGTACACCAAAGCCGTCGCCCTCCGTCAGCCGGAGATCCGACAGCACAACCGCGGGATTAT
>DASSGK010000212.1:0-2086 GCA_035693505.1 Vicinamibacterales bacterium
CCACGGCAGCCGCCGAGACCGCCGCAACAGCGCGCTCCGCATCAGTTTTCCGCATATTTCTCGACCTTCTCAGCGTGGTACTGACGGGTCACGCGTCGGGCGACTGCCGGGACAGCACGTCGGCTTGGTGATCACCGTTGAAGTCCGCAATCGTCAACGATCGCAAGTCCTGGTCACTGGTGTTGAGCTCCTGCCACCCGCTCGCCCCGGCCCACGACACGAACCACCGGCCGTGCGCACTCCGGGCGATGTCGGTGAAGCCGTCGCCGTCGAAGTCGGCGAATGTGAGCTGCGCCAGCGGAATCGACGAGAAGCCGAGGTGATTCCACGTCTGGGAGAGGTGGTCCCACACCAGCCACTCGTCGCCCGTGGAGCGCAACACGTCCGTCTTCGAGTCGCCCACGAAGTTGCCGAAGCGCAGCTGCGACAACCGGTACCGTTGCGGGTAGTGACGCGTCACGCGGGGCGAGAAGCTCTGCACGATGGACCACTGCGCACCATCGGCGAAAAACGCGTCGGCGTGACCATCTCCCTCGAAGTCGCCGAACGCCGCGTTGGACAGCGGCGCTGTCGTCCGATACAGGCTTCGCCACGACGACGTGCCTCCTTCCGACACCTGCCATTCGCTGCCGGTGGCGCGGACGACGTCGGTGAACGGCAGACCAACGAAATCACCCAGCCGCAGCTGCGATACCGGCTGTGTGAGCGTGTTGAGGAACGCCCAACCCTCACGCGCGGACTTCGACCATTGCCATCCGGTCGCGGAGGCACGCATCACGTCCGCCGCGCCGTCGCCGTCGAAGTCGCCAGCAGCGACCGCGCTGGTGGGAGTCCCGTCGAACCGTTGCCATTGCCAGAACGAGGCGCCGCCGAAGGACACCGACCAGGCGGGGAACCGGTTGACCAGGATCAAGTTGTCGGCGACCGAGAAGTGGCCGCTGGCGTTCGTCTGGTTGAACGCGTCGCCTTCGTCGTCGTCACGGGTCTCGTTCTTATATATCCACGCGCCGCGCATCGGAATGCCGCGCATGCGCACCGCCGGCTTGTGCGCCTGCAGGAACGTGTTGTGATGAATGACGAACGCCGAGCCGGCGATGTTGGTGCAGTCTCCGCGGTCCGCGCCGCCGTGCACATCAAAGCTGTGCTCGACCGCGCCATCAAGCACGAGGTTGTACGTCGCGGTGTAGAACTCGCCAGGGGATCCGTCCGCGGCGATGTCGTGCCGATTGTGATCGAACACGTTCGCCTCGATCGTCGCGCTGCCCGGACCGACCACGACGCCGTAGCCCAGACCGTACGCGTGAGAGCCGCAGGTGCCATTGTGCTCGTGGCGCCGGTTGAACTGGATGACATTGTGATGGACGCGTACCCCTTGAACATCGTCGGTCGCGATGGCCGCGCGCGGCCATGACGACAGCTCGTCATTGTCGATCTCGGTCCCCCAGCGCACCCGGCCATCGCTGATCAGGCCGATCCCGGTCGACTCGCCGCCACAATGAATCGGATCATCATTCTCGATGCTCGAGTCGGGTCCATGGATGCGCAGGCCGGTGATCCGCACGCCCTCGCCCTTGACGTCGAGCAGCGGGCACTCGGCAAACGTGCGCGAGAATAGGCGCGCGCCGCGCGAGGCGCCGCGACCGCGCCCACTCGCGAGCGTGGTGTTGGCCGGGACGACAAGCGTGTAGTCGCCGCATGCGGCGGGGGCAGAGCGCGGGTCGCCGCAGCCGCGCGGCGTCGGTGTCTTCGCGCAATACGAGAGATCGATGTCCGCATCGTCGGCGACATAGATGGTCGATGACCTTGCTTGGGCGGCGGCCAGCAGCGCGGCCCGCAGCTCGGCGGCGGTGTGCACCACGGTCGCGGGCCGCGGCACGATCCTGCCGTAACCCGGCCCCCCGCCCAGCGGACGCAGCGCGGTATTGGACAATGCCCCGTACGATGCGTCGCGGTGATCACGGACGATGGGCTCGCCGAACGGCGAGTCGTCGAGTACGACGCCGTCGCAGTTGGTCTTGTCCAGCGCGGCCGCCGCCACGCTGGCGAACCAGGCGTCGGAACGAGCCGCGTCGCTGGTCGGCCGGCA
>DASSGK010000213.1:0-5643 GCA_035693505.1 Vicinamibacterales bacterium
CGAATACACGAGAGTGAAGGCGCCGACAGCCGGCCTCGTCCGCCGCAAGAGCGTGGAAGCCGGCCAGATCATTCAATCTGGGCAGCCGTTGATGGCCATCATCCCGCTCAACGACGTGTGGGTGATCGCCAACTTCAAGGAGACGCAGCTGGAGCACATGCGCCCGGGACAGAAAGTCACCGTGAAGGTCGACGCTGTTGGCGGGAAGGAATTCACCGGCAAGGTCGACAGCCTCGCCGGCGCCACCGGCGCTCGCTTCTCGCTGCTGCCGCCGGAGAACGCGACCGGCAACTTCGTCAAGGTGGTGCAGCGCGTGCCGGTCAAGATCGTGCTCGACCCCAATCAGGATCCCGAGCATCTGCTTCGGCCTGGCCTCTCGGCCGAACCGACCGTTTACACCAAGTAGCGATGAGCGACGAGCAGCGACACATCAATCCGTGGATCATCGCCGTCTCGGTGATGTTGGCCACCTTCATGGAAGTGCTCGACACGAGCGTGGTCAACGTGTCGCTGCCGCACATCGCGGGCAGCCTCTCGGCGAGCATCGACGAAGCGACGTGGACGGTGACGTCGTACCTCGTCGCCAACGCCATCATCCTGCCGATGACCGGATGGCTCGCGGCGACCTTCGGCCGCAAGCGCCTGCTGATGATTTCGGTGGTCGGGTTCACCGGCGCCTCATTTCTCTGCGGGCTTGCGCCGACGCTCGGCTCGTTGATTTTCTTCCGCATCGTCCAGGGAGCGACCGGCGGCGCCCTCCAGCCGCTCTCGCAGGCGGTGCTGCTCGAGGCGTTCCCGCCAAGCGAACGCGGCAAGGCGATGGGCTTCTGGGGACTCGGCGTCGTCGTCGCGCCGATTCTGGGGCCGGTGCTCGGCGGATGGCTGACCGACAACTACAGTTGGCGCTGGGTCTTCTACATCAACATCCCCGTCGGCATCGCATCGCTCGTGATGACGAAGATGTTCATCTTCGATCCGCCGTACCTCCGGCAGGAGTCGCGCGGCATCGATTACTGGGGCATCGGCATGCTCGCCGTCGGGATCGGCGCGCTGCAGATCCTGCTCGATAAGGGTCAAGAAGAAGACTGGTTCGAGTCGCACTTCATGGTCGCCCTCGCGATTATCGCGGCCGTCACGCTCGTCGCGTTCGTGATCCACGAACTGCGGACCGACGATCCCGTCGTCGATCTGCGCGTCTTCAAGATACGCAGCTACGCGGTCGGCGTGTTTCTGATGACGGTTGTGGGATTTGTGTTGTACGGAAGCCTCGTGCTGCTGCCGATCATGTTGCAGACGCTGCTCGGGTACCCGTCACTGCAAGCCGGCATTGCGATGGCGCCGCGCGGGGTCGGCGCTTTCTTCATGATGCCGATCACGGGCCTGATGACGGGCAAGTTCGATGCGCGGACGTTGCTGACGGGCGGCTTGATCATCGGTGGCGTCACGTTGATCTGGCTATCGTGGCTGAACCTTCAGGCCGGCTACTGGGACATCTTCTGGCCGCAGCTCATTCAGGGCGTCGGCATGTCTCTGTTATTCGTGCCGCTGACGACCGTGTCGATGGATCCCATTCCGCGCGAGCGCATGGGAAACGCGACGAGCCTGTTCAATCTGATGCGGAACATCGGCGGCAGCATCGGCATCGCGGTGACGGGAACACTGATCGCTCGGCATTCACAATCGACGACGGCGACGCTCGGCGCGCACGTGAACCCGTACGATCCACGCACGCAGATGATGTTTCTCCAGCTGCGATCAGCGTTCATGGCGGCCGGCGCGGACGTCGCCACGGCGACGCAGCGCGCGTATGCGGCACTGTTCGGCATGGTGCAACGTCAGGCGTCGATGGTGTCGTTCGTCGGCCTGTTCCAGCTGCTGGGGATCATCTTTCTCGTCACCATCCCGTTGGTGCTGCTGATGCAGCGCCCAGGCAAAGGCGGTCCCGTCGTCGGCGCGCATTGAAGCTGGGTCCCTTATTGTTCAGCTCAGGTACCGATATTGCTCAGCTTTGCACACCGTTACGCAGATTTCACAAATTACTGACAAAAACGCGCCCGCTGTCGTAGCTCGCGCGCATTTTGTCTGCCTGACTGGCAACTAACCAGCTTTTGTCCGTCAGTCGCGCACTTCCGATCCGGTTGGGTTGTGCTGGGTGTGTCTTCAAGAGACGACGAAGGAGCAGACAGATGAGACGAGTGGCATCAGTCGTGACGGGAGTGGCAGCGATTCTGGCATGGGCGACCATGGCCTCCGCCTCTCAAATTGAATTGATCACCAACGGAGACTTTGAGGTCGGCACTCTGGCGGGATGGACCGTCAACGACTTGGCTGGCGGGTCGGGGACTTTCTCGTTCGACACACCTGGTACCACGACGCCGATTTCGGCCCACGCGACACTGTCAACCGCCGCGAACGGGACTGGCTACGCCGTCAGCGACCAGACGGGCCCAGGCACACATGCCCTCCGTCAAACCATCGTCGTGCCGACGTCGTACTCGGTGATCCTGAGCTTCGATATGTTCGCGAACGACTGGGACAGCGGCCCGATCTTCGGCGGGCAGGGTCTCAACCACGTCGGAGCCGCGAACCAGTTCGCTCGCGTCGATCTCCTGACGGCGGGCGCAACCGCGTTCGACACGGGCGCCGGTGTGGTGGGCAACTTCTTCAATGGCGTCGACGGCGGCGCCGATCCGAACGCGTTCACGCACTACTCGATCGACATCACGTCGCTCGTGGGCGCCGGCGGCACGTTTCAGCTGCGGTTCGCCGAAACCGACAATCAGCTCTGGTTCAACCTCGGCGTCGACAACGTGAGCGTCCTGGCTACGCCGGTTCCCGAACCGATGTCGCTCGTCCTGCTCGGTACGGGCGTGATCGGACTCGCCGGCCGGCGGATGCGCCGTCGCGCGACGAAGAACCAGCAGTAACACCCCCGGCAGGAGAAGCGTCACTGCGCGCTTCTCCTGTCCCGATGGCATTTCCACCCGTTCCGCACTCAATTCACCCTGTCCCGATCCCATTTGCAGCCGTCACGGGCGCCCAAGCGAGTGTGCGTGAGCCATCTACACGTGTTGCGGCGACATTCACCCCGTCCCGATCGTTTCTGCAGCCGTTCCGGGTGCCTGCGCGCGGGTTCCGGGGCGATTCAGACGGTCGGCGTGACGATCGCGCTGAGCGAACGGCCGTCGTCGCGCCGTGACCACTGAAACCGACTCAGGATCCGACGAAAAAGCGACGCGGTTTGCCCACGGGGCGGGCTGTCGACCGATTGCTCCATGATTTCGATCGTCTGCATGGCGCAGCGATCGCAGATGTACACGCGCCCGGCAAGCAGCCGCCAGGGTCCGGCCACCAACTTCGAGACTTGGGCGTCCCTCCGGCGGCAAAAGGAGCAGCGCAACGTTCCGATTCGCATGATGTGCTCCACAAAGCAAAACGCGATGACGGCGAGCAGCGCGAGATATTGCGTGAACGAAAACGGCTCGTGTTGGAGATCGGCGATCGCGGGATCGATGACCCGTTCCATCGTGCCCGCATCGACGAAAGCGGCGACGAGGGCACGCAGGCGGACGCCTCGTGTCACTCGACCACTCGCTGACGTGGGCCAAATGCGAACATCGCGGCCGCCGCCAGGATCACGATGACGTTCGGCATCCATGCAGCGGCTGCCGCCGTCAGTTCACCGACGTCTCCCGCGATACCGTACGCACGCCCGGCGTACATGAGAACGTAGTAGCCGAAGATAATCGGGAGTGCTGCGAGCACGAGCCGTCGGCGTGCGACGCCTCGACGATGCAGCGCGAGCATCAGCAGGACGAGCGACAAAGACGCGAATGGGAACGCCCAGCGCATGTAATACGTGAACGCCAGCTCATGCCACTCGGCGTGAACCGTGCCCGCCCAATTCACCTGCCGGCGCAGCTCACCGATGGTCAATTCCGGAAGACCGCGCGGAGGATCGGTCTGCCCGCCGAATTCGCGGGTCAGAGACACCCGGAACGCCTGATTCGCGGACGGCGTCCACCACGCCAACGTGACGAATGAAAGCGCCGAACACATCACGCCGGCGGCGACAACCGTGCGCAGCCACTGCCCCGACCATCGCGCCGGCCGGCTCCACGCAAGCGCGATCGTAAGCGCGATTGGAATGGCGACGACGAGCGCTTGTGGCAGCAGGTACAGCAGCCGCGCAGTGAGGCCGTGCGCAAGCCCCATGTAAGGCGGCACGATCATCAACATCGTCACAACGAACATCACCGCAAGGAACACGCGCGCCGGCCGCACGGCGACCTTAATAAACGCGAAATACCCGGCGAGCCTCACCCAGCGACGCCGCCACACGCGTCCCTCTCGCGAGGCGTCCAGATACTCCGTCTGCAGATCGGCGAGCACCGGATCGATCAGATGCTCCATCGTGTCCGCGTCGAACACCTGCGCCGCGAGCGCGCGCAGTCGATCGCCCGGGCGGCTCATCGTGCGAACTCCGGGAGGAGATGCGTCGTCGCAGCCGACCACGCAGCGAGCACGCGGCGGCCGAGCGGCGTCGCCTGATACAGCCGCCGCGGCATGCCGCCCATATCCGGAGGCGCGTCTTCGAGCCGGGATGTGATGTAGCCCTTCTCCTCCATGCGCCCAAGCGTCACGTACACCGTGCCGCGTTTCAATTTGCGTTTCGAAGCGGCCACCAGTTGAAGGCCGTAGAGTTCGTCGCGCTCGACGAGCAGCTCGAGAATCAGCGATTCCTTGGCGGAGAGGGTCAACAGCTTCGGCCGTCGGGTCGACATCGGCGATCAGTCTTACTCAGTTGTAAGACTGCTGTCAACCGGCGTGTTGTGACGGCACGTGAAGGCCGGCTGCCGGACGCTTCAGCCGCTGTTCATCCTCCCGTAAACGCGGTACACTTTTTCCGTGCGGATTAGACAGCTCGCGTACGTCGTGATGGTCGCGCTCTGTTCGGTCTCCGTGTCGGCGCAGGCGCCCGACCGTCCAGACACCCGCCCCTCGTTCGCCGAATTTCTCGCTGGCGTCAAGACCGACGCGCTTGCCCGCGGCATTCGCGCGGAGATCGTCGACCAGGCGTTCGCCGGCATCGAAGAACCGAGCGCCACCGTCATCGAACGCGATCGATCGCAGGCGGAGGTCGTCCAGACACTCGAGACCTATCTCAGTCAGCGCGTCACGGCCAAGGCCATCGCCACCGGCCGCGACATGCTGCAGCAACATCGCGATCTGCTCGAGGAGATCAGCGCCACGTACGGCGTGCCGCCTGCCCTGCTCGTCTCGGTCTGGGGATTCGAGTCGAACTTCGGCCGGTTCAACGGCGTCCGGCCGACGATCGCCGCCCTCGCGACGCTTGCCTGGGATCCGCGTCGATCGGCGTTGTTCCGTCGCGAGCTGCTCGACGCGCTGGAGATCCTGAACCGCGGCGACATCGACTTGCCGACGATGAAGGGCTCGTGGGCGGGCGCGATGGGACAGCCGCAGTTCATGCCGTCCAGTTACCTGAGATTCGCCGAGGACTACGACGGCGACGGAAAGCGCGACATCTGGTCGACGCCGGCAGACATCTTCGCGTCGATCGCCAACTACATGCACGGCAACAGGTGGACCAGCGGCGACACCTGGGGCCGCGAGGTCGCCATC
>DASSGK010000214.1:0-3900 GCA_035693505.1 Vicinamibacterales bacterium
ACGACGTCACGCTCCTGTCCCTGGAAGCGGTGTACTGTGCTGCATTCGATGCGGCCATCCTCGCGATCCCCAACCCGCTCCTTGAGACGTGTCCTGATCGCACGCGCCTGATCGACATATGGCGTGATGATCGCCACCGACTCGGCACCCGCGTGGACGGCGCGGCTGGCGAGGTCGACACACAGACCAACGGCGACGAGGTTGATCCGGGATTGTGCCCCGGGGCCCGGTTGGCACGTCGTCTGCCCGTGGGTATCCAGAACGACCAGCGGTGATCCGGCAAAGGGCTCGCGCGCGGCAATGCGCTCGCGCACCGCCGGATCGCCGCCATGTTTCAGCCGGCCGGCATAGAAGAGATCGGAGACCAGCTCCCCTATCTGAGGATGCATCCGGTACTGCACGTCCAGCATCGCCACCAGCGGCGAGGACAGCGGCTCCGCCACCGCGACGTCGAAGATATTGCGGCCCATCACCTTCCGGACGTAGTCCTCATTCGATTGCACGATCGACGGCAGCTGGCACGGATCCCCGACGATCACGGTCTTGCGACGCCCCAGGCAGGCCGCATAGAACAGCGCCGGCAAGACCGCCATCGACGCCTCTTCCACGATCAGCACATCAAATCGCTGCTCCGCCATCAGCGGCGAGAAGTAGCCATTGGTCAACGTGGACAGCACCAGCGACGCAGTTTCGACGACGTCGCGCTCCTTGTTGAGCAAATATTTTCTTCGCTCGGCGATGGCCTCGTCGTAGAGCGCCAGCGCTCGGACCAGTCGCGTGGTTCGTCGTCCAATCAATCGGGCCAGCGCAGCCGGAGAGCTGTCCTGAAGGTCGCCAGCGCACCGTGCGCCGAAAATATCTTCCAGCTGTGTCAGCGGCCGCCGAGGTCGCGATGCGCCGAAGAGATCGTCTTGATAAGGGACATCTGCGTCCGACAAGGTGGACATCGCTTCCTGGCAGCGCCGCAAGGCCAGCGCCACCGCCGGGCGGCGGATCGACATCCGGTCCAGCTCCTTCCGGTGCTCTGCGTTCAGCCGGGTCACGACGTCGCGCAAGGCGGCACCGAAGGTCTCGCCATCGCTGCGGCCGATTCGCACGACCGTCCCCGCCTGAATCGCATCGCTCATCTCGGGGTCCGCTGCGATCTGCTCGAGCGCCTGATCCAACGCAGCATTGGTCGTCGACAGGACGAGGATCCGCAGCCCCTGCGCCATGAGCTCGCCTACGATGTGCGCGAGCGTCGTCGTCTTGCCGGTTCCGGGTGGCCCCCAGACAAACGCCAGATCGCTGTCCGAGCAAAGTCGGACCGCGGCACGCTGGCTGGCGTTCAAGGACTCGTGCGCTCGCATCAATGATCGTGGCTCGAACGTCGGCTCGAGCTTGCCGAACAACGTCATCGCCCGGTCGACCGCAAAGCGGTGGGGGTCGATCTCTTCGAGCGCCTTGAGAAGCCTTTCGTAGAGAAACCAGGGATAGATGACGAGCACGGCGTTTCCGTCCTTCAAGGCGACGGAGCGCTCGCTCCACAGCGTCAGTTCGGCACCGTCGACGCGTTCGATTCTCACCAGTTGTTCTGCGCCGGACCCGCGCAGGGTGCATTCGAGGCCGGCGACGAGCTTGTCGTCGAATGACAGCGCCCTGAACGTGTATGACGCGCCGCTCTCCGGCTCGTCGAGCACGTTCCGCTGGCCATCGGTCAGGATGACCTCGAACGATCCTCGGCGCTCGCGCATGGCGTCCATCTCCTGCCGGATGGCGCGGACGAAATGAGAGACGAAACTGGACAGCAGGCTCGGAAGAGACGCGGAGCCTTTCCCAACCTTCACGGAAGTCATTGTCGAGAAAGGATCGTAGCCTCATCCGGAACAGCGAGGAAAGGACGAGGAAGCGGGAAAGATTTCAGATATCCCGCCCCATCGCTATGGAGGGGTTTCGCAATGGTTCGTGCGCGGCCTGATCTTGCCCGTGTCGTCAGCGGCGCGTGCCTTGCTGTATCGACGATCTCCTGGCCGTCCGGTGCCCGGGTCATCGAATCGGCGCAGCCGGACACGACGCGGCTTCTGTCGCCGCGCGCGATCGCGCGTGAGCTGCACCGCGGTGAGGAGCACCACTATCAGCTCGCACTGGAGAACAACGAGTGCGTCCGTGTCATTGTCGAGCAGCATGGGATCGACGTCGTGGTTCGCGTCAACAGCCTGGAACCGGATGCGCCCGCCGTCGAGGTCCAGGACGACATCACGAATCGGGGACAGGAAGCAGTCGACGTCGTCGCCGACAGCGCATCGACTTACGCACTGGCGGTCGCAGCTGCGGCCGGCAGCGTCGCCACCGGCGCCTATGAGATTCGCGTCGAGAGCCGACATGCGGCAACGTCCGCGGACCGTTCGCGCCAGGATGTGCGCAGGCTGCGCACATTTGGAGCACAACGAGCCGAGCACGACGATTTCGCGGCGGCGGCAATATCGCTCGAGCAAGCGCTGACGATCGCCGAGGATGCCCTCGGACCTGACGATCGTGAAGTCGGCGACATCGCCGCGCAACTGGCCGATGTCTATCTGGATAAGCGGGACATGGCGAGAGCCGAGCCGATGTATCAGCGCGCCCTCGCGATTCTGGACGACGCGCTGGGCAACGAGCACCCGGTCCCGGCGGCCGTCCGGTCGCGACTCGCGAGGCTCTACCAGCTGACGGGAGACCGCGTGAAGTCTGAGGCGCTGATTCGGCCAAGCCTCGAGATCATCGAGCGCACGCTCGGCTCCGATCACCCGCTGTTCGTGCGCGGCCTAACGACGCTGCAGGCATTGCGCGAGAACGCGCGGGACTTCGAGGAGGCGGGACAGATCATCCACCGCCAGCTGGCCATCCTCGACAAGATCGGCCTCGCCGACAGCGTCGAGTACGCGCAGTCATTGAGCGCTCTGGGTGGCGTCTACAACATGCAGCACGATGCTCGTGCCGTGGACACGCTGCAGCGGTCGCTCGACCTGTGCGAGAAGCTCCGCGGGCCTGAAACGAACTGCATGACGCCCGTGCTCGGGAACCTCGGTGTCGCCGCTCGGGATCGCGGCGACCTGGCGGCGGCCGAGGCCTATTACCGGCGCGCCCTCGCTGTCAGGGAACCGATCGTCGGCCGCGACAGCCCGGATTTGATTCCCACATTGAACAACCTGGCGAATCTCTACAACTCGGCAGGCGATCACGCACGAGCGCTGGATGCGCATTTCCAGGCCCTGCACATCGAAGAACAGGCGCTGAGTCCGTATCACCGCTATGCCCTGCTCACCGCGGGCAACATCGCCGTCATCAGCACGGCGACAGGCGATCTCGACGCGGCGATACAGTTTCAGCAGCGCGCCGATGCGATCATCGAAAAGCAGCTGGCGCTCAACATGGCGGTCGGGTCCGAGCGACAGAAGCTGGCCTTCGTTCGCGGCGTCGTGGATCGCACGGACCGGACGATTTCGCTGCATCTTCGTGAAGCGCCCAACAGTTCAGAGGCCGAGGCGCTGGCCGCGCTCGTCGTGCTCCAGCGGAAGGGGCGCGTGCTCGACGCGATGACCGATACGTATGCCGCCGCTCGCCGGCGCGACGCCAATCCAGCGGACCGGGAACTGCTCGAACGACTCAACGCCACCACCGCCAGCCTTGCGCATCTGGCGTCGGCCGCACCGGAAGGCACGACCGCCGAGGCACGGCAGGCGTCGATGGCGGCACTCGACGAACTCAAGGAGCGGCTCGAAGCGGAGATTGGCGCGCGCGATGCCGAGTTCCGGTCACAAACGCAGCCGGTCACGCTGCGTGCGGTGCAGGCCGCGCTGCCGGAAGACTCGGCGCTGCTCGAGTTCGTCGTCTTCCGGCCGTTCGACGCCAGGGAGGATCGTTACGAAGACGCCTACGCAG
>DASSGK010000215.1:0-4483 GCA_035693505.1 Vicinamibacterales bacterium
AACCTGGATCGGTTGGCGCGGGTCGAGACGGATGAACGCGAGAATCGCATCGCCATGCTCGCCGATGGACGGCGCCTGCCGATCAGCCGAGCAGGGTATGGACGCCTCAGTGCCCTGCTGAAGTAACTCGACTCGCCGAACGGAATTTACACGGCCGTAACCGACTCGTCAGATTCCCGACGCGTGCCGCATTGGAAGGCCTGGCGATCACGCCGGACGGGAAGACGCTCGTCGGCGCGATGCAGAGTCCGTTGATTCAGGACGGCGGCGACGTCAAAGGCGGCGTGACCCGGATCATCACGATCGATATCCGATCGGGCGAGACGCACGAGTACGCGTATCAGCTGGATCAGAACACCAAGACGACGATCAGCGACATCGTCGCGATCAACGACCACGAATTCCTGGTCGACGAGAGGGACAGCAAAGGGCGCGCCGACGCCGTCGGCTCGAAGGCCGGCTTCAAGAAGCTGTTCATCGTCGATCTGCAGTTCGCCCACGACGTCAGCGGCACTACCGGATTCACCGGGCCGGCCTCCGCGCCGATCGCCAACATCGCGCCCTTCGCCGTCACGAAGACCGAGTTCCTCGATGTCGTGAAGGCCTTGACGGCCGCGCCCACGAGCCTCGATCCGACGCAGATTCCGGCCAAGCTCGAAGGAATCACGTTCGGTCAGGACGTGACGTATACGGATCCCGTCACGCATGCGGCGGTCACCAAGCACACGCTCTTCATCGGCAACGACAACGATTTTCTCGCGACGATGGCGCCGCCGGTCGGCGACGGCGACAACCCGAATCAGTTCTTCGTCTTTGCGTTCGACGACGCCGACCTGCCGTTCTTCGTCCCGCAGCGCTTCCACCGGGGCGACGATGACGATCACGACCACGGCCGGGACGGTCACGATCGGAATCGCTGGTAGGAACCTGTCAGGCTGCGATCGGGCCTACGATCTTTGACAGGAGTTCAGAAGTTAAGGAGAGCGAACCCAGGATTGCTGCTCGCTGGATAAGTGGCGCACTCTGTCGCGCCGAACTCGGGCGTTAGCCTGTTCCTTTTCCTGATCTCCTGAACTCCTGTTGAATTTCGTAACCGCGCTAGGCGTTTCGAGCGTGCCACTGTGCGATGGCCGCACGCGCGGACTGGTACCCGGCGTCGACGATCTCGTCCAGCCTGTGCCAGTCGAACATGCCGAAGTCTTCGATCGCCGGGTTGATCAGGAGATCGATGCTCGCCGTGACGTTCTGCTGCTGGTGCTCGCTACCCAGCATCGTCGTTCGCATCATGATGTCGAGGATGTTCGGCACATGCTGCCTTCCGCGAAACAGCGCAACCCATCCCGACATGGCGTCCGGAAATGGCCCGTCCACGGCCAGGTCGTCTCGCGGGGTGACGTTGACCGCGATCACAGGGCCGCCGCACTTCTTCTTCATCAGGTCGGCTGGGAGGTTGTTGAGTACCGCGCCGTCGACGAGCACGGATCCGTTGTCGCAGACGGGAATGGTGATGCCTGGAAGGGAGATGCTGGCGCGCACCGCGCGGGCGAGCGGTCCCTGCTCGTGGACGTGCAGCTTCGCGTGGGTGAGATCGGACGAGACGCAGAAGAAAGACCGCCCGAGCTCACGGATGTCGATCTCCCCGAACATATCCGAGACCATCCGGTGGAGCCGATGGCACTTGAGGAGCGCGACGATCGGCAGCGTCTTGTCCCTGAACGGATTCGTGTCGATCCAATGACGCCGATTGAGCGCGCGCATCATCACGTCGTCGTGACCGAGCGCGCATTGACCGCCGATCACCGCGCCCATGCTCGTGCCGCCGATGGCGTCGATCGGCACTCCGCCCTCGCGCAACGCGCGAATCACGCCGATGTGCGCGAAGCCGCGAGCGCCGCCGCCGCCGAGCACGAGCCCCACGGCCCGTCCCGAAAGAAAACGCGCCACGCGTTCGTAGTCGCCCTGCACGCCTCGCCTGACGTGGTGGTGAGCCGCGGCGTTGGTCGCCGACAACCACCAGCTCGTGGGACGCGGCATCGGCAGATCGCTCGTGTGCAGGATGATCAGATCCGGCGACGAATCCTGCTCGCATCGGCCAGAGGACCGCTTGACGTCGGCGCCGTCATCGTCTGGCGTGGCATGGCTGTCCACCACCAGCAGCACCTTGTCTGCCTGCCGGATACACGACGCGGTCCACGCAGTGGTCGAGGTGTCGCCGACGTACAGCGTGTACGCGTGATCGCGCTCACGGTCGTCAAACCAGCGTGATGCGGCCTGTCGATCCTCGGCGGTCAACTCACGATTCACGATCGAGCTCGTCAACGCCTGCGTTGGTCCCATCGCCCGCAGCGCGGTGGTCAGGTGTTCCGCGACTTCCAGATGCGCGAAGCTGCCGTCGGCGGAGACGATGGCGATGGTCGCCACGCGCGCGGGCGGCGCCGAGGACAAATCGCGCTCCCTGAGGCGCCGGACGATGCCGCGCGTCATCGCCAGCATCGCGGTCGGGTTCGAGAGCGTGGTGCGTTCGAAGGCTTCGCGCGAGAACCTGACGAGCGAGCTGTCTCGTTTGGCGCGAATGGTCGCCGACCTCGGGTCGCCGGTCAGCACGGCCATTTCGCCGACCCACTCGCCGCGTGAAATCTCGCCGACCACCCCAGGCTCGCGGCCGCGTGTTTCCACCAGCGCCTCGAGCTTGCCGGTGATCACCATGTACATCGCGTCGCCGGCGTCACCCTGCCGGAACAGCACGTCCCCGCCGTTCAACCATGTCCACCGCAGTTCGCGTTCGACCAGGGCCTGCGTGGAAGTGTCGAGGCTCGCGAAGAGACCGGCCCCGCCGACTACGTGGTCGACCGCCCGCAGCGCGGATGTGATGTCGTCGCTCATTCCGCCACGACCATATGCCTGATCAGCCCGCCGCGAAAGCTCATGTGTTTCGTGTTGTCGGGCTCATCACACGACCCGTCCCATGCAGGTGACGCCCGTCGTCTCGGCGTCAGGAACACTCGCAAGTTCCGGCCATTTTTTGCGATCCAATGTTGGCAGGACAGTTGCGGTTACTGCCAGCGTGATGACCAAATTCAAAACTCTCTCTTCCGTTTCACTGGTTGTGATGGCGCTCGCCGCGCCGGCACAAGCCCAACATCGGGGCGGCGGTGCGTCACATGGGGCCGCCGTCTCTCGTGGTAGTGGAAGTCGCGGAGTTGTCGTATCTCCCGGCCGCGCGCAGGGGCGTTCGTATCCGGTCTATCGAGGCGGCGGCGTCGCCGTCGCACGACCCGGGTACTATCGCCCGTACTACGCGTACCGTCCGTACTACGCGACTCCTTACTACGCGTTCCGCCCGCGGGTGAGTGTCGGCTTCGGATTCTGGGCCGGCTATCCGGTGACGTATCCGTACGCATACGCGTATCCCTATAGCTACGCCTATCCGTATGCGGCCCCTTACGGCTATGCGGCGCCGTCGTACGGCTATCCGGCTCCTTATCCGTCCGATGGCCAATCATCGGCGTACCCGTCGAACTATCCGCCGCAGCAGGACCCGAATCAGGGACCTGACTACTCGCAGCCGGGATCCTCGGTCGGCGTGCAGCCCGGCGGTCAGTATGCTGACACTGGTGGCGTCAGCTTCGATGTGACGCCGGACACTGCGCAAGTTTTCGTGGATGGGTCGCTCGTTGGAACCGCCGGCTCCTTCGGTCCCAGGTATCAGCCGCTTGGCCTGACGCCGGGACGCCATCGCGTCGAGATTCGAGCGCCCGGATATCGGACGCTGACCTTCGATGCGGATATTCAGGTAGGGCAGGTGATCCCGTATCAGGGTCAGCTGCAGCGCAACTAAGCCACGGCAGGATCGAAAGGCAAGAGCGCGGCGTTCGCGAAAGCGGACGCCGCGTTTTTTTGTTTAGAATCCCGCCACGTCATGCTGTTCGCGAAACACCTTCGCGAGGGGATCCGCCGCGGACGAATCCGGTGCACGGTACGGGTCTGGCTGAGCCCGCGCGTCAAGGTCGGCGGCCGCTACCGGATGGACGACGGGCATGTCGTCGTGGATTCCATCACGCCTATCGATATCGAGGACGTGACCTACGATCTCGCACGATCGTCCGGGTTCGAGAGCGTCGACGACATGATGCGCATCGCCAGGCACGGCCGCGGCGAGAACCTGTATCTGATTCGGTTTCACTACCTCGCTCCCGGCGCGTGGGACACGCCGGCACCCGGACGCGCGAAGGCCGCTGTCCCGCGGCGGCGCAGGTAGCGCAGTGGTATCCTGAGGACGTGTTAGCCGCCGTGGACTCCGGATCCCAGGCGTCTCCGGATCATCGCTTCGTCAGCAACGACGATGCGTCCTGCCGGATGTTTACGCCGGACTGGATGGAAGCGCTCAGCCACGTCCGTCCCTGGATACCGCACGTCACGTTCCTACCGGCGATCGTCGTCGCATTGGTCGCGGCCGGACGCATCGACTCCCCGGGACGCGTCG
>DASSGK010000216.1:0-3820 GCA_035693505.1 Vicinamibacterales bacterium
AACAGCTGCGTCGATTCCGAAATGGTGTCGCCGACGGCGACGGTCACTTCGACGAGCGCGTCCGCCTGTGCCGCCATCGTCACGAGCGCCGAAGTGGCGATGCCTTGCACGGCGAGCGGCGGACCGTGGTACGTCACCGTCTGGACGGACTCGACGTCGGGAAACGTTTGCGCAGATGTGTCGAGGAGCGGAATGGACGCGTGCGGATATGTCGTGTCGATCACACGTCGTCCCTGGTCGCCGGTGAACGCGAGCGTGCGGGTGATCTGCAGCGCCGCGACGCGGCCGATGAGACCGACAAACATCGCGATGCTGGCCAGCAGCAACGCCAGCACGGTCAGCGCGCTCAGGAGCGGCACGCCGCCCGACCCCGAGCGATCGACCCAGGCGAGCGCGGCAAGCGCGTACAGGAACGTCGCGGTGAACGTGCCAAAGGCATGAGCGAGCAGCGGATCGCGGGCAAACCACAGCACCAGGCGCGGCGAATACGCGGTCGCACTGAACTGCACCATCACGAACGTGAGCGAGAACACGACGCCCGTCAGCGCGATCATCCCCGACGCGATCGACGAATAGATCGCCGTGGCGGCGGACACGCTGATGGGAGAGACGAGGTGTGGAAGGACCCGATCTTCGAGCCGTGGGAGAAACACGCCGGCTGCAATCGCGGCAACCGCGTAGACCGACGTCACCCTCCACGGCGTCCGTTCGAAACGGGCGTGCATCGCCGACCGAAACTGCAAGACCGACGCCCCGCCGGCGCTATCAGAGTCGTGACGGCACGACCCCAGGGGTGGTGACCACGAGCCCGACACGCGCCGGCGGCGACACGCCTGTCTCACTCGGCCGCAGCGTGACGATCTGCACGTCGACGGCGGTTCCGAACTGGAGAAAGACGCGATGCCGCCATCGGGCGGCGACGGCGGCGCGTACGGGCCAGACACGCAGTTCGACTGTGTCCTTCCGCGTTGCGAGTGTGACGGAGGACATCGGGGCGAGCGGGTCCAGATTCTCGAGGCAGTCCTCGACGACGCGCAGCAGCGCCAGCTCCACGTCGCCTGGCAGCCGCGGGCAGTCATCCACATCACAAGTGATCGTGATGCCGGTTCGCTCGGAAAAACTCGCCACCGCGCATCGAACGGCCAGCTGGAGCCCAAGCTCCGCCACGAGCGGCGGCGACAGTTGATCGGTGAGCAGGCGGAGCTGCCGGAAGCACTCGCGAACGATCTGACGCGATGCCAGCAGGAGGCCGCGTGTGCGGCCGCCGGCGAGCGTGGTCTGCTGCTCGATAAGGTCGAGGTTCGTGGCCAGCGCGGCGAGCGACTGCGTGACGTTCTTGTGGAGGGCGAGAGAGAGGCGGCGCCGCTCCTCTTCGTCGACGCGCAGCAGTCGCCGTGCGCGCTCGACGCCGTCCTTCGGGGTTGCGCGGGCCTGCCTGGCCGCACGGCGCGGCAGCAGGGCGATGGATCGCCCAGGGCTCGTCGATCGTCGGGTAGATCCCATAAAGCCCTGACTCGCCATTCTGACCCGACTTCCACGGCCGGCTGCACAGATCTTGCTTCGTCATCTCATGGGGACTGATCGCGTCAATGAGCTGGTTGCTCGAGCCGCTCCGCCGCATGTACTGCGCACTCCGGGGACACGACACCATCCTCGTGTTCCACCGCGATCGACTGTCGCTCCGTTGTCTGTCCTGCAGTTTTCGCACGGACGGCTGGTCGCTGCGGCCCAACCAGTTCAATACCTCGTCAGCTACTCACGAACGCTTGACGCACCCGCCACACAAAGTCGCGCATTCCCTCGAATCTACGCGGGATTCCAGCGGCGCTCCGATTGCAGACCGCTCTACCCGTCCGGATCGCGATGGGCGCGCATCCGCGGCGAAACGGCCGTCTCGCGCGATGCGCTTGGCGAGCTGAAACCCACATCACAACGTGAGGGTGCCGTGACCAAACATCTACGAGGCTTCGCACTGCTGGATCGAAACAGGCGGCGTCAAATCGCCAGCAAAGGCGGCAAGGCGGCGCACGCCAAAGGCGTCGCGCACGAGTGGTCGAGCGAGCAGGCGCGTCTCGCCGGTCGCAAGGGCGGCCTGGCGAATCACGCCCGGCGTCTGAGCAGGACGCAGCAGACGACGGCGACGACAACGACCGTGACCCTGTGAACATTATCGACGTCGTCGCGCCGGGCAGCCGTGCTCCGCTCGGCGCGACCGTCACTGCCGGCGTTGCGGATATAGCTTGAACATTTCCGCGACGGTCGCGTCGGCGATTGCGGCTCGTTCCGTCCGCTCGACCGGGATGTCGGCGCGAAGCTCGAGCAGCGCCCGGAAGTTTCGTGGCTCGACGACCGACACCACGAGAATGCCGACGCCGTACATCGGCCGAACGCGTTTGGCGACTGGATGCTCGTACACCGCCACGTCGGTCCGGCTATACGCGTCGTACGTGACCCCGACCTCGCCCAGCCCCGGTGGGGCCTTCGTCATGCCGACCGCAGCCAGTTCCCGATCGACCGCAGCCACGATCTGCGCGTGGAGTTCGGCATCCGCGACCAGATGACTCTCGAGCCACGAGTAGGTCTTGAGCTTCGAGAAGTTCGTCTGTCTGTCGATTGAGTACACCCTCGAACGGTATTTCGGGATGTTGGAGTGCGCCGTGACCACCACGGACGCACACAGCAGCGCCGCAACAGTAAGCGTCCTCATAAAGAACACCGATGCAGATTGAGCGCCAGCGCAGAGCCGGTACCGCTCTTGCCCGTGGCCTGTGCATGACCACGCACGTCTCGCTCATCTCGTTCGTATCCCTTCTTGCCGGCGCGTGGGTTCTCGCTGCGCCGCAGCCGACCGAGCCACTCGCGTCGCTGTGGGAAGAGCCGACGTCGCTCGCCTCTCGAGATCTCTTCAACGGTCCCTGGAGTGCCGATCACGCGCCCGATCCGCGCGCGACCTACCGGTTGATGGCGCTCAAATCGCACGGCATCCATCCCGGCGTGGTCGTCACGGATCCGTCCGGACGCGAGTGGCATGTCAAACAGCACGCGAACAACACCGCGGGTGACCAAGGCCCGGTTGAAGTCGTCCTCTCGCGCGTGCTCAGTGCCGTCGGCTACCACCAGCCGCCGGTCTACTACGTCGATTCGTTCACGCTGTCGGCGAGCGACGGCACGCGCACGATGCCGGGCGGGCGTTTCCGCCTGCAGGAACCTTCGCTGGCTGACGCCGGATCCTGGTCGTGGCAGCAGAATGCGTTCATCGGCACGCGGCCGTACGGCGGTCTGCTCGTCATCCTGCTGCTCTTCAACAGCACCGACCTGAAAGACGCCAACAACACCCTATATCGCGTGTCGCACCGCGGCGCGGCGGCAAATTGGTTCGTGGTTCGCGATCTGGGAGCCGCGCTTGGCGAAACCGGTCGATTTGCGCCGCGAGGCAACGACGTCGCGCTATTCGAACAGAGCCGGTTCATCGCCGGCGTGAAGGATGGGTTCGTCGAATTCGACAACCGCAGCGGCTATCAATCGCTGTTTCAGCAACGCCTCACGCAGCAGGATGTCGCGTGGGCGGCGCACCTGCTGGGGCACCTGACGACCCGGCAATGGCGCGACGCATTCCGCGCCGGTGGGTACACGCCCGACGTGGCCGACCGGTTCATCCAGAAGATTCAGGTCAACCTCGACGCCGCTCGCGCACTCGCCGTCGAGCGGCAGTGATTTCACGGCCGCGCCTCACCGAGTACGGTGAGGTCTCACGCTGCGCCTCGGCGTTCTATCCGACAACGCTGTATCGCCATTGGTGTCGTTCTTGCGTTCCGCCGGT
>DASSGK010000217.1:0-22065 GCA_035693505.1 Vicinamibacterales bacterium
ACAACTCGCTCTACATCAAGCTCCTCGGCTCCGACGCCGGCGCCGTCGTCAACGGTGAGCTGCTGTCGGCGCTCCCGCCGTCGGTGCTCAGCGTGCTCGAAGGCGATCGCAACGGTGGCAACTTCAACCCGCTCCACAACGCCACGCTGGGCGAGTGGGAGCTGCCGACCGAGCACGCCGTGACCGGATCCCGGACACTCACGATCACCGTCTCTCCAAATTGATGCCTAAGCGTTTTCGTTTTCTGCTGACGACGGCCTTCGTCGCCGCTGCGCTGGTTTCCGTCCACGGGTCGACGCCGAAATTCTTTCAGGCCGCCACGCAAAGCGAGTTCCTGAAAGGCGACGTCGAAAATCTTTCCATCGACAGCCACGGTCAGTTGACGCTCGGTCCCGTCACCGAACTGGTCTACGAAACGTCGGCGCCGTTCCTCTGGTCGATGGTCGCGGAGCCGGACGGCACCCTGTTCGTCGGCACGGGCAACGAGGGCAAGGTGTTCCGCGTGGATCCGCAGGGCAAAGGATCGCTGTTCTTCGACAGCACGGAACTCGAGGTGCACGCGCTGGCCCTCGCGCCGAACGGCGGGCTGTACGTCGCCACATCACCCGACGGCAAGATCTACAAGGTCGACCGGAGCGGCTCGTCCACGACGTTTTTCAACAGCGACGACAAATACATCTGGGCGCTCGCCGTCGACGGCAAGGGCAACGTGTTCGCGGGCACGGGCGACAAGGGCACGATCCACAAGATCGCGCCGGACGGCAAGGCGACCGTGTTCTACAAGACGAACACGACGCACGTGACGGCGCTCGCCTTCGACAAGAACGGCAACCTGCTCGTCGGCACCGGAACGCCTGGCAAAGTGCTGCGGCTCGATCCGGACGGCAAGCCGTTCATGCTGCTCGACTCGCCCTTCCAGGAAATTCGCGCGCTCAGGTTCGACGACAAGGGCGTGCTGTATGTCGCCGCCGTGAGCGGACGTGCCGGCTCGGGATCCGCACCGGTGATCACGGACACGGCCGGCGATCGGCCGACCCCCGAGGTCACGCGAACGCCAATCGCGACGGTGTCTGCCGAGATCACATCGATGGCGATCGTCGACACCGGATCCGGATCGTCGGCGTCCCCTCGCGAGGATCGTCGATCGCCGAAGGGCGCCGTGTACCGCATCTCCGCCGATGGCGTCTGGGATCAGCTCTGGGAGTCGCGTGAAGACTCCCCCTACGACCTGACCTTCGATCGCTCCGGCGCACTCATCATCGGCACCGGCGGAAAGGGCAAGATGTTCCGGCTCGAGGGCGATCCTCTTCGGCCGACGCTGCTCGCCCGCGCCGCCGCGCAGCAGGTCACCGCGTTTTACAAAGATCCGTCGGGCCGGCTGTATTACGCGACGGCCAATCCCGGCAAGCTGTTCCGCGTCTCTCCCGATCGCGCGCCGCGCGGCACGTACGAATCCGACGTGCGCGACGCGCAGATGATCTCCACGTGGGGCGCCATGAGCTGGCGCGGCACGGCGACCAACGGCAACAAGATCGAGCTGTTCACGCGCGCGGGCAACACGGAAACGCCAGACGAAACCTGGAGCTCCTGGTCGGCGGCCTACACTAATCCGACCGGCTCGCCGATCACGAGTCCCAAGGCGCGGTACCTTCAGTGGCGCGCGGTGCTGACCGGGAAAGGCGACGGCCCGATCCTGACGTCGGTCACCGCGGCGTACCTTCAACGCAATCTTCGGCCCGTTGTTCGGAGCATCACCGTCCACCCGCCGGGCATCGTCTTTCAGAAGCCGTTCTCGACCGGGGATCCGGAGCTGGCCGGCTTCGACGATCAGTCGACGCCCGAGCGCAAGCTCGCCGCCGCCGCGAGCGCGCAGCCGGGCAGCGCGTCCGCACTGGGCCGCCGGACGTATCAGAAGGGACTTCAGACGCTCGCCTGGAAAGCCGACGATGAGAACGACGACGATCTGGTGTACGACGTCCTCTACCGGCGCGAGGGCGAGACGGCCTGGAAGACGCTCCGCAAGGCCACGAGCGACACCATCCTGGTCTGGGACACCACCACCGTACCAAACGGCACCTACTTCGTCAGGATCATCGCGTCGGATGCCCCGTCGAATCCACTCGGGAGCGCACTCGCCGGAGAGCTCGACAGCGTCGAATTCGAGGTCGACAACACGGCTCCTGCGATCACGGTCAGCAGCGTTCGCGTCGATCGAGGCCGCACGATCATCACGTTCGACGTGAAGGACGATCACTCGCCCGTGCAGCGCGTCGAGTTCTCGGAGGACGGCCAGCGCTGGCGCGGTGTCTTTCCGGTGGACGGGATCGCCGATTCACGCGAAGAGCACTACGAGCTGGCGGTTGACGGCACGCTTGGGGAACGCGGTTTAACGCTGCGGGCCAGCGACTCGATGAACAACGTGCAGACGATCCACGTCGACGGACCGCCGCGCCGCTGACGGTTTCCACTCAGAAGTAGTGCAGGCCTTCAGGCCTGCATCCCACGGCAGACCTGAAGGTCTGCACTACACCAACATTGAACGCGCGTGATGCGCGCGCGGGACGTACCGATGTCGACGTCGAAAGGCGTTATGCGCGGGCGGGACGAACGCGGCCGTCGAGGAGCGCCCGCTTCTTGGGCTGCGGCAGCTGTGGCAGCGGCACATCGAGCGGCGGCGGCTGTTTGCTGGCGCGCACTGTCGTCTGTTCCTGGAGGTAGATCGCAGTGGGCAGGCGCATTTCGAGAGGCTGATCGAGACGCGCCTGCTGCACGAGATCCAGCAGACCATCGATGATGCGCGCCTGATCGGCCGATGCGTGCGTGCGCGCCTTGCGAAGCATCGCGATGTTGGCGAGACCACCCTGACGGGTGAGCACGATCTCCAGGGCGAAGACGGCGTCCTGCTCGGCCCACTCGTTCGCGCGCTGGAAGCGCTCCGCCCACCGTGCACGGCAACCGGTTGAATCCGACAGGTCGAGCGTATCGCACTCGAGCGGCGTCGAGATGACGCTCATCATCGCGCGCAGCGAATCGGGACGCTCCTTCGGCGCAAAGTGCATCATCGTCAGCATGATGACCACGCAGACGATCGTGGCGGCCGTGGCGCCCAATCCGGCGTAGCCGAGGCGCATGTCCGAGAACATCACGCGCACGCGGGCGAAGACCGACGCCGCATCTTCCGCCTTGAGGCGATTGACCACCGTTCCGGTGAACACGGCGGCGTCTTCCTGCGACAGCGTCAGCCGGCCTGGAAGAACCGCGTGGAGCGCCGCCGCCACCTCGCGGACGTCCGCCAGGGCGCGGGCGCAGCGCGGGCACCATTCCACGTGTGCGCTGACCGCGATCTGCTCGCCGACGGACAACTCGCCGTCGTGAAACGCCTGGAGACGGCGACGTGTCGACGCGCAACTCAGCGTCTTCATGACGTCCTCGCCTCGCGCAGCTCGAGACGCAGCGCCTGACGCGCGCGCGTGAGCCGCGACTTGACGGTCCCTACCGCCACGCCGAGCGAGAACGCAATTTCTTCGTAGCTCAGGCCGTCGATTTCGCGGAGCACGATCGCGGTGCGCTGGTCGAACGGCAGGTGCTCGAGGGCCGCTTCGAGCTTCTGGCCCAGCTCTTTCTGCGCGAGGACGCGGTCGGGCGTCGACTGTCCCGCGGAGTGGAACTCGCCGTGGGCCGCAATGTGCTGATCGAGCGAGACCTGATCGGCGCGATGGCGACGGCGCCAGAATCGGTGGCGGTTGCGGGCCTGATTCACCGCGATCCGGTAGATCCAGGTGCGAAGGCTCGATTGGCCGCGGAAACGATGGATGGTGCGGAAGACTCGAAGGAAGACGTCCTGGGAGAGGTCGAGCGCTTCGTCCCTGTCGCCCAGCAGGTTCATCGCGAGCTGGACGACCATCCGCTGATGCTCGGCAACCAGCTCCGTGCAGGCGGTCTGCTCGCCGGCTGCACACCGCTGCACAAGCGCCGCCTCGCGGCCGCCGACGTCAGACCATGTTGCGACCCGAGCCTGCTTCACTGAGAGTTCCACTATACCAAGTTAGACCCCGGTCGCGCCCGAAAGTTCCGATGGGCTGGTAGGATAGAGGCACCGTGAAGCGCGCCGTTTTCGCCCTGGCGGTGCTGTGCCTGGCTCTTGTCGGCGGCGCGGCCGCCTATCAGGCGGTGGCCCAGCGCAACTACAGTACCCTGCTGACGCGCGGCGATAACGCGTTGCGCGACGACCAGGCCGTCAACGCCATCGAAGCCTACAGCGGCGCCATCGCGCTCCGGCCGTCCTCGATGCTCGCGTACCTGCGTCGAGGACAGACGTACCAGCGGCGAGGCGAACGGGGCGATCTCGAAGCCGCCGCGCGCGATTTTCGCACCGCGGCGAACCTCGATCCGGCGGCAACGCGGCCGCTCGAGGCGCTGGGCGACGTCCTCTTCCAGACTCAGCAGTACGACCGCGCCATCTCCGCGTACGAGCGGTGCGTCCGGTTGGACGACCGGTCGGCGCGGGTGACCTACAAGCTGGCGCTCGCCCGTTTTCGCGGGCGTGACATCGACGCGGCCATCGCCGCGCTGAAAGACACGCTTCGCCTCGACGAACAATCGGCCGATGCGCAGTACCTGCTCGGCGTGTGCCTGCGCGAGCAGGGTCACATCGCCGACGCCATCAAGGCGCTCGAAAAAACGGTCGCGCTCTCGCCCGGTCTCGTCCCCGCGCGCGAGGAGCTCGCCGACTTGTACGGTGAGCTGGAACGGCATGGCCAGGAGCTCGATCAGCTGAATGTGATCGCCGGCCTCGATCGTGGTCACGTCGCGCGCCAGGTGGCCATCGGTATGGCCCAGGCCCGCGCCGGTCACTGGGATCTCGCCGTGCTCACGCTCGGCGGTGCGCTCGAGCTGAACCCCAACGAGCCGGCCATCTACGGCGCGCTGGGACGCGTGTGGCTGGAACGGCCGCGCGAGGATCGCGCGTTTCTCGGCAAGGCGCGCCAGGCGCTCGAACGCGTCACGTCGAGTCCCGCCGCCACGAGCGAGGTCCTCACACTTTATGGCCGCACGCTGCTTCAAGCGGGAGACGTCGAAGCGGCCGAACACGCCCTTCAGCAGGCGGCGCATCGCTTCCCCATCGATCCGCAATCGCTGCTTCTTCTCGCGTCCACATCGGAGAGACAAAATCACCTCGCTCCCGCGCGAGAGGCCCTCATTCAATACGGCGCGCTGATCAGCAACGAGACCGATTTCGTCTCGCGAGCGGTACGGATCGCGTCGCTGTCGCTGCGGCTGAACGATCCGGAGACCGCTGTCAGCTGGCTGACGAAGGCGACCTCGTCGAGCCCAAACGATGTCCGGCTAATCGCTTCGCTCGCGGAAGCGCAACTCCGCGCCGGCGACCGGAAATCGGCGCAGGCGACGGCAGCGCGTGGCCTCGAGAAAGACCCGAACAACCCGACGCTCCTTGCCCTCGCCCGCCGCGCACAGCCCACCGTTCAGAACTGAGGCCGCCGATCTCCCGTCATATGGCGATCCCAAGCCGGGTCATGAGCTTGGCGAGTCCCTGCCTCGTGACCCCGAGCTCCGCCGCGGCCCTTCCGCGATGTCCGCCGGTCCGCACGAGCGCTGCGCGCACGAAGCTGACCTCGAAGGTGCGGCGGGCTTCGTCGAGCGACCATCGCTCAGCGGGTCCGCGCTCGCCGAACTGCGGCGGTAACGCGGAGGGCGGAACCACGCCGCGCTTCGACGACCGTACCGCAAGCGCGGCCAGCACGTTCTGCAGCTCACGCACGTTGCCTGGCCAGTCATAGCGTGCCAGCGCGGCAAGCGTGGATGCGCCGAGCGTCGCGCGGCTGCCG
Organism: Vicinamibacterales bacterium; assembly: GCA_035693505.1. Taxonomy (GTDB): domain Bacteria; phylum Acidobacteriota; class Vicinamibacteria; order Vicinamibacterales; family CAVVIG01; genus CAVQFC01. Next base: position 5,847 of record DASSGK010000217.1, read on the forward strand.
ACGCGCTCGGTGGCATCGCGCCAGAAGTGTTCGGCGAGCAACGCGACATCTTCGCGGCGATCCCGCAGCGGCGGCACGGTGATGTGCACGACGTCGAGGCGATAGAGCAGGTCGAGCCGGAACCGGCCGGCGTCCACTTCGGCGCGCAGTGCGCGATTGGTCGCCGACACGATCCGGACGTCGATTCGCCGTGTCACGTTTTCACCGACGCGGCGCAGCTCGCCATCCTGGATGACGCGCAGGACCTTGGCCTGGGCTCGCGGCGTCAGCTCCCCGATCTCGTCGAGGAACAGCGTGCCGCCGTGTGCCTCTTCGAAAACGCCGGGCCGATCGCCGACGGCGCCGGTGAAGGCACCGCGGGCGTGGCCGAACAGCTCGGCCTCGACGAGGTCGTCGGGGAGCGCCGCGCAGTTGAGCGCACAGAACGGCTTGTGGCGGCGTCCGCTTCCTCGGTGGATCGCGCGCGCCACGAGCTCTTTTCCGCTGCCGCTCTCTCCGTCGATCAGGACGCCAAACGGGGCCGCCGCGGCACGCGCGACGCTCTGGCGGAGGGCGACCATCCCCGGCGTGACACCGATCAGCTCGCCCGCCACCTCGTTGCCGCGCGCGTCTCGGGCAACGACGGCCGCCAGCATCGGCGCCGCAACGGCGGCGCTCATGGTCAACACCGATCCGGCGCGGGAGTTGTCGTACGTCGACCCGATGGTCCAGCGCGCGCAGACCGCACCGAGCGTCTCGGCGCCGTACGTGATGGGTGCCGCGGCTTCAACACGATCGTGATGACAGTGCGGCGGAATCGTCGTGCCTGCGGCCACGGCGCGCTCGGCGATGTCCGTCTCGAGCCGACTCCCGGCGGACGCAACGATGGTCGTCAGGCCGCCGCGAACGGCGACAAACGCGACCGCAGCGGCGTGGAGATGCTGGCGAAGGCGATCGCACACGTCCTTGAGAAGATCGATTTCATCGGCCGCTGTCTGGCACACACGCAGGATTGCGACCAATTCCTCGACGAACGTCTCGGCAGCGAAGGACCTCGTCCCGGCGTGCACGCCATCGAGGGAGAGAGCGTCGCTATCGCCGTTCTGGCGACACGTGACCCCGCTGAACGACCCATTTGGAGTGACGTAAAGCCCCAGGCTGGCAAACCCGGACGATTTCTGGTGTCTCTCTATCACGTCGGGCCAGCGAGCTTCCGTCCCGCACAGCGCGGTCGCAAGATCCCACCGGGCTCGGAGGAGAGCCGGCGCTGCCGCGACGAGACGCCGGAGATGACCGAGATGCGCGACGACGACCGCGGGGCGCGATCGTGCGCGCTCCACTTCGATGCACAGCAGCCGGACTCGAATGGCGCGCTGCGGATCTCGCGCCGCTCGCGCCAGCGAGAGCGCTTCGGATAGATCGCGCTCGACCGCCGCGAGATCGCCGACGGCGAAGTGCACGAGCGCCATGACCCATGCGGCACTGGCCCTTGTCGCCGGATCGCCGTCTTCGTTCGCGGCGCCGACGGCCGCCGTCGCGATGCTCATCGCGCGCCCTGGATCGCCTTGAGCGGCGGCGATCCGCGATGTGAGCAAAGAACGCCGAATACGCAGACGCGGCGAGCCGGATTCCGGTTCGAGGAGCGTCTCCGCATCTGCGTAAGCGCCGCGCCAGTAGGAGGCGCGTGCCAGGGCGAACGAAACGGCAGCCTCGCGATCGGGCTCGCGAAGCGCTCGCGCTACGACCAGAGCCGTCCCGAGCACGCTCTCGGCTTCGTCGAAGCGGCCGAGGTCGATCCTTGCGTTTCCATCGACGATCGCGAATTCGACGAGCGCCGGCTCATCGCCCGCGCGAGTCGCGTAGTCGCGACCGTCGGCGACGGCCGCCATCGCGTCGCGACAACGCCCACGCCGTAGCAGCGCCGCCGAGAGAGCGTGGGCGCCACGGCACGCGTCAATCCAGGCTCCTCGGCGCGCAAGGCTCCCAACCACCTGCCGCAGCTGACGGATTCCCTGAGCGTGGCGTCCTCGCTCGACGTCGTCGATTGCGCTCTCTATCCTGCGCCGGAACACCGCCAGTTCTCCGGGCGCCGGCCATGTGCACGCGACCGGCGGCGCGTTGAAGACCTCGTCGGCCGAATCCGGACGTCCGTACACGGCTTGCTGCTCGGCGACGCGCGACGCGCTCGGCCGGATCACCGGGGCTCGCGGCCGGTGCGTCGTGATCCAATCCGGCCACAGGAGCCGCGCAAAACGCCCGGGCAGACCTTCTGCACGCTCGGCGGCACGGCGCACTCGCTGCGCCAGACGCCGGTCCAGCACCTGGGGGCGAACCGCAGACGTCATCGCGTCAATCGACATGCGACCGACGGCAGCGCCTGCGATGTGCCGTTGCTCGCGCTCTCCGACGAGCAGGAGAACGTGGCGCTGCGGATCCTTGAGAGAAGCGTTGAGGAAGGCTTGCCACACGCCTTCCAACGCGGAATCGGCAATCACGAACAGGCTGCGGCCCTCCCACATCTGGGCCTGGCAGGACGAGATGAGCGACGCCGCGACCGGAATGTAGCCGGCCGTCCGCGCGATGCGCGCAAGCTCGCCGACAACGATCCGTTTCCCACTGCCCGGCGGTCCCCACAGTGCCGAAACGTTTGGACGGGCATCCGCCGCCTGGAACATTTCCGCAAGGATGGTCACGATCGACCGTTCGACAATCTGCAAACCTCGATCGCCAATCGACATCGACAGCTCATCGTCTATCACCGCCTCCGGGTAGCCAGTGCCCATCTCGGGAAGCCACACCTCACGACCATCATTGGAAGAGCGGATTGAATCCGGTCGATACGCACCAGCCGCAGAACGTCCGCACGCGCGAAGCCATCGGGTCGCGCGCGCGTGAGGTTCAGCCCCGTCGCTCCGGCGGCGCAGCGCACCACCGCAACCCCAGGCTTCAAACCTGGACGACACGCCGAAGAGACCGTAGTCGACGAGTGGCGCCACAACTGGATGACGCAGCGCTCGAAATGCGTCACATCGCTCTACCCATCGGAGCTGCTCCGAGACGCCGCCCGCGCTGCCGATCACGAGCGTCACGAGCGCCCCTGTCGAGAGATCGAATACGCGGCCGTCTTCGTGCGCCGCGAATCGATCGGCTACCAGTTGCATGACGACGGGACGTGCAAGACCACCGCCCGAGTCGACGCTGCGGCGATGACGACCGCGCGTTGCCCGGGTGAGGCAAATATTTCAGATAGAATGAACATCGCATGCTGCGTTTCTTGACTGCCGGTGAGTCGCACGGCAAAGCCCTCGTCACCATCATCGAGGGTGTACCTGCCGGCCTGACGCTCGACATCGACGCGATGACGTCGGAGCTTCGCCGGCGCCAGACCGGCTACGGTCGCGGACGCAGGATGTTGATCGAATCGGATCGCGCCGAGCCGCTGAGCGGCGTGCGCCATGGAATCACCACCGGCGGGCCGATCGCGCTGATGATTCCGAACAAGGACTGGGAAAACTGGCAGCGCACGATGTACGCCGAGCCGGAGATGCCGGCCGAGGCAACGGGCGCCGATCGTTCACCGGTGACGCGGCCGCGTCCTGGTCACGCCGACCTCGCCGGCTTCGTCAAGTACGGCCACGAGGACATGCGCAATGTGCTCGAGCGCGCCAGCGCACGGGAAACAGCGGCTCGTGTGGCGGTTGGCGCGATCGCGCGACAGCTACTCCGAACGATCGGCGCAGAGATGGTCAGCCACGTCGTGAGAATCGGATCGGCTGCCGTCGCCGATCCCTTGATCATCACCTACAGCCAGGTCAGCGCGATCAGTCCCGACGCGCCGCTGCACTGCGCCGACGCATCCGTCGAGCAGCTGATGATCGCCGAGATAGACAAGGCCCGTGAAGCCGGTGACACGATGGGAGGCACATTCGAGGTCATCGTGCACGGCCTCCCGCCCGGCCTGGGCAGCTACGTTCACTGGGATCGCAAGCTGGACGGACGCCTTGCGCAAGCGCTGATGTCGATCCCCGCGATCAAGGCCGTCGGCATCGGACGCGGACCCGCCGTCGCCGACGTTCCGGGTTCACGGGTGCACGACGAGATCCTTCCCGGCCCCGACGCCAGCGGCGAAGCCTCGATTCCGCTCGCGCGGCCGACCAACAACGCGGGCGGTCTCGAGGGCGGCGTCACCAACGGACAGGACCTCCGCGTGACGGCTTACATGAAGCCGATCTCGACGCTGATGAAGCCGCTGCGCTCGGTCGATCTGACCACGATGACCGTCAGCCCGGCCGCGATCGAGCGGAGTGACGTCTGCGCCGTCCCTGCCGCGGCGGTCGTCGGCGAGGCGATGGTCGCGATCGTGCTCGCAGACGCGATGCTCGAGAAATTCGGCAGCGACTCGATCGAGGAGATCACCGCGAACTGGGAAGCCTTCCGGCGCCGCACGATCGATCGCTTCGCGGTCAAATAACAGTCATCGATCGCTCGGCTCAAGCCTTCGCGCTACAGCCGCAAGGCTTCGCGCTTCAACCGATCACGCTCGCCCTTACAGAAGAGCTAGAACCGCGCGTCCGATCGAACGCGAACGATTTACCAAAACGTGCGTTGAACTCCTCCTGCAACGTCCAGCACAATCGCGCTTCTGGCAAAAACATCCTGCGGTTCGTCTATTCGATGAGCGGCGCGTCTCCGATCGTGCCCGAAGGAGCATAGCGATGAGCGGAAAACACAGTGAGGTCATTCGTGGTTTGATGTCCGCCAAGAGGTCACCTCTCTTTCAGGGACGGTTCGGGCGGATGTTCCGCTCGCTTCCTCCGGCGACGTTCGGCCACACCGAGAGCGAGAACGAAAACAACCTCAAGCTGCTTGGCGCGGCCATGTCCGCATCGTTCGATCCGGTCAAGGACGGCAAGGACGACGAAGAGAGCGGCATACCGGCGTTGTACACGTATTTCGGCCAGTTCATCGATCACGATGTGACCTTCGATCCCGCCAGCAGCCTGCAGCAGCAGAACGATCCGGACGCGCTCGTCGACTTCCGCACGCCGGCGCTCGATCTCGATAACGTGTACGGCCGCGGCCCCGACGACCAGCCGTACATGTACAACGGCAAAGCGTTTTTACTCGGCGGCCCTCTGAGCGGCGGCGGCGACCCCAACGCCAAAGATCTGCCGCGCAACTCGGCGAACCCGCAGCGCGCGCTGATCGGCGATCCGCGCAACGATGAAAACACGATCGTGTCGCAGCTCCAGGGACTGCTGCTCCGCTTTCACAATCGCACGTTGCTGGACAATCCCACGCTCTCGTTCCCGGAAGTGCAGAAGCTCGTTCGATTCCACTACCAGTACGTCGTCATCAACGACTTCCTGCCGCGCATCGTCCACTCGAGCGTGATCTCGGATTTGAAGCACGGCGGCCACTACAGCAAGCACGAGATCGAGTTCTTCCGCTGGAGGGAAGATCCGTTCATGCCGGTGGAGTTTTCGGTGGCCGCCTACCGGCTCGGTCACTCGATGATCCGGCCCGGATACCGTCTCAACGACAACATCCTGCTGCCGATCTTTCCCGTGCCCGCGCAGGGACTGCCCGAAGGCTTGACGGGATTCCGGGCGATGAACCCGCAGTGGGGCATCGATTGGGGCCGCTTCATCGACGTCGACACGCGGATCTACGACGGCACGCCGGCGGACAACGCGAAGCGCCTTCAGTTCGCCTATCGGCTCGACACGTCGCTCGTGAATCCGCTGGCGGGTCTGCCTCCGTCGGTCGCGTCCAATCCCTCGTCGCTCGCCGAACGCAATCTCCTGCGCGGCTGGCGGCTCGGCCTGCCGTCGGGACAGCACGTCGCGCACGCGATGGGCCATCACGCGCTCCACGACAAGGACATCCTGATCGGGAAGGCAACGGGCAACGCCGGCGAAGCGGTGCCGATCAACGACCCGAGCCTGAACCTGCCGTCGGTTTTCAAGCACAACTGCCCGCTCTGGACGTACATCCTGGCCGAGGCGATGCAGAATCAGGAGACCGTGAAGATTCCCGTCACCGAGAACATCACGCTCAAGACACCGCGTCTCGGCCCGGTCGGCGGGCGGATTGTCGCTGAGGTGTTCCTGGGGCTGCTGTTCGGCGATCCGAACTCGCTCCTGTCGCTGGATCCGAACTGGACGCCGGCCAGCGGAGCTGGTTACGCCCTGAAGGATCTCGTCAAGTACGCGCTTGGCATGTAAAGCGACCTGAACGTCAGGCGTGCCGGCCGCTTCGGCGGCCGGCCGGATGCAGCGCAACAGCCGCCCGGCGATCGCTTCGCGTGAGTAAGACGACGCCGCTCGCAACAACCAGCAGCGACGCCAGGTGCGCGACCGTAAAGATGCCGAGGACGCGCACGTTGACGCGGAGAAATTCGATCGCGAAGCGGATCGTCCCGGCGATCACCAGATAGCCGCCCAGGACGAAGGTGTCCGGCCGACCCTGGCGCCGCCACCGAACGAGCAGCCAGGCGAGCGGCACCAGTGCCGCCGCCTCGTAGAGTTGCGTCGGATGCACCGGCACGACTGTGGGTGGCAGGCCTCGCGGAAATGCGACGCCCCAGGGCAGGTCGGTCGGCCGTCCGTAATCGTCACCGACGAGAAAGCATCCGATCCGCCCGATGGCGTGACCGACCGCGAGCGCCGGTGTCGCGGCGGCGAGCACGGCGATCTTCGGCAGTTGCTGCCGCTGCATCACCCACAGCCCGGCGAGAATGCCTCCAGCGAATCCTCCGAACCAACTCATGCCGCCCCGGCTCAGAAGAAGGCTGGTAAACGGTTCCTCACCCAGATGCTCGAAGACCCACAGCAGTTTCGCGCCGGCCATTCCGCCGACGACGCCGGCAATCGCGGCGTCGAGGCCGGCCTCCGGCAGCTTCGATCGCCTCAACTCGCCGCGGAGCAGCCAGAGGCCGACCAGAGAGGCGACCCCGAGCATGGCGCCGAAGGTCGTGACCTCGAATCCCCGGATGGTGAACAGTGTGGGGTACATGCGCTACGGTTTCACGTACGCGCCCGGATTCTGATCGAACTTCACTTTGCAGATCGGCGCACAGAAGTAATAGGTCTTGCCGTTGTACTCGCTCTTTCCAGCGGCCTTGTTCTCGTCAATCGTCATCTTGCACACGGGATCGGTCACCATTCTCACTCGCCTCCTCTATAGATCGACGCGCCGCAGGCGCAGCGCGTTGCCAATCACGGACACCGAGCTCAACGTCATCGCGGCGCTGGCCCAGACAGGACTGAACAGGATCCCCAGCACGGGATACAACACACCCGCAGCAACGGGCACGCCAACGATGTTGTAGATGAAGGCGAGAAACAGGTTCTGCCGGATATTGCGCATGGTCGCGCGGCTGAGCCTGCGTGCCCTGACGATCCCGCGCAGATCACCGCTCAACAGCGTAATGCCGGCGCTTTCGATCGCCACGTCGGTTCCGGTTCCCATCGCGATGCCGACAGCGGCTTCCGCAAGCCCTGGCGCGTCGTTGACGCCGTCGCCGGCCATGGCCACAACACGCCCCTGCCGCTGAAGTTCCCGGACGACATTTCGCTTCTCCGCCGGTAGCACGTCGGCCTTCACGTCGTCGATCTTCAACGCTGCCGCCACGGCCCGCGCCGTCGTCGCGCTATCGCCCGTCAGCATCACGATGCGCAGTCCTTCTGCATGCAGATCGGCGATCGCTTCAGCGGTGGTCGGCTTGATGGGATCGGCGACGGCGATCAGCCCCGCCAATTCCCCATCGACGCCGAGAAACATAACGGTCTGTCCTTCCCTGCGCAGCTCCTCGGCGCGAGCCTCGGCGGCCGCGTTCACAATCGAGGCATCGGCCATCATTGTGGCGTTCCCGAGTACGATACGGCGTCCGTCGACCGTGCCCCCGATGCCCTTCCCGCTGTGCGACTCGAATCGCTCGACCGTCGATTTCTGAATGCCTCTGGCATTCGCGCCATCCAGGATCGCGGCAGCCAGCGGATGCTCACTCCCCTGTTCGAGCGACGCCGCAAGGCCGACGACGACGGACTCCGGGAAGGCGCCGAATGGAACGACGCTCGAGAGTCTTGGCCTTCCCTCGGTGAGCGTCCCCGTCTTGTCTATCACGAGCGTGTCGACGCTCTCGAGGCGTTCGAGCGCCTCGGCATTCTTCACCAGGACCCCGGCGCCCGCTCCGCGCCCTGCTCCGACCATGATCGCCATCGGGGTTGCGAGGCCGAGCGCGCATGGGCACGCGACAATCAGCACCGACACCGCGCTTACCAGCGCGTGCGCAAGGCGCGGATCCGGTCCGACCATCGCCCACGCGACGAACGCGATGAGCGCAACCGCGACGACGGCCGGCACGAACCAGGCGGCTGTCCGATCCGCGAGACGCTGAATCGGCGCCCGGCTGCGCTGCGCCTCGCCGACCATCCGCACAATCTGTGCGAGCAGCGTGTCGGCGCCCACTCGGTCGGTCCGGAACAACAGGGTGCCGGTGCCGTTGATGGTCCCTCCGGTCACCCGATCGCCGGCTTTCTTCTCCACCGGAATCGACTCGCCGGTGACCATCGACTCGTCGATCGCGGTGTGGCCCTCGAGCACCACGCCGTCGACCGGAATTCGTTCGCCGGGACGAACCCGGCAGACGTCGTTGACACGAACGTCGACGATAGAGACGTCCTTCTCGGCACCGTCTCTGAGGACGCGAGCGGTGCGGGGCGCAAGGCCGAGCAGCCGCTTCAACGCTGAGCCCGTTTGCGCACGGGCGCGAAGCTCGAGCAGCTGACCGAGCAGCACGAGTGCTGTGATGACAACAGCGGTGTCGAAGTAGGTCTGAACGACGCCGTGCATACGGAAGCCGTCCGGGAACACACCGGGAAACAGCACGCCGACAGCGCTGTATCCGTACGCGGCCCCGACGCCCATCGCGATCAGCGTGAACATGTTCGGGCTGCGATTGACGATCGACCGCCATCCGCGCTCGAAGAACGGCCAGCCCGCCCACAGCACCACCGGCGTGCCGAAGAGCAGGCCGATCCAGTTCGCGGCGCGCATGTCGAGATACCGTCCCAGACCGCCGGCGAGCACCATGTCCGCCATCGTGATCAGGAACACCGGGAGGCCAAGCACCACGGCGATCCAGAATCGCCGCGTCATGTCGACGAGCTCCGGATTCGGCCCATCGTCGAGTCCCGCCATTCGCGGTTCGAGCGCCATGCCGCAAATCGGACATGCTCCTGGCGCATCGCGGATGATCTCCGGATGCATCGGACACGTGTACTCGACTTTCATGAACGCAGCCGGATCGGACAGGTCGGGCTCGAGCGCCATGCCGCAGATCGGACAGGCGCCGGGCGCCGCTTCCCGAATCTGGGGATCCATCGGGCACACGTATGCGCGCGCGCCCGGGGTCGCAGACGGCGCCCCGGAGGCATCGCCGCCGCTCTTCTCGAGGAATTCCGCCGGGTTGGCCGTGAAGCGTTCGAGGCAGCTCGGGTGACAGAAGTAGTACGTCTGCCCGTCGTGCACGGTGGATCCCGCGGCCTCGGACGGCTCCACGGTCATGCCGCAGACCGGATCGATGTGCGCCACGGACGATGTCGGCGCCTGGCTCATGAAACCGGCTCCGGGCCGCTCAAAGCCTCGATGATCGGGCACTCGAGCGTGGTGTTTTCGTGACACGCGTGAACCAGCGCGTTCAACGCCTTCCGCATCCGCGTGAGTTCGGCGATCTTCTGATCGATCTGAGCGATGCGCCGTTCGGAAATCTTGCGGATCCGCGCGCGGTCGCGCCGCGGGCTTCGCTGAAGCCGCAGCAATTCGTCGACCTCGTCGAGCGAGAACCCCAGCTCCTGTGCGCGCTTGATGAACCGGACGGTTCTGATCGTGTCGGGCTGAAATTCGCGATAACCGGAGGCGCGCCTTGGCGCCTTCGGCAGCAGCCCGCGCCGCTCGTAGTACCGGACCGTCTGGACATTCACGCCGGCCTGCTCCGCCGCCTCGCTGATCCACATGCAATCAGTATGAACCCTACACATGGGTACGGAGTCAAGCAAAAGCCTGCCGGGGCGCCAAGTGCGCTAGAATCGCTGGGAGTGATGGGAATCATGCGGACAGCGACGGCGGCGATCCTGGCGACCGCGCTCGTCTGCCTGCCGGTCGTGCTCGACCAGTGCACCGGTTCGTGTGAAGCCAGCCAACTCCGCGCCGCTTCCGCCCCGCCGTGTCATGAGGGTCATAGCACCGGACCGCAGTACGGGCGCGCTCCGGCAGGCTGCAGCCACGAGCACTCGGTCTCGACCGGATCGGTGACAAACGTTTCTCCAGTTCCTCCCAGCACCTCGGTCGTCATCGCCGCTCCAGGCGCCTTCGCGCTGTCCACGAACCGGCGTCCGTTTGCGGCCGTTTCAACTCACGCGCCTCCCGGATCAGCCGGTCCGATCCACGCGAGCTCCCTTCCTCTCCGCGTCTAAAGCACCCGCCTCTGCCGCTGGTGTGCGCCTTACGGGCGCGCTCGACGTTTTCGCAACGCAGTGTGGGAGCGATCATGGGTGTCTATCGACGCCGGCTGGTGCTGGTGTTGTGTTCGGTCATTTTCTCGATATATTCAACCAGGGTGCGTGCGCAGGATCCGGCGGATGCTCATCAGCACATGATGCCGATGTCTCCTAACACCTGGGCGTTCATGCAGGACGGCGTACTGTTCGCCGAGTTCAACAGCCAGGGCGGACCGCGCGGCGGCGAAGAGTTCGTCGTGCCGAACTGGTGGATGGGCATGGCCAGTCGCGAGACGCGCCGCGGACGTCTGACGTTCACTGGAATGCTGAGCCTCGATCCGGCGACGGTTGGCAAGGATGGTTACCGAGAGATCTTTCAGGCGGGCGAAACGCTGAACGGACGTCCGCTCATCGATCGACAGCATCCTCACGATCTATTTATGCAACTGGCGGCGGTGTGGCGAATTCCGGTTGGCGCGTCGACAGGATTCACGCTTGCCGGAGGCCCGGTGGGCGAACCGGCGCTCGGTCCGGTGGCGTTCATGCACCGTGCGTCGGCGGCCGACAACCCCACCGCTCCGCTGGGCCACCACACGTTCGACTCCAGCCACATCGCGTTCGGCGTAGTGACGGCGGCGGTCGATCACGGGCGCTGGGTCGTCGAAGGATCGCTGTTCAACGGCCGTGAACCCGATGAGAATCGCTGGGACATGGACTTCGGCCGGCTGGATTCGGTGTCGGCCCGGTTGTGGTTTCGACCCACTGACGAATGGGAGCTGCAGGCCTCGTCGGGTCATCTGACGGAACCAGAGCAACTGGAGCCAGGCAACATCGTGCGATCGACCGTGTCCGCGGCCTGGACCAGAAAGACCGGCACCGCGATGTCGTCAGTCACCGCCGCATACGGCCGCAACGACACCGATCATGGGGCACAGAACGCGATGTTCGTCGAAGGATCGCACCGGTCCGGGCTGAACTCGTTCTACGGCCGCTTCGAAGCGGTGCAGGTCGAAACAGCGCTCTTGCTGAGCGACACCGTCGTCGAAGGGCCCGCGGCTTCGGCCAGAACGCCGGTGTTCTCGTTCACCGCGGGCGGCGTCCGCGACTTCGTCCGATGGCGCGGATTCGAAGGAGGGCTCGGCGCGGACGTGACGTTCTACAACGTGCCGGAACCGCTTCAACCGGCGTACTCGACGCGTCCGGTTTCCTTTCACGTATTCTTTCGGCTCCGGCCACCAGCCGGCGCGATGGGCCGAATGTGGAACATGCGGATGTCGCAACCGATCAACGGCCACGCGATGGCGATGCCGATGAATCACCCGATGGACTGAAGGAGCCCAGCATGCGGAACACGCTAGTGATTGGTGGATTGATTGCCTTCGCGACACTGACGACGGTGTCGGCACACGTGATGGTGTCGCCGACGCAGTCCAAGGCCGGCGCAGCTCAGAAGTACGAGGTACGCGTCCACAACGAGTCGAAAGTCGCCGCGACATCAGTCGATCTGAGTATTCCCGACGGCGTGATCGTTACAGACGTCGCGAAAACCGCCGCCGGCACCGCCACGACAAAGATGACAGGGAATCGCATCACTTCGATCAGCTGGCAGATCGATGTCCAGCCGAACAAGTACGTCGCACTCCCGTTCACGGCCACCAACCCTGACGGCGCCGCCGACCTGCACTGGAACCTGCGCGAGCATCTGGCCGACGGTTCCGTTGTCGACTGGAGCGACAAGCCGGGATCGAAGGAGAAAGGGTCGGTCACCAAACTCTCAGGACCCGGCGGCGACTGATTTCGGCGTCCTGAGCCGCGGAGAAGGCCGACGTGCGGCTATCGTGATCGCGCCGACCATTTGCGAGTCGATGGCGCCGACGACGGTGGAGGACTACTCGGATTTGTGGGTGTCCGGCGCGCCGTCGATCGACGCCACCAGCGCTTTCGTGACTTCGCCCGCGATGTTGTCCTGCACCGTCAGCACGTCGTCGAACGGCCGGTCGTAGGTTTCCGACCAGACGACGTATCCCGTGTCTGCGCGGACCAGCCGTGCGGCCACGCGGAGCGTTGGACCGGAGAGACGCACGCTCCCATCCAGCACGTAGGTGACGCCGAGCGCCGTGGCAATCTCGGCGACCGCTTTTTTCTTGCCCTTGAAATAGAACGACGCCGTCGGCGCCGGCACGTGGAGTCCAGGGACTTTGCTGAGCCTGTCGATCAACTCCTCCGTCATGCCATCGGCGAAGGTTTCGTGACTCATTCGGTCGTCGGTCAGATCGAGAAAGGGCAACACGGCGATCGACTTCTGCGACTCGCGAGTCGACGCAGCGGCCGCTGATTGAGTCTTGTTCGCTGGTCGGCCGGCGATCACGATCGTTGCGACCAATCCCAAACACAGAAGAGTGCCGACGGCCCACCTGAACCCGGAGCGAGACCGCGAGTCGACAGGCGTCGCGCCAGCCGGCGAGAGAGACTCGTTGGCCGATGCCGGCGCGGAGTCTGACTCCGGCGTTGGGGCATCGTGTTCCCAGGGACCGACTGACGCCACCATGCGGTATCCAAGACGGGGCACCGTCTCGATGTAGGTCGGCTGCCTGGAGTCGTCGCCGAGGAGTCGCCTGAGCAGCGCGACGGCCTGGTAGACCGAGTCAGGGCTCACGACGACTCCGGACCAGACGTGGCTGAGCAGGTGCTCGATGCTGACGACTTCCCCGGCTCGATCCGCGAGGCACATCAGCAGCCGCAGCGACCGCAGCTCGAGGCGAACGACCTCGCCGTCGCGCGACATCTCACTGGACGCCGGGCTCACGACCCAGGCGCCGATGCGAATCCGCTTGGGGCTCGGGCGTTCCATCGCCCCGATTATCACCCTTCCCGTGAAGTCTCAGACAGACTCTGCGTCATTTCAGACGGATTCAGGATGTTTCAGGCCGCGTTCAGGACCTTTCCGCGCCCTCGGTCGTCTCGTGAGATGGAAAGCGAGGATACGGATGCGAAGGAACGCGCTGAAGGCGATTGGTGTGGCCGGCCTCATTGCAGGGACTCTGGACCTGACGCAAGCCATGACGTTGTTCGGTTCGAGGATTCCGTTGTCGATTGCCGCGGGCCTGCTGGGGCGGCAGGCCTTCCGCGGAGGTCCAGGAACGTATCTGCTGGGCGTCCTCCTGCATTTCTTCATCGCGACCTCGTTCGCGGCGGCCTACTACTACGCGGCCACCGGCAGACTGCGCTTCCTGTTGGAACACCCGCTGGTCTGCGGCTTGTTCTATGGCGCCGCGGTTGAGCTCGTGATGAGCCTCGTCGTGCTGCCGTTGTCGGCGCTCCACGCGCGAGGTCCATACCAGCTGTATGACCTGATACTGGGATTGGTCGTGCACATGGCAGTCGTCGGGCTGCCGATCGCGTTCACGGTGCGTTGGTTCGCGGGCAGGACGGTGGTCGAGGGATAGGCGACGGGTTCAGCGTTCAGGGTGCAGGGTTCAGCGTTCGACGTTCAGGGTTCAGGGTTCGGAGCTACCGATTGGCTTCGAGAGATTGACTCAGCAGGCGGATCAGGGCCGGCGCTCGAGGCAGAAAATCCGCGACCGTGTAGCCGTCGAGAACCTCGAGAAACCCGCGCTGCGCGCGCTTCAGCGCACCTTTGAGCTCGCAGCTGCCGTCGATCGGACAGGTATTGCGCTCGGCGTTGAAACACTCGACCAGATCCCACCCCGGCTCGGTGCGTCGAATCAGCCGGCCCACGTTGATCGCCGCCGGCGGCTTGTTCAAGCGGAGTCCGCCGTTTCGGCCGCGGACGGTGATGATCAGCTGCTCCTCTACCAGCAACTGGACGACCTTGACCACGATATGCGGTGAAATGCGATAGGCCTTGCTGATCTCGCCGACCGACACGAGACGATCCCGATGCAATCCGAGATAAATCAACAGGCGCAACGAATAGTCTGAGAATTTGGTCAACGTCACCGGGCTCCGCCTCCGCTGGCAATTGTAGCCTTAAATATGTATTCTAAATACATCTTCAATGCGCAAGCTTGGCTACATACTTGGCGCCGTTGCCCTGATAATTGCGGGCTCGGCAGGCACTCCAGCGGCCGTCTCGAGCTCCGTTGCACCGGACGGGTGGGATCAGGAGCTCCGTCTTTCCGAAGCTCAAGACAACAACCCTGATCCGAAGATCGTCGAGGTCGATCTGACCGCTCGGGTCGCCGATGTGGCGGTCGCACCGGACAAGACCGTTCGCGCCTGGACGTACGACGGCCGTCTGCCCGGCCCGCTGATCCGTGCGCACGTCGGCGACCGGGTCATCGTTCACCTCACGAACAACCTGCCCCGGCCAACGACCATTCACTGGCACGGCGTGCGGGTGCCGATTGAGATGGATGGCGTGCCCGATGTCTCGCAGCCGGAGGTCGTAACCGGCGGCACCTTCACGTACGACTTCGTGGCCCGCGACGCCGGGCTCTACTGGTATCACCCGCACGTCCTGTCGGCGGCACAGGTCGGCTTCGGACTATACGGAGCGCTGCTCGTGGAAGACCCGGACGACGGCGTGGGAGTCGCCGACGAGCTGACGCTGGTGTTGAGCGACATCGGCTTCGACGACCACGGCGTGCTCGAATCCGCAGACAGCGGCGGCCCGGCCGGCATGGTCTTCGGGCGCGAAGGCACGTACGTGCTGGCGAACGGGAAGGTGCATCCGACGCTTCGAGCCCGCTCCGGCGCTCCGCAGCGCTGGCGGATCGTCAATGCCGCCAAGAGCCGATTCTTCCTCCTCAGTCTCGAAGGACAGGATTTCTATGTCATCGGCAGCGATGGCGGCCTGCAGGAACGGCCGCAGACGACCGACTCACTGCTGGTCACGCCCGGCGAACGCGCGGATGTCATCGTCACACCGAAAGGGCCGCCTGGTGGAACACTGACGCTCCGAGCGGATCTCTACAACCGCGGCTACGGCAGCGTGGAATTCCGGATCCCCGAGGATGTACTGACGATTGCATTCAGCAACGAACCGACGCTCGCGAAGAGAACGCTGCCCACGCTGCATCGCGACATCGTGGCGCCGCCGCTCGCAGGGGCCACCGCGGTCAACGTCGAACTGACGCTGCCACCAGCGGGACCGGACGGCAAGTCGGAGTTCCACGTGAACGGCGTGCCGTTCTGGAAGGCGAAACCGTTCACCGCAAGGATCGGTGCGACCCAAATCTGGACGGTCAAGAACAGCACGAAGTGGGACCATCCGATGCACCTCCACGGCTTCTCGTTTCTGCCGCTCGACGAGAATCTGAAGCTGATTCGTCCGCTGGCCTGGAAAGACACGTTGAACGTGCCGATCGACGGCACGATCCGTTTCGTCGTGGTCTTCGACGAACGTCCAGGCATGTGGATGTTTCACTGTCACATCCTCGACCACGCAGACGGCGGTCTGATGGGTCACCTGCATCTGCTGCCAGGTTCGCCGGAGTGAGAGACTGACTTGAGTCGGGGAAAAACCGGAAGGAAGAAACCGCGCTTCGCTCCGGTTTGAGCGAAGCGCGGGATTGAGACAGCCGGAGGGGGACTCTTACTTCGTAACGGTCTTCACGGGATCGCTCACCTTGAAGCCGGTGCCTGACACGATCTCGCAAACCGACGACTGATCGTCGACGTCCACGACCTTGAGGATGCCGATGCTGGAGCTCAGGCGGCGGATCACCTTGCCAGTCGCCGGATCCTTGATCTCCTGCGACACGCGCTCGACGCTG